>JAQICA010000013.1 GCA_027858775.1 Salinivirgaceae bacterium | reverse complement strand
TTGTGTACTCATTGCTGTAGGTGTTTTTCTGGCAGATTATCCTATTGTTTCGTCTGTTTATTATTTTGATATTTCTATGAACTGTGCGGGTGGAATCCACTTTAGGGGGCAGGGTGGGGATTGTGTTCTCTGCACGTGCTGCCTTTTTCCCTGAAGGGAGCCAACGCTCCTGTGATTTTAGTTTCTGTTTTTCAGTTTCTGGATTTTAAGTGGAATACAAAGTAAACACCTTTTTTGTTTCACTGTGTATTTTTGTAAATGATAAAAAACAGCTAAAAAAAAACTGCAACCCCATGGTAGGGGTGGCAGTTTTGTGTATTGTTGAACTTAAAATAGTTTAAGCTCAGGGGTTACTTTTTTTTTACTTCTCCTTTAACGACGAGAGTTAGAACACTGTTATCAGGGTCGTTCGAGTAAATACGAATGGTTTTATGCTGCCTGTTTAGCTTACCACGCGAATTAAATTTCATTTCAATAGAACTGGATTCTCCTGGTTTAATCGCTTCTTTTGGAGGGGCAATGGCTGTACATCCGCAACTGGCATGTACTTTTCGAATAATCAGATCTGATTTACCTTCATTTTTAAATGTGTATTTGTGCTCTACAACTTCGCCCTGGGTAATTGTGTTAAAATCGAATGTGTTTTCTTCAAATACAATTTTTGGGGCATTGGCCATCTCTTCTTTGGTAAGGTGCGAAAAATCTTCTTTTACCATAGCCGTGGTCGCCAGACTATTGCGTGGATTTAGTTCTCCGTTAATTTTTAATGACATTCGGCCGCGAACGTAGCCCAAATCGTTTGTCTTATTGCCGTGAAACGTGGCATTGATTACACCTTTTTCGCCGGGTTTAAGTGTAGCAGGTTTAAATTCAATGTCGATGTATGGAGGAATGCGTTCCATTTCTAGTTTTACGGGTTTGTCTGAAATGTTTACCACATTCAGGGTTTTTAGTTCGCGGTCTTTATTTGTTACATTCATAAATGCAAACTGAGTATTATCTAATCGAATACCATCCATCAGTGTAGGATAATCGTCTTCAAGACTACGTGGTTTGGGAGCTACATCTCCTTTTATACGCAACACAATTGTGGGGTTGTCGGTACAGTTGCTGTATACTCGTATGGTTTTGTTAAATGGTCCGGGGCGGTTTGTCGGGTTGTATTCTGCAGAAACAAACCCTTTTTCGCCGGGCTGAATTGGTTTTTTTGTGTAATTTGAACTTGTGCAACCGCAGGAAGGATTTACTCTGTTTATTATGAGTGGAGTGCTGCCGGTATTTGTGAATTCAAAGTTGTATTTTGAGATTCCGTCGGTCTCCAAAAGTTGCCCATAATCGTGCACAACCTCATCAAATGAAATATGAGGCCCTTGTTGTTGGGCTGCAAGGTTAGACGTGCCAAAAATAATGGCCAAAATTGCTGTGAAAACTATTCTATACATGGTTTAATAATTTTTGGTTATTAATATGGGCAAATGTACTTAATTGTTGCTCTCGTTATTCTCAAATACTCTTATTTTTGATAAACTGTTGTAAGTCGTTGCCCGATGGGTTTTGATAGATGCTTAGTTCAAATTCAGGAATAGCTGCCAGTAAATGGTCGAAAATATCACTTTGAATGTTTTCGAAATACACCCATCGTTGTTCCTTACTGAACACATAAATCTCTATTGGAACGCCTTTTTCGGTGGCTTGCAATTGCCGAATTAAAAAGGTCATATCTTGGTTTATTTGTGGGTGATTCTTTAGGTATTCCTCAATGTATCGTCTGAAAACTCCAATGTTTGTCAATCTCCGGCCATTGGCCATCATGCTTTCATCTACGCCCTTGCTTGTATTGTATTCACTTACTTCTTTGCGTCGGCTTTTTATGTAATCGCTTAGTACATGTACTTTTTCGAGTTTGTCAAGTAGTTCTTTGGAGCAAAAGTGAATGGAACGGATATCCACGTAAAGTGAGCGTTTTATGCGCCTTCCATCAGATTCCATCATGCCACTCCAGTTGCTAAACGATTCTGAAACAAGTGCGTAGGTTGGGATGGTGGTTATGGTTTTATCGAAGTTTTGAACTTTGACGGTGTTGAGCGTAATTTCTATTACATCGCCGTCGGCACCATGTGCAGGCATGCTTATCCAATCGCCGATTTTTACCATCTTATTTAGCGAAAGCTGAATGCCTGCCACAAGCCCCAAAATACTGTCTTTGAATACCAACATGAGCACTGCTGCCAAAGCTCCAAGTCCGGCCAGTAATGTTCCAGGCGATTTCCCAATTAAAACAGCAATAATTGTAATTACTCCCATGAAGTAAACAATTATTTGCACGACTTGCACATATCCCTTTATGGGCCGATCTTTTGAAATGGGAGCCTGAGTATAAATTTCGTGTAATGCATTTACAAATGAATCGATTACTAAAAGTGTAATGAGTATAATGTAAATATAAATTCCACGTTGTACTAAACCAACCCAGCCCGGAGCGTTGGGAAATGCAATTTCAATAAAGTAATATATTACAATGGCCGGCGCCAGGTGACTTAGTCTGTTGAATACTTTTCGTTCCACTATGATATCATCCCAGGTTACTTTTGTGTTTCGTACTACTTTTTTAATGGTTTGCAGAATAATGCGTTTAGCAAACCAATCTGTAAATACGCTTATAACCGCAATGCCCAGGATATTGGCAATAATGTATGCAGCATCCGCAAAGCTGCTGTTCAGGCCAATTCCAATTAGCCATTCTTCAAATAATCTTTCGATGTTTTCCATTGGGGCACTTTTTTTGATTAGGAAGCTAAAAATACAATAAAAATATGAGTTACATCCGTTCCATTACCTTTTTGCTTTTTTTATTCATTATATCGGGCAGTACAAGCGCACAGCCAACAACTGTTTTAAGCAACGCCGAGTGGTTGCGTATTGATTTTATGCTGTCTGGATTTGCCCATAATCAGCAGGCTGCAATTGTTCAACTTAAAAAGGAACCTCACTTTTCCATTGAAAACGACCAATTTGTGTGGCCATTCGATTATGGAACGTATGTTATTGAAGTGATTGATGAAAATGATAATCTGGTGTTTAAGCGGGGTTTTTCTACCTTGTACGAGGAGTGGCTCATTACAGACCTTGTAAGTCAAGGAACTTATGCTTTTGAGCAAACGGTGCGAATTCCCTTTCCGCTTCAAAATGTGAAGGTACTATTAAAGAGGCGTGTTAAAACGAACTTTGAATTAATGAACCAATGGAATATTTCGCCAAACAATACCAATGTGGTATCATACGTGGAACGCGGAAATATCATCACAGAGTTAATATCCGGAGATGGAAATAAGCACAATCGGCTCGATTTGGCTTTTGTGGCCGATGGATATACAATTGAGGAAAAACAGCAAGCCATGGAAGATGTGAAGCGTTTTGCAGATTTTTTGCTAACACAGGCGCCATTTCAGGAATATAGCGAGCGAATTAATATTCGGTTAGTATTTGAACCTTCAGAAATGTCTGGGGTAACGGAACCAACAAAGCATAAATTTCTGAATACGGCCGTTAGCAGCTCGTTCAATACATTAAACCTAAAACGGTATTTATGTGTGGAGCGATATTTTAAATTAATGGATGTGGCAGCAGCTGTACCTTACGATTTTGTATTGGTTATGGTAAACACTGACCGGTACGGTGGAGGTGGGTTTTTTAATCACGTTTCCGTTTTTTCTGCCCGTGGCCGCTATTCCGAAACCGTTTTTTTGCACGAGTTCGGTCATCATTTCGGCGGTTTGGCCGATGAATATTTCGATAGCGAAGTACCGTATTTAGATGGAATGGATACTACGTATGAACATTGGAAACCCAATGTAACCGCTTTGGTCGATTTTAGCGCAAAATGGGATTCGCTGGTAAATTCGTCTACTCCAGTACCTACGCCTCGTACTGCAAAGTATAGAAATGTTACAGGCGCATTTGAAGGTGGTGCCTATATGACTAAAGGGGTTTATAGTCCGGCCATGAATTGTCGTATGCGAAGTAATCAAACCAGCACTTTTTGTGCTGCTTGTGATCGTTCATTAGCTCAGATGCTCAAATTTTACACAAAATAAAACCGGACTGTTTATCGAAGTCCGGTTCTCGTATTTTTGATGAAAATTTATTTCTTAATCAACTGATTCAGGGTTTTTTCCAATTTCGGACCTCGTAGGTTCCTACTTATTATTTTGCCTTCTCCATCAATCAGAAAATTATCCGGAATACTTTTAATATTGTATTTTTGAGCAGATTCAGAGTACCAGCCCTGCAGATCGCTAATGTGGTTATTCCATTCAAGGTTGTCTGTATTAATGGCTTCGAGCCATTGTTTTTTATTTTTGTCGAGTGAAATGCTCAATACAGTGAATTCATTGCCATTGACGAATGTTTCATCCTTAAATTTTTGATAAGCCCGCACAATATTAGGATTTTCAAATCGGCATGGTCTGCACCACGATGCCCAAAAATCAATTAACACAATTTTTCCTCGTAAATCTATCAGACTCAATTGTTCTCCATTGGGTTTTGTGTTGGTTATTTCCGGCGCAATTTGACCTACTTGCAGGCCTGTTTCCTGTGCATTCAGGTTTAGAGAGCCTAATTGCAGGCTGATGGTGAGAATTACTATTTTTAAAAGAATGCTGTTCGTTGCTGGTTGCCAAACGGTGTTTTTAGCATCTGCAAGAGCATACGCAAGGTTTGTTTTTTTGAAAAGTTGTCTCATAGTGTTTTTTGCTGTGTCTGTACTTGTTATAACGGTTTAGTAACTTGATTTCGTATGTTAAGCTGATACAATAAGAAACTAAGTTATTCCATTCGGGTAATACGAGCGCCCAGCTTATTTAGGCGTGTATCGATGTTCTGGTAGCCTCTGTCGATTTGTTCAATATTAAAAATTTGGCTTACACCGTCGGCAGATAATGCAGCGATGAGCAAAGCTACACCGGCTCTAATGTCGGGGCTTGTCATCATGGTGGCTCGTAATTGGCTTTCTTTGTTTAAACCAATTACTGAAGCTCTGTGCGGATCGCAAAGAATTATTTGTGCGCCCATGTCTATTAGTTTGTCGACAAAGAACAGGCGCGATTCAAACATTTTTTGGTGAATAAGCACACTTCCTTTCGCTTGTGTGGCTACCACAAGTATAATGCTAAGCAGGTCGGGAGTTAATCCGGGCCAGGGAGCATCGTCGATAGTGAGAATTGATCCATCGATAAACGTTTCTACAGAATAATTCGATTGTGCAGGCACATGGATATCGTCGCCTTTAAAATCGAGTTTGATGCCGAGTTTTTCAAATGCCCGTGGAATAATTCCAAGATGTTCTACTCCGGCATTTTTTATTGTAATATCGCTACCCGTCATTGCTGCCATTCCAATAAATGAGCCCACCTCAATCATGTCGGGCAGGCAAGTATGGTTGCAACCTTTTAGTTCTTTTACTCCTTCGACAGTTAGTAGGTTCGAGGCTATTCCGGTAATATTTGCTCCCATTTTCACCAACATTTTTGCAAGTTGCTGAATATAGGGTTCGCATGCTGCGTTGTAAATGGTTGTTTTTCCTTCTGCAAGAACGGCCGCCATAAGAATGTTAGCTGTACCGGTTACACTAGCCTCTTCCAGCAGCATTGGTGCTCCTTTGAGTATCTTGGTGTTTGCAGTAAAGGCACTTTCTTTAATATCGAATTTGAAATCGGCACCGAGTTTATTTAGTCCCACAAAGTGAGTGTCTAGGCGGCGACGCCCAATTTTATCGCCTCCCGGGCGGGGAATATATACTTCGCCGAAACGTGCCAGAAGGGGGCCGGCAATCATAATTGATCCCCGAATCGATTGGCTTTGTTTGCGAAACGCATCGCTTTTCAGGTACTTTAGGTCAACATTGTCGGACTGAAAGGTGAATGAAGAAATGGAATTTTGGCTAACTTTTACATTTAAGCCGCGCAGCAGCTCAATAAGCTTGTGTGCATCTCTGATAGCGGGAATGTTATTGATAGTAACTTTTTCGCTTGTGAGTAAAACAGCACAAATAATTTGTAGTACTTCGTTTTTCGCACCTTGCGGTTCAATTTCTCCGGATAGCTGGTGCCCGCCCTCAATGATAAAACTTGCCATTAGTTACGGTTTTTTCGAGTTGTTTTCCTCTTTTTTGGTTTTGCCATTATGGCTTTGGTTTCAACTAACTTAAGGTCGTCTTTTATTTCTACATCTGTTCCGGCCAAATGCCTGAAGTCATTAAAAATTACATCATCGTTAACGGAATCTTTGTTCCATTTGATGTACGATTTTTTCAGTTGATTGGCCAATAACTCAGTTAAAGCCTCTTTTTCTTCGCCTTCGTAGTCGTCGAGTTTTGCAATCATGTCCTGAATAATTCTCCCGTAGTGCTTCTTTTTAAAAGATGCTTGCGTGTAGGGCATTGGGTCGGGTTTTCTGTTGAGCACTTCGGGCTTAATAATTTCAAAAGGTGTATCGATATCCAATTCGAAATCGGCCATTATGAAAAGGTGATCCCACAGCTTGTGTTTAAAGTCGCCATTTTCTTTAATGCTCGTGTTTACCTGTGCCATTATGGGTATCAGATCTTCTGCTGCCTTGGTTCGCTCGTCGCGGTCTTCGATGGTTTTAATGTAGTCGATTAGTTTCTGAATGTGGCGCCCGTATTCGGGTAATACCAGTTTTTGTCTTGATGTATTATATTCCATGTAATGTAAAAATTGTTTACTAAAAATTGTTTAATTATTGGGTATGTAGCCTAGTTATTAACGTTCTTGTGCCTGCACAAAATGGTGACTGACGCAAAAATAATGCTTTTTAATCAAATATGGGGTTCTTTTATATTTTAAAGTGCAGATGTGGCGAAATTAGACATTTTTTACTACTTCACAAATTATTATCGGGCTATTCTTTTCTTGATTGTCAGCTTATTGTTGTGTTTATGTCGGGAACCAATAGAAAATGGCACTGATGTTATCCAATCAATATGTTTGTTATAACCTTATGGTAAATGTGGTTTTTCCGGGTTCTGAATTTACTGTAAGGTTACCTCCCTGAGCACGAATAAGTTGTCGCGAAAGCGAAAGCCCAATTCCCGAGCCGCTTGGTTTAGTTGTGAAAAATGGGATGAACACTTTCTCGAGCACTTCTGGTAAAATTCCTTGTCCGTTGTCGGTAACTTGTAACAGTACATTTCCATAGTTTCCGTAGGCTGCTTTGATGATTATTCGCGGAGCTTTAGTTTTTGAAGTTGCATGTATGGCGTTACGTATCAGGTTGATGAGTACTTGTTCAATCATCGATTCATCGGCAGTAATTTCTAATTGCTCCGGAGTAATTTCTGATTGGCAACTAATTCCGGCTTTATCGAAATTTTTTTGGAACAACTGCTGTAAATGTTTAAATAGCGCCTCTACTTCAATAATTTGGAAATTAGGCTTGGGTGTTTTTGTTAGGTTGCGATAGGTTTGAACAAATTGCAACAGCCCGTCGCTGCGTTTTTGAATAGTTTTCAATGCTTGTTTAATATCGCTGCCTATTTCATCGTTCTGTTCTGGTTTTTCTGGGTGCCATTCTTCAATCATTTGATTGACAGTGGACGATAACGATGAAATAGGAGTGATGCTGTTCATTATTTCATGCGTTAAAACCCTTATAAGTTTCTGCCATGCCTCCATTTCGTTTTGCTCAAGTTCCGATTCAATGTTTTGCACAGAAACAATCGTTATTTCTTTATCTTCTTGCTTAAACTTCTTTGCATAAATCGCTAGTTGAAGGTAGTCGTCTTCGATATGTACCTTAAAAAGTTTACGTTGGTTATTTTCGATGTGCCGAAGCATTGGAACAATTTCGGGACTGAATTTTTCTAATGATTTAATATTTTGTGGATTGGTCAGTCGGAAGAGTTTGGTAGCTGCATTGTTAAGCATAATAATCTCTCCGGCCATGTCGTAGGCCATCATTGAAATACCAATATGTTGAACCACATTTTGGTAAAAAAAGAATTGTTCCTCTTTTTCTTTCCTGATAGTATGAAACTCGCTAAGTACTTTGTTGAATGATGATGATAGTCCGTCGAAAACAGTTCCAAGTCCAGTGGGTTTAAATGATTTGTTGAACTCGGCATACTGTATGGCATCTAAAAAAATAATCAATTGCCGGTTGCTTTTATTGACGAGTGCTGCCAGCCATACACTTTGCAGGATGGTAAGCGCAAGAAAAAACGAGGCTGTAAAGTAGAAACGTGTTTCAAAAAACAAATAGCCGGCAAAAAGTGCCGTTACTGTGATGAATCCCACGCGGGTTATAACTTTAATCGAAAATTTTTTATAATCCATGTTTTTCCATTCTACGGTAAAGCGATGTACGGGTTAAACCAAGCTCCCGTGCGGCATGACTGATATTGCCATGGGTTTTATCGAGTACTTTTTTAATTACTGATTTTTCTACTTTATCGAGATCGTATGTGTCGAGTTCAATTTCGCTCTTGGGTTTACTTTTGTTGTAAAGAACAAAATCGTCGGGCTCGAGCATCGCATTTTCCGACATAATAACGGCGCGCTCTATTGCATGTTGCAACTCTCTGATGTTGCCCGGCCAGTTATACAGTTCAAGCTCCTTCATTGCTGCTGCCGAAACTTTTCGAATGCGTTTTTTATATTTTTTATTGTATATTTTCAGGTAATGCTCTGCCAATAAGGGAATATCTTCTACCCGCTCTCTTAGGGGTGGGAGCACAATTTCAACTGTATTTACACGGTACAGTAAATCTTGACGGAACTCTCCCTCATCCACCATATCGTAAATAGTGGCATTGGTGGCACAAATCAGGCGTATGTCGATATCTTTACCGTGTTTTGCGCCAAGGCGTTTTATTTCGCGACGTTCAATTGCAGTTAGCAGTTTTGCCTGCAACGGGAAGGTTAGATTGCCTATTTCGTCTAAAAAAAGTGTTCCGCCCGAGGCTACTTCAAATCGACCCGGTTTGGCCTCTTTGGCATCGGTAAAGGCACCTTTCTCATGTCCAAAAAGCTCACTTTCGAATAGTGTTTCGGGGATGGCTCCAAGGTCTACATTGACGAAAATATCATCTCTCCGCAACGAATTTCTGTGTAAAGCACGAGCTACAACCTCTTTTCCGGTTCCGTTCTCGCCCATTATCAATACACTTGCATCGGTGTTGGCTACTTTTTTTATGGTATGGAATACCTCTTTCATTTTTGGCGAAACGCCAATGAAATCTTTGAAAGGCTGATCGGAACTGGCCGACAGTTGACGAGTTTTATTTTTTTCGGAAATGGTTTCCTCTTTACTGAACCGTAATTGCAGACAAGAGTTGATGGTGGCAATGATTTTCTCGTTTTGAAATGGTTTGAGAATAAAATCTGTAGCACCTGCTTTTATGGCCTTTACGGCTTTGTCTGTGTTGCCATAGGCTGTAATAAATACAACCACCGCATCGGGGTCGATCGTTAATATTTTATCCAGCCAATAGAAACCCTCCTGGCCACTACTGGCATCTTGTGTGAAATTCATATCCAGCAAAATGACGTCGTAGGCTCGTTCTGCCATTAATTCGGGAATATTGTCCGGATTATACTCTATTTCAACATGGTTTACATGGTGCTTTAGCAATAGTTTTAACGAAAAAAGAATATCCTCGTTGTCATCTACAATCAGAATATTTCCGTGCTTGCTCATATCTTAAGATTTTTATAAATTTTTAAGAAAAGTACGACAAAAATGGAATTATAGCAAAAGTGTTCGGAAATGAACGGCCATTTTTTTGTATTTGCACACAATTTTACTTAATATGTTGTTGGTGTATGTTGCATATATTCAAAGTATTACATTTATTTTTTTACGCGAACTATTTAGTTTTAATATGTGTAAAACGTTAGCACAAAATGTAAGTATAGAAAAAATCGTATCAATAATATATCTCGTAAATTGACAAAGGAAAACGCAGTTGGAACCAGTGAAAATATGGTGTGAAGTGCCAGCACGAAAACTTCCTGCTTTTCTGAGTGGCTTCGGATACTGCACAAAATACAAAACGCTGATTTTTCTTGTTTTGCGAAAGACTATGAATTGCTAACAGGATTGATCAAGTTACCAATTTGTGATATCAGGTTCTTTAAAACCACCGCCAAAACTTCTGTTTTGACTTGAAAAGACATAAATTTGCAAAATGAAGTATTTAATTATTTGCATAATTACATTAAGCCTGTTTACAGCATGCGAAAATGAAGATGAAGATGAGAATGAAACAGTAATCAGCCAAAACTATTCAGATGAAAGCCACAATTTGAGCCAAAATTGCATGAATTGCCACGTGCAAGGGGAAGGTGGTGAAGGCTGGTTTACCGTTGCCGGATCTTTGTACGAGAAAACACAAACCAGCGGTTACCCAAATGGAAGTGTAAAAATTACGTCAGAACCCAATGCCTCCGGCACAACCATAAAAACGATTGAAGTCGACAGTAAAGGAAATTTTTATACAACCCAAACAATTGATTTCGGGAATGGTTTGTATGTTAGTGTTTATGGCACAAACGGTGAAGAAAAAATTATGATGTCAAAAATAAATACAGGCTCCTGCAATAGTTGTCACGGTAATACAACCGATAAAATTTGGTTAGAATAATGAAGTCAGCCAAATCAGATTTGAGGGTAGATATTAGGGTACGATATCTTCTACAATATAGATTAGAAAAAAGTGAAATTGTACTAACGGAATTTTTCCCCGAGGAAATTATTGACTAATTTTCACACAACTCAACCGTTATGCTTTCATCTGGCATTTAGCCTTTTAGGCTTTTCCATGAGTTTTCCATTCAAAATATAAATAACCGCTATTAAACCATAGAGAAATAAACGAGTCTCATTTTTGATTTAATGTGGAGACCAGAACCCACACAAAAAAAAACGGTGTTAATTTAACATAAATGTTATGGTTAAAAAAGTGCAAAGTAACATGATGAATTATACGTTTATTGAGAATTTAAGTCCAACTGATTTTAACTAGACCCTGGATAAATTAGCAACAGAAATTGAGAAGAAATCATGGAAAATATCAAATATATACAATTTGCAAAAAACAATGGAAAAGCATGGTAAACATGTATTACCTGTAAAAGTCATTTCGCTGTGTCACCCGAATCATTCAAGTAGAATTTTGGAAAAAGACACAGAACGTATAGTATCAGCAATGATGCCTTGCCGGGTTAGCATTTATAAAAAAACTGATGGAAAGACGTATATTTCACGAATGAATTCATTAATGGTAGCTTCAGATTTTGGTGGAACTATCGAAAAGGTGATGACTGAATCTGCAAATGAAGTTGAAGAGATTATAGAGAAAACTTTACGAGTAGATTGAAATAAACAAGTATTAATCATTTAATAAATTAATGATCTATTTTATATTACGAATACTGGAAAAACTGTTTATCGTATACTTTGTCTTATATCTGCTTATCGATGTAGGATTATTTCTATACTCTTTTGTAGTCTTCCGCCGACGGCAAAAACCGGCATCAACAGATTACAAATGGGATCAGCACCCGGTATCTATTATTGTGCCTGCTTATAATGAAGAGGTTTCCATTGCTTATTGTGCCGATATGCTCCTTCGTCTTGATTATCCTGATTATGAGCTTATTGTAGTAAACGACGGCTCTTCTGATGATACGCTGGAAAAGCTGTTAAAAAAATTTCCACTCGATTTACAACAGGTAAAAAATGATACACCTACACTGAACACATCAAAAATTCGTAATGTGTATAGGCACCGGGAGTTAAAGCTAACGGTTATTGACAAATTTAATGGCGGAAAAGCCGACTCGCTGAATGCAGGCATTAATTATGCAACTGGCCGATATGTTTGCACTATAGACGCAGACTCGTTGCTTGATAATCAAGCTTTAAAATCAGTAGTGAGGCCTTTTATTGAAGATTTTCGCACCATGGTATCCGGCGGACAACTGGCTGCTTCCAATGATGTTATACTTCAAAACAACCAGGTAATAAGCTCCCGGATGCCGAAAAATATTTGGGTTTTATGGCAGATACTCGAATACATCAAATCATTTATGGTTTCGCGCATGGGGCTGAGTAAAATTAATGCTTTATTGCTGATGTCCGGTGCATTTTCAATGTTTCGGCGCGATGAGCTGTTAAAAATCGGCGGTTTTTTGAGTGAACAAAATCGTCATCCCTATATAAAAAAACATATAGGCACAGGAAAGCAAACGGTTTGTGAGGATATGGAAATTGTTGTGCGCTTATTCAAATACCGGTATGAAAACAACCAAAAAGCAAAAACGCGTTTCATTCCCGGACCCGTTTGTTGGACGGAAGTTCCGGAGAAAGGCAAAAACCTTTTTAAACAGCGTGCCCGCTGGCATCAGGGATTGATAGAATCTCTTCGCATTCACCGTGCTATGATTTTTGAACCCCGATATGGAGCAACAGGCCTGTTGGGCATGCCTTATTATCTGATATTTGAAATGATGGCTCCGCTTATGAAAGTGCTGGCTATAATTTTTATTATCATAGCCGGACTGATGGATATGCTTAATCTACAATGGGTTGTATTGATGTTGATAGGTATTCTTTTGCTTACAGCAATTATCACTAGTGGAATTACTGCAATTGTAGAAAACTGGAGCTTAGCTCAATCTGAAACAAACCGGGATGCCCTGCGCTACAAAACTTATAAGGACTGGTTAACATTAATTCTTACTCGTATTTTGGGAGAATTTACTTATTCATTTTATAAGGTGATAGCCCAACTCAACGGTTTTGTAAATGTTATCGGGAAAAAAAGTGAATGGAAAAAATTTGAAAGAAAAGGAATAGAACAATGAAAACAACTTTTTCTCTGTTAATTTTATTTTTAACATTGTCGCTCTACGCTCAGCAGAGTCAAGAAGATCATCGAAAGGCCGGATATCAAGCCATGCATGACGGAAAATTAAAAAAGGCCATAGGGGAGTATGCGGCTATTCTCGAACTCGACATCAACGATTACGATGCTCGTTTGGCTTTAGGCAGGCTGTATTATAAAACCGGAAACAGCGATTCAGCTTTGTATTATTATCAAAAGATATACAGAAATGATTCCACCGATGTGGAAGCTTTAAATGGCTTTACGAAATGTTTCATTCGGCAGGGGAAAATGGATGCAGCAATAAATACGGCCAGACGTGCCGTACAGCTTTTACCTGAACACGTCCCGGAATATCTTTTGCTGGCCAAAGCACTAAGCTATGACGGCCAAATTCAGGAAGCCATCAATGTTTATCGTCACGCTAATCAAATAGATAGCACTTATTCTCAAGTTTGGGCAGGGCTGGGGAAAATGTTTTATTGGAACTCAAAACCTGCCACAGCTCAAAAGTATTACCGGAAAGCACTTAAATTAGACCCGGAAAATCAAATCATAAAAAAAGCGCACCAAAAAGTAAAAAATGCGCTGAAATATCATTTCAGTGGTAAGTATCAATATTTACAAGAAAAAGAAGACACTTATCAAATTGATGCATTTGTGCAACGGTATTCGCTCCAAAAACGGTTGGGCGATCAGTTTCAAATTTCAGCCAATTTCCTGTTAGATTATTCCAGACGTGATTTTATTAACGATGACGCGAGCGATACCCTGCGTTGGTTCGATAATAGTTGGATTAAAGCAAGCTGGCTGGCAGCACACCATAATATAAGTGTCTACGGCGGTTATAGCGTTAGCGATGATCTTTTTTCCACCTATGGCTTAACATGGAAATACCAAAACAGCTTTAATAAACTTAAGTTGGAAAACACCATGGATGCCGGATACCATTATTTTTACTATTGGAACCAGGTGGGGCGCCATGCCATTTCTAACAAATTAGAACTGGAATATTCGCGACTGTCGATGAATGTAGATTTGAATGCCGGACAGGTTGATGAAAAGCAAATTCGCAAATACTCTTCAGATCCATATGAAATTGGAACCAATCCGTACTTCTCTTACAACATAAGTATTCATTGCAAAATTATTAAAACGCCAGATGTTAAAGTCGGTATCAACCATTCGTACTTCGACTACAAGTATATTTCTCCCTCGTATTACACACCCAATGATCGCTTGCTTACAGGACCTTCAGTATCGCTCTATCATTCATTCAAAAATTTCTATATTTATGGCATGTATGTCTATCATTTTGGCACAGAAAAATTTTACTATATGGAAACGGTTTCTGGCGGCAACGAACAGGCTAGTTCTAACAACGAGGTAGAAAAAAGCGTGACGATAGACGCAGATAATTGGTCAGCTTCGTTTGAAGCCGGATATAATTGGGATGCAGTTTCTTTGTCGGCCGGGGTTAGCCGGTTTTACAATCCTTATTACCAAAATGTCGTTGGTTTTATTACAATCTCAGGAAAATTCTGATTATGAACCGTAAAATTCCCATTATATTATTGCTTCTGGCATTGCTTGCGTTCATCGTCTATAAAATGATGCAGCATGAATCCAGCATACGTAAGGCACAAGTAGTCACGGAATATATTGAGGATGATAATGGCTCCTTAGTGGAAAAAGAATCCCGTGAAAACCTTCAGCAACTCTCTGCTCAAGCAGATTATTATTTTCGTGCCGCGGGAAATTATTTCAAAATGTTAGATTATGGTTATCAAAAATCTAATCCCCACTGGAAAACATTTTTGATGAAGGGCGTTAATCTGGGCGTGGCTTTGCCGGGGAAATTCCCTGCAGAATTTGCTATGACCTATGACCAATATATGCAATGGTTTCAGCAAATTGGTCGTATGAATGCCAACGTAATTCGTATTTACACTATTTTGCCTCCGGTATTTTACGAAGCTTTTGCGCAATATAATCTTCACAATCAGGATCAACCGCTTTATCTGGCGCAGGGCGTATGGGCCACACAACCCCCAGAGCACGACTATCGTAATGCTAAATTTACCCGTAATTTTAAGGAAGAAATCATGGATGTGATTGATGTCCTACATGGAAATAGCGTATTATATCCGAAAAAAGGGAAAGCATCCGGAGTTTATTCAACCGATGTTTCCCGTTATGTTACTGGACTGTTGTTGGGGCGCGAATGGGAGCCCAACGGCGTTTTTATCACAAATCAAAAACACTCTGTCGATCATTATTATGGCGATTTTATTTCTATGCCAAATGGCAATCCTATGGAAGTCTGGCTGGCCGAAATTATGGACTTTACCGTGCTTTACGAAACCCAAACCTATAAAATGCAACATCCGTTGTCTTTTGTCAACTGGCTTCCCTTAGACCCCATGTATCACAATACCGAAATTATTGAAAATGAAAAAGTAAGAGAGTTTGATAATGATTTGGAGTCTATTCATTTTAAAAATTTCTACAGTAGCGAAATGTTTATTCCCGGTATTTTCGCCTCTTATCATGCTTATCCTTACTACCCGGACTATGTTTATCTAAAGCCGGAATACGCGCAGGCAACCAATGCGTCGGGACAAAAAGATAATTATTACGGTTATTTGCAAGATTTAAAATCGCATCATGAAGGAATTCCTTTAGTTATAGCTGAATATGGCCTGCCCAGCAGCCGGGGAACCAGCCATGTTACTCCACTGGGTTTTGATCAGGGCGGACATTCCGAAGCAGAACAGGCTCGACTTTCAATGACACTGACGAGAGATATTTTTCAATCTGGCTGTGCCGGAGCACTCTATTTTGAGTGGGCCGACGAGTGGTTTAAGCATAACTGGTTGGTTATGGATTTTGAAGTACCCTTTCACGATCGCAAATTGTGGCATAACATGGAAAATCCCGAACAAAGCTTTGGTATTCTTGCCCTGGAGAGCCGCGAACGAACCATCGACGGACACCCCAAAGATTGGGCAAACAAAATAAAACAAGAACAACAAAATAGTTATCAATTACATGCCGATCCCGCATACTTTTATTTGAACGGGAAATGGAGCGATTTGAATTTTACCAAACACAACCTTTATATTGCGATAGACACCTACGATGAAAAAAAAGGTGACCATCGGTTGCCATTCACCAATGAAAAATTTGAACGCGGATTTGAATTTTTGGCGGAATTCTTCAATCAAGATTCTGCCAACATCCTGGTTGACGAGCAATATTCAGTATTCACTGATATTTACAATGATTCTATTCCCATTTATGCTTCTCAGCCAAATGATAACGGAAAATTCGTTATGCAGGAGTTGTTAACTAATCGTGGTAGAATATCATTAACCGGGCAAACGTATGATTCCATTATTGTCAATCGCAGTCCGCTTAAATTTGGGAAAAGCAATCAGGCCATTACTTCCAATGCCGATTGGTACTTCCAAAACGGGGAGTTTGAGTTACGACTCGACTGGCATTTGCTTAACGTAAGCGACCCGGCAAAAAACTATGTGCTGGACGACCAAAAAGGAACCGCAACAATTGAAGCTTCACAAACCGATGGTTTCCATCTAATTTGTTTTATCACCGACAAAAACAATAATATTCTTCATCGCTTTCCAGTCAATGGATATTCCCATTATCAGTGGGAAAGCTGGCAAGAGCCAACATGGACATCCAGACTCAAACCACTTTATGATAGTTTGAAAAATTATTTTCGTATTGCCGAACATCATATAAACCTTACCGATACGATAAAAATCCCCGATAACCAATCATTTTCTATCGCTCCGTGGTATCAAAATAAAGTTGGAGCTGTTTCTTTCAGTTTCCAAAGCTCAGATTATTCCCAAATCGATTATGCCATGCCTGTTTTGGATAAATATCATATCAGCGGTTCTTTTGGGGTAGTCCCGGATGTTATAGGCCAGGCTCCCGGACGTTATAGGTTAGACAAAACTGGGCGCAGAAAACGATTCAGCTTCAATGCTCTACATCAGTTACAGGAGAATGGACACGTTCCCACAATAGAAATGAATTCGCAAAGTGCCGATCTCATCGGGCAATATTCCCGGATTGAAGAAAAAACCGAATTAGACCTCGATAAATTTATCATTACACACTCATTCGGAGACCGTTCCTGGCGAAAGCCTGCTTACAGCCGAACAACAAAACCCGGGAAGCACCAAATAGGCAAATTGGCATTTATCAATTATAACGCCTATCATTACACCACTTCCCAATTCGATTCCATTTTAAAACGGAATCAAAATAAGTGGCAGGTTTTCAACTATCTTTATTTGACAGAAGATACCATTGGCAAAAAAGGATCCGATCTTTTCGTTAGCAAAGATGATTTTAAATGGCAGGTTCGCCTGGCACGCAATAACGGATACTGGACGGCCAATGAATGGGATGTGTTCCGTTATCGGAAAGAAATGAAAAACACAAGACTGAATATTTCGCGCCGTGGATTAAGAACATTTTTACATGTTGAAACTTCATTGGATCCTTCTGTTTATAATCATCCGCTGACCATTTTATACAAAACTCCGGCTCCTTTCATTCAGGTTATCAGAGAAAATGGACAATATACCTTGCATAATACAACCGGAACCTTGTTTTTAAACATCGAACCCGGTAGCGAAATAACATTAAAACAACTATGGTAATGCAAACAATAAAATTTATAAGCTTATTTCTGATTGGGCTGACCTTATTTTCATGTAGCCGTTCAGAAAAAAGTACTAGCAGTGTTGATTATTCAAACCCACAGCACCAACTTCCCCGTGTTTTGATTATCACAACGGGGCTGGAAAGCTCAAAAACCACTTTGCCCAAAGGAATTGTTATTGCGTTGCAGTCCTTTAATCAGAAAGGCGCCACTGTTCGGCTTGAACCCAGAGATATCTTGTATCAGCCCAGAGAATTGAAGAAGTTTAATGTAATAATTCTCTCAACAGCTCGCGGCTACCACGATGCAGACCGTAAATACTCACTTACTTTTATGTCGAAAGCTGAGATGGAGAACCTTCGCAAATTTGTACACTCCGGAGGAATTTTGATTTCCGGCGATAATGTGGGTCGAAACAAAACCGATGGCACTGACCGTATCGTTTTGCATGGAAAACTCGCAGCGGCTAATTATCCTTTAGCCGAATGTTACGGACTTGAGCTCACAGAGAAAAACATGGAAGGTTTTCAGGTTTATGGACATCTCAGTGGCGAAACAAGCCAATACATGAGATCCAAAGCCGGTAAATATTTTTATACATTGGTTCCCGATAGGCTGATAAGTGACCATGTTGAAATATTAGCTAATTGGGTCAATAAAACGGACACAATACCGGCCATTGTTAAAAACCATTATGGCAATGGAACTGCCTACTTACTGGCTTCATCGGATTTTCTGCATCCGGCTGATGAAGGGGGATTGCTTAGCACAAACAAGATATCGGGGTTTTATCATGCTGTTTTGGAAGATTTTCACTCAAAAAACAACATCCCTCTGCAGCTTAACCCATGGCCGGGAGGTCATCAATATGCCTTCTGTGTGACAATGAATGCCGGTGGGAAACTTAAGAATTATAAACATGTTCAAAAGGTTTTAAAAAAATATAAAATTACAGCCGACTATTTTGTTAATGGAAATGTACCTGAAGATATTCGACATTTTTTGCAAAAAGAAAGCATTCATTTACAAAGTAACGGATATGCTTTTGATAACTATCGTAATTTTAATTATTCCCAATCTGTTAGCGATATTCTCAAGAACGAACAAGTTTGGGAACAAGATTTTATCGGTTTCCGCTTCCCATACACAATGCCGGGATTTTGGGGAATGATGGCTCTGTCTGAACAGAATTACACCTTTGAAAGTAGTATCGGCGCCAATAATTTGAAGTTCATTCACGGTAGTGTAGTTCCCCATAATATAGTTGTGGGCAATGAAGGATTTTATCATTCCACAGACATTATAGAGCTAGCTCCAACCTACCATGACGATTATTATTTCTTAAAAAATGTGGAAACACTCAGGAAACAATCGCCGCGTAAACTATTCGCAAAAACTCAACTTTATGATAAATACCTGGAAAACTACTGGAATTACGCTGTAAAGCCTTATGGGGGAGTCATGGTTTATCAGGGACATCCGGGGTATGTCGGTAATAATGATACAACGATTACAGCCTTGGGAAATCTTTTCAAGATGGTGAAAAATGATGATACCTGGATTGCTTCTGCCTATGAGATTTCGAGTTTTCGAAAGAATTTGATGATGCTCCGGTTTTATGTTAAAAGCAGTAATAATAAAATAGTTGTGTTTGTGGCTGGCTCCGAAAATGTTGAAGTTGATGATGTATGTTTAAACCTTGATTTTGAACCGATAAAAGTAAATGCTTCTGTAGGAAAAGCAATAATTCAAAAAGATTCATTACAAAACCAGGTTGTATTTAAGGCTGTACGCGGACAGACAATAACGATACGGAAATAAAATCAAAACGGTAAAAAATGTTTTTCACAGAGTACGAAAATTCATTAGCAAAACAATTTTGAAATAACAAATTACTCAAAAAATACACGAACATCGCGCTCAACTTGCAGTTCAGCTGCAAATTACACGGCAATTTGCAATTGCATTTATGATATTGTCTTCCTAAAAACATGGTTTACCTGCATAATACTTTGTTCAGGGTTTTTGTCGAGGCCTTAAGCAATGCACCGAAATAACCTGGCGTTTTAACTTAATCTTTTGCCGTTAAACTCTCTTGACCATTCATTAGACAGCTTGCTATTCGCCGTATTTTCAAGTTGCTAAAGAATTAAATAACTTCGTTTAAAGGGTCTGCTTATTTCATTACAATCTCTTTACGGATGAACGAAAAATTTGCTAATTTTGGAATTGATGAATTTAGAGCCAAACGTTTGATCCCCTTTGGTTTTTTATTTTTAGATGTATGGGTTAAAACCATTATTAGTATGCATATTGAATACAGAAAAAATGCTGAAAACAACCAATTTAAGTAAGATTTTTCGAGCCGACGAAGTTGAAACTGTCGCTTTAAACGGCATTACAATTGAAATACAAGAAGGCGAGTTTGTTGCAATTATGGGGCCATCGGGGTGTGGTAAAACAACCATGCTCAATATTCTCGGCCTCATAGATAAGCCCACTTCCGGCGCATATTCATTTATGGGAAACGATGTAAGTAATGCAAAAGAAAAGGCTCGTGCTAAATTTAGAAAAGGTAATGTGGGGTTCATTTTCCAAAACTTTAATCTAATTGAAGAATTAAATGTGTTCGAAAATGTTGAGTTGCCACTCATTTATATGGGCATTTCCATGCGTGAAAGGCGTAAAAGGGTAGAGGAGGCTTTGGGAAAAGTACAAATTACGCATCGGCAGCAACATTTTCCGGTACAGTTGTCCGGCGGTCAGCAGCAGCGCGTAGCTGTAGCCCGCGCCGTAGTGGCTCGTCCAAAACTGATTATGGCCGATGAACCTACCGGAAATCTCGATTCCGTTCATGGCGAGGAGGTTATGCAGTTGCTAAGAGAGCTTAACAAGACAGGTACAACTATTGTCATGGTGACGCACTCTAACAGGGATGCCGATTATAGCAGTCGCATTTTGCGCTTGTTCGATGGGAAAATCATTCATGAAAATGTTGGAGAACGTTTTGGTGAGCAGCTATCATAACCAGAAGCATTTTTTTAATTTTCGATAAACTACGGCAATTGAAGTTGAGACTGTTATACATGGCACTACGACATGCTTTTACAAACAAGATTTATGTGTTTGTAAATGTTTTAGGGTTGGTTATGGGGTTTACTGCCGTGTTTCTCATTGGCTTGTACTTAAAAGATGAGTTGAGTTACGATCGTCATCATCAACAGTATAAGCGTATACACAGAATTATCCAAATTGGTAATTATGGAGGAATCGTCGAACGGTCTTCGAGCTGTCCGTTCCCACTTGGGCCGGCTGTAGCCGAAGAATTTTCCGATCGCGTAGAAGGAATTACCCGGTTGTACAATTACCAGTCGTCTGCTACACAGGTTGCTTATCGCAATATCGTTCATAAAGATCGTGGCTTTTTCTTTGCCGATTCTGGTTTTTTTGATGTGTTTACAACAAAAATATTGCACTCTGCAAATAATAATAAACTATTGACCACACCATATTCTGCCGTTATAACCCGTACGGCAGCATTGAGATATTTTGGATATATTGATGTGGTTGGAAAGGAGTTAACAATTGAAAATTCTTTCAAGGCTAAGGTGGAGGCTGTTGTGGACGATTGGCCGGAGAGTTCCCATTTTCGTTTTTCTGTTCTTGTTTCTATGGAAACGCTAAGGGAGCAGAGAGGTGGAGAATTATCCGATAGTTGGGTGAATAACCCTTGCTGGACATATATTAAACTTACACGCACTGCCGATGCCAATTTTGTGCAAAAACGCTTTCCCGGATTTGTTTATAAACACTTTTCACCATCGTTGCGCGATAACAATAAATTGTTGCTTCAGCCGCTTACCGATATTCACCTAACTTCTAACCTTGAATATGAAATTGAACCCAACGGCAATATTGTTTATGTCTATATTTTTGGAGGGATTGCCCTGTTTTTAATCATCATGGCAATAATTAATTATATTAATCTTACTACCGCAACATTTGCCAAAAGGGCAAAAGAAGTGGCCATAAAAAAGATTTTGGGTGCTTCAGAGTCAGACATAAAATGGCAACTTATCTTCGAAGCATTTCTAATTATTATAGTCGCAAGCGTTATTTCATTAGTTCTCGCCGAACTTTTATTGCCATGGTTTAATAGTATGACAGAAAAACAGTTTCAGTTTCCCGATTTGTTTAGCTCGTATTATCCCGTTGTAATGTTATCTCTGGTGCTTTTGGTTGTGTTTATTGGTGGTTTATATCCAGTAACACTTATTGCCGGACTGTTTCCTTCACGTATTTTACGCGGAAACCTGAAACGCATCTCTAAAACCGGTGTAAGTCGTAAAATATTGGTTGTTATTCAAATGACTATTTCTACATTGATTTTGTTTGCCGCTTTTACTATTCACGGACAATACAACTATTTGTTGCACTCCAACACCGGCCTCGATCGGAATAACTTACTTATTATTAGTACCCGTTTTACAGGACTACATGAGAACTACGTGGAATTTAAACAAGACCTGGAAGAGCATCCGAGTATATTACGGGTTACGGCTTCGGATGATATTCCAGGAATTGATCATAATCGGTTTCCATTCTTTTTAAAACGAGGCACGCCAGACGAAGAATTGGTTTTTTTCGCCGCTTTGCGTGTAATGTCCGATTTTTCTGAAACCTACCGACTTAACCTTACCTCGGGGCGTTCCTTTAATGCTGACTCAGCAGATCGTGAAGGAGCTGTTATAGTGAACGGTGAAATGATAAAATATCTCAGTTATAATGATGCCCGCCGCGGTATTGGCACTACCGTAAGTAGCTATTCAGGCTCTGAACGAGTAATAGGTGTCTTTTCTGGTTTTTACCCCAAAACACTCCATAAAAAACCAGAGCCCTTTGTACTTGATTTGGGCAACGACTCTTCTTCTGGATCCTTTGGTAAACAGTACATTGCCGTGAGATACCGTGGAGGAGAATCAACAGTTGCCAGAAACCATATTCAAAATCAATTAAAAAAATACTTAGGAAAGCAGTATGTACAAGTGGATGAATATCAGTATATTTACACACAACAGTATGCTGAGGAGAAAAAGTTCAGTCAAATTGCTGCATTTATGTCTGTAATTAGCATCATTATATCTGTTGCCGGACTATTGGGCTTGTTTTCATTCCTGATTTTGTACAAAAGCAAAGCAATAAGTATTCGGAAAATATATGGAGCATCGTACAAATCGATTTTTCGCATGTTTGCAATAGAATTTGTACACATATATACAATGGTAGCATTAATTGCTTTTCCCTTATCGTGGTACTTGGGGAATTTGTGGCTCAATACGTTTGCCGCAAGTATCACATTCTCTTTAATCCATTTTATTGGGTCACTCCTTATTATTGGTCTTATGATTATTGCTGTTTCAGCAATAAGAATGCGCCAGGCAGCATCGGTCAATCCAGCTTCAGTTCTTCGATATGAATAATGGAAGTGGATTTATTCTTTATACATTCATATTAAGCTGAAAATGCACTTGTTTCTTTAAACGTGGGATGATTACCGAAATTGATATGATTTTAACGATAATTCAAAAAATAATTGGAAAATAAGAAAAAAAAGACCTGTTTTCTTATTGAATTTAAAATAATTGCATATCTTTGTACCGAATTAAGATTTAGATCTGCGCATTTATTTACTACTCTCTCACGATTAGAAAAAACTGCTTATTTTTTAAATCAGAAAAATGGCTGATAAACTCAGCCGAAGTAACAATTTAATTTTTTTATATGAACATTTACGTAGGTAACCTCAATTACAGGGTCAATGAAACAGACCTTCAAGAGGTTTTTGAAGATTACGGTGCAGTAACCGAAGCAAAAGTAATTACTGACAAATTTACAGGCCGAAGCAAAGGTTTTGGGTTTGTAACAATGGAGAACGACACTGAAGCCACTAAAGCTATCGAAGAGCTCAATGGTGCAACTTATGAAAGTCGCGAAATGGTGGTAAATGAAGCCAGACCAAAGAAAGAAAATTTTAACCGATAGTAATTAACAGTATTATGGCAACAGGAAAAGTAAAATGGTATAACGATACCAAAGGATTCGGATTTATCGAAACTGAAGATGGTAATGATGTATTTGTACACCGCACAGGTTTACAGAACTCTTACGAAGGTCTTAACGAAGGACAAGAAGTAACATTTGAACTAAAACAAGGCGAAAAAGGTCCTATGGCAGTTCAAGTTCAAGCAGTCTAAGCTATTTAATTTGAATATATTAAATATCGAAATTTTTAGAATACCCATTCCTGTCACTCTTGACGGAATGGGTATTTGTTTTTTCGATACTAGACAAATATGAAACGCCCCGGGCTGCAATTGAATACCAGCCAGGTAATGTTCAGGGAAAACCTTCGGTATGTTAATTTGCAAACCGAACCCTTTTGGAGTAGGATACCGGAACGCTGCAAACAGGAATGAAAAAGTTGTTTTAATGTTTTCCGATAATTAAAAATCCGAGAATAATTAAAACAACAGACTTTTACCAATGAATTTTTCGGCGGGAAATGACTATCACATACACAACGTTTTTTGTAATAGTTTAACCCATTTTATTATGACTGTAGGATTAATGGATAAATAAATTAATGCGGCAATTAAAAATAACGCAACAAATAACACTACGATCTGAAGAGTCAATAAACCGATATTTTCAGGAGGTAAGTAAGTACGAAATGATTTCTGCCGACGAAGAAGTGGAATTGGCCGGGCGCATAAAAAATAAAGATGACGATGCACTAGAACGATTGGTGCTCGCCAATCTGCGGTTTGTAATATCTGTAGCCAAACAGTACCAGAATCACGGATTATCTTTTTCGGACCTTATCAATGAGGGTAATGTAGGACTTATTAAGGCTGCTGGAAAATTTGATGCCACACGTGGTTTTAAGTTCATTTCATATGCCGTCTGGTGGATCAGACAATCCATTATTCAAGCTATTTCTGAACAAACTCGAACGGTAAGATTGCCACTAAACCGTCTTACGTCAATCAATAAAATATCCAAATCGATTCCTTATCTTGAACAAGAGCTGGAGCGCTATCCCACCGATGAAGAAATTGCATTGTACATAGGTATTCCCGTTTTAGATGTGGCAATTGCTAACAGAAGTGGAAAAAAATCCGTATCTTTCGATATGCCCGTTTCGAATGATGCGTCAAGCGACTTAACGTTGTACGACTTGATTGAATCGAACAATACGGCATCGCCCGATAAGCAACTATTGAGCGACTCTATTGTGAAAAATATTAAGCGAGCCGTGGCAAAATTGCCCGACAGAGAAGGAGATATAATAACCAAATCGTTTGGTTTAGACAGTTCAAAGGTATACTCTTTGCATGACATTGCTAGGCTTTACGGAATGTCCTCTGAAAGAGTCAGACAAATTCGAAGCAAAGGCCTTGTGAGCTTAAGGAGATTGCTGAAAAATAAATTGCCGGAATTATAAATTAAAAAATAGAAAGGAAATATATGGGAAGATCACGAGAAACTTATGGTAAAAAAGAAGTAAGAAACAAGAAAGAAAAAAAACGTAAAGCAAAAGAGCAACGAAGACTCGAACGTAAAGACAACGAGGGTGGAGGCAGCTTAGACGACATGATTGCTTATGTAGATGAGAATGGCGTGATCATGGATACGCCACCCGATCCAACCAAGAAAACTGAGGTAGACCTTGAAGACATTGATATTAGTGTCCCTAAAAATGAGGATTTGCCAGAAGAAGAATTGATTCGCAAAGGAGTAGTGACATTTTATAATGATGATAAAGGGTTTGGTTTTATAAAAGATAAAGCCAATAATGAAAGCGTATTTTTTCATGTGAATAACACAGAGGAAACGATAAAAGAAAATAACCTGGTAACGTTCGAAAGAGAAAAGGGACCCAAAGGCCCTGTTGCTGTTAAGGTTAAAGTAATGAGATAAATACTTTACACAAAATATTAACAAAAAAGTCGGCTTGTTCCGGCTTTTTTTGTTTTTAGTCGGGTTCAGAAAAAACCCCTTTTTTAAGTACCCATAAGAACCCCTTTTTTGGCCGATTGATAACCGAAATCTAAAAAAACCATGAATTTTAAGGTGTAAAAGGTATCTAAAGCACTAAACGATTTAGCCCTACTCAGGTGGCTGGTACTCATACTAGTCGGTTTTGTCTTATCAGTCAATTATTATTTCTACGATGCCTTCTCAACTCTGAAGGATATGCTATTGACGGAATTTAACTTTAGCAATACCGATTATGGGTTGTTCGTTTCCTTTTATAGTATTCCTAATACATTTCTGTTAATGGCCATTATTGGCGGCGCCATTCTCGATCGATACGGAATTAAGCGTACGGGATACGTTTGTGTTTCTAATGGCTCTTGGTGCCTTGCTTACTGCCTATGGAGCATCCGATTTTTATAGTGCCGGTGGAGCCGGTAAAGCCCTTATGTCATCTTTTCTTCCGCAATACTCCCCCGAATTAAAAATGATGCAGCTATCTTGGTAGTAATTGGGTTACTTGCCTTTCTCGTATATATGTTTATGGATGCAAAACTCGACAGGCAGATTGCCATTACAACACCTCCTACTGCCGCTGAAAAGTTTTCATTTGCCGATATCAAGGTTATCCTCACCAATCGTCCGTTTCTTTACATTGTGCTTTTATGTGTAACATTTTATTCGGCTGTTTTCCCATTTGTAGCTTACGCTCCCGACTTTTTTGCAGATAAGTTTGGGTATTCAGCCATTCAAAGTGGTCGAATAACCTCGCTCTTGCCAATCGGGACTGCTTTTTTTACCCCATTCTTCGGATTTGTAATTGATAAATATGGAAGAAGCGCTACGGCAATGATTTTAGGCTCACTCATCGTACTTGGAGTACATCTTACCTTTGCCTTTACAACCATCACACCATATGTTCCGGTCGTTTTTCTGGGCATCGCCTTTTCACTCGTTCCGGCTGCAATGTGGCCAAGTATGGTCAGATTAGTAAAAGAAAGTCGTATTGGGGCTGCTTATGGCATTATGTATTCGGTTCAAAACCTTGGTCTTTGGGGAATCCCACTATTGGCATGAATTATTTTAGATAAAACCAATCCAGAAAATCCTGTTGTGGCAGACTATACCTATACGATCTTAATGTTTGCCGGACTTGGACTCGTTGGCCTTGTTTTTTCATTGATGCTAAAATTTGAGGATAAAAGGAAAGGCTTTGGAATAGAGTTACCTCTGAATAAAAAATAGTACCTTGCTTTAAATACCGGGCATAACAGAAGTGAAGATGATATCCAAAAAATAATATAAAATCATTTGCTGGAATGAAACAAATAGTAGATAAAGAGCTCAATTTTTAATTCCTCCAGGACAATTCCCTTAAATGGTGGTTTTCATACGTTGCCGCACAAACATACGAAAAGGGTCTGTTTCCAAATAGTTTAAAATAAACTGCAATATGAATAAATTTGAGTTAATAAATAATGAAGCAATAAAGCGATTTGAAGTACAGGTAGGAGAGTATACTCCTTTTGTCACTTACCAGTTAAAAGGAGATGTGATGTACCTTAATTTTGCTAAGGTTCCGAAAGAATTGGAAGGGCAAGGAGTTGGGAAGAAAATGGTTGAGCAGGTTCTCACCTATACCGAACAAGCTGGCTATAAAGTTGTACCTGTGTGTGGCTTTATTGCAGCTATTATTAAACGTAATCCGCGTTGGCATAGTTTGTTAAGGTGAAACTAGTGTCGGTCAGACCTAAGAATTAGAGAAAGTTGCAAAAATTTTTGTTTTTAGCAATGCCAAAAACATGAGCAAATCAGTGTTCTGAGTATAGTTTTTAATGCCGATAAATTGGAACTATCAAAAAGGAAGAGGCATTTTAATACGGCCTCATATGTTCAAATTACCAAAGAAAAAACGTCCTTAATAACTGTCAAATTATTTTGTTTAAAACCTTTAGAATATCTGCATAAGCATGCATACAAGCACTATTTATTATCGTTTTGAGAAATAGCTGAGGACTCCTTTTGCATTTGTTTTTCTTTCTTAATACGTGCCTGGTTATACCCTTTTATTTCAGTAATTTCTTCTTTTGTACTTTTCCATCGTTTGTGCGACCACAGCCAATTTTCCGGTTTTTGCTTAATAATTCCTTCAAGCGTACTCATGTACTTTTGGGTAATTTCGCCAAACTCTGTTTTCTCCGGGTGTTCAAATAATTCTATTATTTCAAGAGTGTAGTGTCCGCGTTTTACACGCTGAATATCGAAATATACAATTGGCCAACCCAGGTTTCGTCCATATGCTTCCGGACCATGCAGACATGCGGTTTCCATGTCGAAAAAATCTACAACAATTGCTTTTTTACGGTCGGCCGGATTTTGATCCGCTGCTAAAATCAGTGCAGCCGGGTTTTCTCGTTTTGACCCGATGAAACTTTTGGCTTCAGAGATAGGAATTAATTTCATGCCGAACCGCGACCTGCGTTTATGGCTGTACTTTTCCATTAATTTATCGTGCATTGGCTTGTAGATAGATACAGCCTGATGCTTAATTTGGAAATCGACCCCTAATATACCCCACTCCCAGTTGCAATAGTGACCTGCCAAGCTCAAAATATCCTGGCCGTTTTGGTAATATTTATTGAGTACCTCCGGGTTTACAATTTTAAATCGTTTGTTGATTTGCCTTTTAGTCATAAAGATTCCCTTGATGCTCTCAATGGCTATATCAGTTAAGTTACGGTAGAATCTTCGTTCAATTTTCTGTAACTCTTTTTTGCTTTTTTCTGGAAAGCAACGAGTTAGGTTAGAACGTACCACATTGCGCCGGTATTTAACCACAAAGTGTAGAATGAGTGTAATGAAATCGGAAAGTCCGTATAGAATGAAAAATGGCAGAAATCCTATAAAACCCGAGAAAATACGTATTGAATAGTATTGAATTATTTTCATATTTGTCGAAGTGTTTCAGTCGCAAAAATAGTATAAATAGTTTAAATTATCGGAACACATACCATTTATATGTGTAACGTAATTGAATAGTCGATTCTCAAGTTTTAAATATCTGTAAGTCATTTTAATCAGTATATCAGACAATTATATCTTTTTCTTGAAATTAGTAAGATATTGTGTGTGTGTAGAGAATTCATTATAAATAACTTATGTATATTGTATTCTTGAGGAAAAGGATGGATAAAGAGGTATATTTATTTCGCAAAATTGTTGTGTACTTCAAAATTGATAAGTAATTTTAGCTATTGATAAGTATTATCGGTGTTACAGTCAGACGAAAGTCTTTAAGAATAGGTTTAACTAAAAAAAATACTCATGATAAGAACTTTATTTTCAATTGTGCTACTAGTATTGGTTCTTACAGCAAATGCTCAGGAGCGGATTACACATAAAAAGCAACTGTATAAAGCTGAAGATGGAAAATTATACATACAAAAAGAACTCCCGGTGTATTTGTACTTAAGTACATCTGATAGTGAAAATACCGAAAAGGTGATATTGGAAAGTGAAGACTCAAAAGGTTACACGAATCCTTTATATTTTGATACAGAGGGACTTAATACGGTGCGTACACCATCAAAAGTAGATACAGTAACCAAAAAGGTAGTATATCCAATTTCGGATATTATTTTTGAGATTTATGCAGATAGCCGTGCTCCACGCACAAAAATTAAAGGTGTAAAAAGTGGTTATCGAAAAGACGATAGAATATATTTATCAGGTAGTGTAAAGTTAGATTTCGATGCTTATGATGCGCATTCCGGCGTGAATACAATCTATTATTCAATTGATGGTGCAGCGTTTAAGAAGTTTGATCAACCCATTGATCTCACTCAGGAGAAAGAGTATAAGATTTCGTATTATTCAATTGATAACGTTGGAAACGCAGAAGAAACAAACAAAGAAGTAATTTTCATTGATAAATCTAATCCGCGAACTTCAATAAAAATCGAAGGAGACAAGCATGAAAATGTGGTGTCGGGCAGAAGCACAATAATAATAGAAAATGAAGAAACAGGTTCGGGAGTTAAGGGCGTTTTTTATCGAATTAACGAAAATGAAATAAAGCCGTATAAATACCCGTTAAAAGCTTCGTGGTTCAATGAAGGAGAGTATACCTTATCTTTTTATGCTATCGATCATGTTGGAAATAAAGAGGACTGGAATACATTTACATTTTATGTAGATAAAACCCCACCCGTATTAGTTGAAGAAATAATGGGAAATACATTTATGGCCAATGGAGTACAGTATTCCTCCGGACGTAGCAAATTTAAGATTACCAGCATGGATAATAAAGCCGGGGTTAAAACTGTGCATTACAAGGTTGGAGCGGGAGAGGAGCATATGTATGAAGCACCATTTTACTTGAAAGGAAATAGTGGAAGTCTTAGCGTAAAAATATGGGCATTCGATAACGTTAATAATAAAGCAGAAGGCGGCAGTTCAAATCAAAAGCGCGATGCTTCGTACGTCGATTTGACTGGTCCGGTACTTAGTCAGAAATTTGAAGGAGCCTTTTCTCGCGATCGCGATACTGTTTTTATTGCCCCTAAAACAAGAATTAAACTGACAGCTGCTGATAAAGAATCGGGAACCGACAAAATTACATACAAGATTAATGATGGGAATGAGGTGAAATACGAGGATTCTTTTACAGTAGACCAGTCTGGATTACATACTGTATTTTTTACAGGATTCGATAAGGTTGGTAACTCAAATAATAAAGAATTTTTCTTTGTGGTCGATGATGTTTCTCCACGTATTAATGTAAACTTTAGTGTTGAACCTATTGGAAGTAAAACCGCATTGGGTAATAAAATTGATGTGTACCCTGATCACCTGCAGGTATTTCTTTCTGCAACCGATGACCTAGCAGGATTAAAGCGTATTGTATATAAAGTGAACAACGGGCAACTATCAACATACGGTTCCGCAATAGATATTTTCGAAAGCGGACGCGATTATAAGGTATATATAAAAGCCACAGATAAGCTTGGCAATATTGCAGAAGAAAACATTGAGATTTCTATTAATTAGTTGATAATCATATTATTACTTGGAATAAATATAATATAGTGCGTGGGTTTCTTATCTACCCCTGCTACTAAGAAAACCAACCCGATGGCTATTATATGCCGTTATTTAAAATCATTCTTTTATGAATCGAATATTAGTTTTAAGCTTCTTCTTAGCACTTACGCAAATAGCTTTTTCTCAGTCAATTGATGAACTTAAGAGCGGATATTCGAAAGCCAAAGCTGATGGCGATACCAATCAGGAAATATTTTTCTTGAATAAAATAGCCTATCATTATTGGGAAAGTGGCAAAAACGAAATGGCGGCAGAAGAGTTTGAAAAACTTCTTTCCTTAACACAAAAGCAAGGAAATGTAGCCGGTTTGCGAAATACCTATACTAACCTTGGCTTGGTTTATTCTGATTTAGCACAATATGATAACGCTATAAATGCTTTTAACAAATCACTAACTATTTCAAAAAAACAAAAGAATAAACCGGCCATTGCCAGTGCATATGTAAATATTGCTGTGGCCTACCAGAGTGCTGAAAGGAACAATGAAGCATTGAGTGCAGCGGAAAATGCTTTAGAATTGGCGCAGGAACTTAATCAGCTTGAACTCGTAAGAAGTTGCTATGGAATGTTGGCTGAAATACATAAAGCCTTAGGCAATTCAGAAGAAACCATGAATTATTTTAATCTCTATTCGACATTTGATAAACACCTGAAAGAACAAGAGATGGTGCAAATGAAACAGGAGTCCGAAAAAGTGGTTCAAAAAGCACAAATACAAAAAGAAAAAACCGAAGAGAAATTATCGCAAGAAAGACAACGATTACGAGCGACCGAGGATACGTTAATGCGAGTGTCTCAAATATCGGCCGAACGCCAGCATATTATAAGGTTACAGGAAGAAAAAGAAAAAGTGTTGCAAGAGCGCTTGCGCAACGAGGCAATTATTCGTTACTTGTTGTTGGGTATTGCTGTAATCATTTTTGTTTTTGCATTTTTTATATTAAGGCAAGTTCGAAAAACCAAGAAGGTCAATACAGCACTGGCTAAGAAAAACGATGAAATAAAAGCGCAAAGCGATGAGATTCGGATACAAGCAGAAAAAATTCAAGCCTCTATACAGTATGCTCAGCGTATTCAGAATGCAGTTTTACCTCCGGAACCACTGTTTGAAAAATACTTAAATGAGTATTTCGTACTGTTTAAGCCGCGGGATATTGTTTCCGGAGACTTTTACTGGATGACAGAAAAGAACGATAAGCTTATTATTGCTGCTGCTGACTGCACAGGGCATGGAGTGCCGGGAGCTTTTATGAGTATGCTGGGAGTAGCCTTTTTAAATGAAATTGTTAATAAACTTATAGAGAACAAGCATGTTAAATCACTTCAGGCGAGCGAAGTACTTATGCACCTGAAAGATTACGTTATTCGATCGTTGCATCAGGAAGGATATGTGCACGAGGCTAAGGACGGTATGGATATCGCATTGTTGGTTATCGATAAACAAACTGGAGAATTGCAGTTTGCCGGAGCGCACAATCCAATGATTCTTATTCGTGATGGCGAAATGATGATTTTTAAGGGCGACCCGATGGCCATTAGCTATAATAGAGATGTGGATGCCGAATTTACGAACCACGAAATACAAACCAAACCAAATGATATCATTTATATTTATTCTGATGGATATCAGGATCAGTTTGGAGGTAAGCACGGGCGCAAGTTCATGGTTAAGCGGTTTAAACGTTTGTTGCTCGAAATTCATAAAGAGTCGCTTGATAAGCAAAAGCACATTCTCGATCGCACCATTATGGAGTGGAAGAAAAACGATAAGCAGGTGGACGATATGCTCGTAATGGGCTTAAAAATGAATTTTAAAGATATTGATAAAAGCAAACAGCACTTGTTTAATTGGAGCGAAAAAACCATATTAATTGCCGAAGATACCGAAGCAAATTACTTGTATTTGGTTGAGGCTCTTCGTAAAACAGAAGTTAAACTTGTGCGTGCACGCAACGGAAAAGAGGCTGTAGATATAGCGTTGGAGCGAAACGATATCGATTTAGTACTTATGGATTTGAATATGCCGGTAATGGATGGCTTTGATGCCACCGAACTAATAAAGGAAAAAAAGCGTAAACTTCCAGTGGTTGCTCAAACGGCACTTAATATGGCCGATATTGAAAACAAAGCACAACGGGTTGGTTGCGACGATATCATTTATAAACCCATTAAGCTAAAACTCTTCTTGAAAATCATTAGTAAATTTCTCAATACATGATATTGTCAGACTATTTCTTTATCCCGATGATTGTATTTTTTGTGTTTTTAGCACTTGTTGCCGGATTTTTTCTTTTTCATCGGGTGTTACACAAAACAGCCATACGCGAAATCAAATTCCAACCGTTTAATTTTGTATATAAATCATACCGGGGCGACTACTCGAAAAATGGAACTATATTAGAAAGTATGCTAGATCAGCTTAAAGCAGCCGATGTTCCAATCGTAAATATGGGCGTGATTTACTACGATAATCCGCGCAAAACACGCAAAAAAGAATTGAGAAGCGATGTTGGTTTTATGGTCCCCGAAACGGTTGGAGCAAACAGAGTGCCTGAATTGAATGTAAAGTCAATAAAACATAATGATTACCTTGCCACTTCATTTCCATACAAAAGCCGCTTTTCCATTGCTATTGGGGCTATGAAAGTGTATAAGGCATTTAATAAGGAACTTACTAAACGCCATAAACCCGAACGGGAAATTATTGAAATATATGATATGCAGAATCGAACCATCGTCTATTTAATGCCAATGGAATAATCCCAGTTTTATGCTTTTCATAATAAATATTTCATTACTCTAGTAAATCATGAAAAAGATATTCACAACCATTTTCTTAGTATTTGCGGTTATATGCCCATTTCAGGCACAGATTTCTTCTACGCTTATTTCTTCTTTGCCCGATAAGCTAAAGGAAACATCGGCATTGGTTGTTTATAATGATTTTTTCTGGACAATTAATGATAGTGGAGGCGAAAACAAAGTATATGCCTTTAATGATGCTGGAGAAATTGAACATACCGTGGAAATTCAGGGTGTGAAAAATCACGACTGGGAATCGTTAGCACTTTCAGAAAATTACATGTTAATTGGCGATTTTGGAAATAATAAAGGCAAAAGAAAAAATCTTAAAATTATAGCGGTTAATATATCCGATATCAATAAAACAGAAGCCAATCCGGTTTTCGAAATCAATTTTTCCTATCCCGATCAAACCAACTTTGTTCCTTCGAACCGTAAAACCCCATTCGACTGTGAAGCCATGGTAGTTGTTGATGATGAAGTGTGGCTTTTTACTAAAGATTGGGTGACGTTTAATAGTGATGTGTATACATTAGAACTTAGAAATGGTGAACAAGTTGCTAAGAAAAAGCAGCACTTTAATCCTGGTGGTTTAATTACCGGTGCAGCATTAAAAGGCGAGTTTATATTCTTCATAGGTTATCACGATTATGTTCCTATTTTATGGAAATATAAAATCGATGATCTGAGTAAGCCTCTTATAAAGAATAAAATGGAGGATTTATATAAATACCAGACAGAAGGAATTGCATTTGTTGGCGAAAAACTTTTTATTACCTGCGAGTCTTCTGCCGTAAAACAAAGTTTGCTGCAACTGCATTATTAATTCCCGAGAGGTGAGTGATTTGGTTTGTGGCTTTAGCTACTTTCTATAATTCTAACTGATTTAGTATTCGCAGGGCTTCATCGCGGTTTTTTCCACAAATAATCTCTTCCGCCTCAAATTCCCCACAAACCTTTGGTCTGAGGGGTGAATCAAAAATTTCACACAAGTAATTATCATCTAAATGTATGCATTTTACACCCGCAGGTTTTCCTTTTGGCATTCCCGGAATGGGAGATGATATTGATGGAGCAATGCAACAAGCGCCACAATTCGGCCTACACTTCATTTCTTTTTTCTGTAAAAGTATGAAAATAATACCAGTGAATTGGGTTTAATCATAATTGTTATCCTTTAGCGGTTATATCCCTAACTTGCTGGCTGTTTTGTCGGAATAAATGATACTATTTACTAAAAAAATGTCTACTTTTGTTACGTTTGACTGAAGTAGGTAATACTGGCAGGCAATCAAAAAATTTTCCTAAGTAAAGAACTAAAACTATGACATTAGAAAACTCAAATGTAAACCCTAAAAATCGAAAAGCTAGCGTTGATAAGCAGGTGGGGCAAAAAACTTTATTGCTTCACAATGATGATGTAAATTCTTTCGATTTTGTCATAAAATCATTGGTTGATGTTTGTTCGCATAAGAATGAACAGGCTGAACAGTGTGCTTATATTACACATTATAAGGGAAAGTGTGATATAAAATCGGGAACAAACGATTATCTCAAACCAATGTATAATATTTTACGCGACCGGGGACTATCTGTAACAATTGAATAATGGGAGCAACAATAGCAGTTGGATTATTAATATTTGTTGGAGTATTGTTACTTCTGCTCGAGTTTTTGGTTATTCCAGGAACCACTGTTGCAGCAATAGGCGGAATACTGTTTATGGCAGGAGGAATTTATCTTGCCTACGAAAGTTTCGGTGCAACCACCGGAAACTATGTGTTGTGGGGCACTTTAGCTTTTTTAATGCTTGCCATAGTTTGGGCTCTGCGCTCAGGAACCTGGAGGAAATTCATGCTCAATACTAACGTTAGTGGCATGGTATCGGAAACAAAATTGAGCGACGAAGTAAAACCCGGCGATGAAGGCATTTGCATTTCGCGCCTAAACCCCATGGGGCGTATACGCATCAATGGAAAAAGCTACGAAGCCCGCTCCTATGATTCCTATGTTGATGAAAAACAGCCCGTAAAAGTTATAAAAGTTGAAATGAACACGTTAATCGTTAAACATTTAACAAATTAATATTATGGAAATAACCTTTTATTTAGTTGTAATAGCAGCCATAATCGTTGTATTATGGATTTTTCTTTACTTCGTACCCATTGGCTTGTGGTTTTCAGCACTCGTTTCGGGTGTTCGCATTTCTTTGTTGCAATTAATTTTAATGCGATGGCGTAAAGTTCCACCATCGGTTATTGTAAGAGCACTTATTGAAGGATCTAAGGCCGGACTGGTGCTTAATAGGGATGAATTAGAGGCGCATTATTTGGCCGGTGGACATGTAGAGCACGTAGTGCATGCCTTGGTTTCTGCCAGCAAAGCGAATATTGACTTAACCTTTAAAATGGCAACTGCCATCGATCTTGCAGGCCGCGATGTGTTTGAAGCAGTACAAATGTCTGTTAATCCTCAGGTAATTAACACCAAACCGGTAACTGCCGTTTCGAAAGACGGTATTCAGCTTATTTGCAAAGCACGGGTTACTGTGCGAGCCAATATTAAACAACTCGTAGGTGGAGCCGGCGAAGAGACCGTACTAGCTCGTGTTGGAGAAGGTATTGTATCGTCTATTGGTTCATCAGTCGACCATAAAGCCGTTTTGGAAAACCCCGATAATATTACAAGAGTAGTGCTTTCAAAAGGACTCGATGCCGGTACGGCATTTGAAATATTATCTATTGATATTGCCGATATCGATATAGGTAAAAATATAGGTGCTGTTCTACAAATTGATCAGGCCAATGCTGACAAAAATATTGCACAAGCACGTGCCGAAGAACGCAGGGCTATGGCAGTAGCTCAAGAGCAGGAAATGAAAGCGCTTGCCCAGGAAATGCAAGCAAAAGTAATCGAAGCCCAGGCCGATGTGCCAAAAGCAATTGCGGAAGCCTTCCGGAACGGAAATCTTGGTATAATGGATTATTATAGAATGCGAAATATTGAATCAGATACAAAAATGAGAGATTCAATTTCTGACGATGAAGAATCAAACATATAATCGTTAGCAAAACTAATTGGGAAAGGGTGGTGTCAGTATACATCACCCTTTTGCTTTTTTAACACTCCTGTCACGTTTTGCCTGAAATGACGGATTAGTTGCAGATATTTTCGATTTTAACCTGGCAGAAAAAGTGCGTATAGCAGCGTTCTGTAATCATTTTTTAACGTAGAAAAAACAGATCAATACCTGGGCAGTCGAGGCATTCTTGATATGACACTTGCCATAACCAAAATACATTTTACAAAAGAGAGTTATTAAGGACACGATAGGGGGTATTTTTGGAACCATTTTCGTATCTTCGCAGCCTCAAATCAAATTCTGCACTTTGGATATTTACCATTGGCACTATCTAATAGGAAAATCGAAAACAGAGATTAAAAAAGGAACTTTCCACAAGAATATTCCGTAAGTATATGGTCGGTTGATTGTGTTTAATATAAAATGAATAAATACGACCGCTTAGTTATCAGAGTGAAAAACAAAAATTATTGATTTTAATGAAATTAGTATCTAAAACTTTTCTCGGATTAGAAGAAACACTTGCTCAGGAACTGAGAGAACTGGGTGCTCAAAATGTAGAAATACTCAACCGAGCCGTTTCATTTGAAGGTGATAAAGCAATGCTTTACAGAGCAAATTTAGCCCTGCGTACCGCATTGAATGTGTTGATGCCTATTAAGACATTTACAATTGAAAGCCAGCAAGACTTTTACGATCAGGTGCGAAGCATCGATTGGCAACAATACTTCCGTGTGCGCAAAACCATACTCGTAAATGCTACAACAAATTCAACAATTTTCGATCACTCCCATTTTCTGGAATTGCGCACGAAAGATGCTGTGGCCGACTATTTTACCGATGTGGCTCGCCGCCGCCCCAATGTAGATAAGGAAAATCCACAAGTGCGGATCGATGTTCACTTAAAAGATAAAGAGTGTACTATTTCTCTAAACTCCAGTGGACAAGCCCTCTTTAAGCGCGGATACCGAAAGCACCATGGTGAAGCATCCATAAATGAAGTTTTGGCGGCAGGTATTGTTCTTCAAAGCGGATGGCGTGGCGAAAATGAGTTAATTGACCCATTTTGCGGTTCCGGAACAATATTAACAGAAGCAGCACTCATTGCAGCCAATATACGTCCGGGTGTATATCGCGATCAGTTTGCATTTGAACATTGGTTGGACTTTGAACGGAAAGTTTTAGAAGAAGTACAAGAAGAAGATGAACAGGTGAAAATTGAAGTCCCAATTCTTGGAGTTGACATTTCTCCAAAACAAATTGGGTTTGCTAAAGCAAACATTGAAAGTGCTTTCTTACAAAAAGCCATTTCGGTTCAGGTTAGCGATTTTTCATCTATCCAAGGTGAGGACGAACAAGGTACAATTATTACCAATCCACCTTACGATAAGCGAGTAAAGGCAGACGAAGTTGAAAAATTGTACCGTCGGTTTGGCGACCATCTAAAAAATGAGTTTAAAGATTACAATGCATGGATAATATCGGGTAATCCGCAGGCGCTTAAGAATATAGGCTTGAAAACCAGCGCTCGCATTACACTGTTTAATGGCCCGATCGAGAGTAAATTATGCCATTACGAATTGTTTTAAGTGCCAGAAGAGAAGGCATACGCTGACAATCAGATAGCTATGATATATCTTAAATCTTTGCACCAAACATATTAGAAAACATACAATATTTTCACTAAATTGCAGCTTCGACAATGAACGAATATAATACATTCTTTAAAGTCGTAATATATTGAAATTAAACTGAATACATATGTCAAAAGTTATTGCACTTGCTAATCAAAAAGGAGGAGTTGGGAAAACAACAACTGCGATTAATCTAGCCGCAAGTTTGGGCGTATTGGAACAAAAAGTATTACTTATAGATGCTGATCCGCAGGCCAATGCTACCTCAGGTTTTGGATTTGATGTTCGTAATGTTAAAGCGAGTATATACGATTGTATTGTAGATGATGTCGATCCTCGCAAAGCGGTATTAAACACCGAAATGGAAACGGTAGACCTAATTCCCTCGAATATAGACCTTGTGGGTGCCGAAATTGAGATGCTCAACATGCCAAATCGGGAATACATGATGCGCTCGGTTATTAAAGATATTCGTGAAGATTACGATTGGGTGCTAATCGACTGTTCTCCATCTCTTGGACTTATTACAGTTAATGCATTGTCGGCTGCCGATTCGATTATGATTCCGGTTCAGTGCGAGTATTTTGCCCTTGAAGGTCTCGGGAAATTATTGAACACCATTAAAATAATTCAGAGCAACTTGAATAAAGAACTCGAAATAGAGGGTTTCTTACTTACCATGTACGATGGGCGTACACGCCTTTCCAATCAGGTAGTAGACGAAGTTCGGTCGCATTTTGAATCGATGGCCTTCGATACCATTATTCAACGGAATATAAAATTGGGTGAAGCGCCAAGCTATGGCAAACCAATTGTTTTATATGATGCAGGAAGCATTGGATCTACAAATTATTTGAATTTGGGAAAAGAATTGTTGCAGCGTAACAATGCAACTAAGATGAGTAACGAAGAAAAGAAAGTTAATTAATATTAGTTTATTACAAAAATGGTAGCGAAGAAGAAAGCACTAGGAAGGGGACTGGGAGCCTTAATTGAAGAGTCACCCAAAGCAGAAGAACCAATTCAGAATGATGCTATTCGGGAAGTGTTGATAAGTCAAGTGAAAGTGAACCCGTTTCAACCCAGAACGGAGTTTGATGAAGAAGCCCTGGAAGAATTATCTGCATCGATTACTGAGCTTGGTATTATACAACCCATTACTGTGCGCCAGATAAGCGAAGACGAGTATCAAATAATAAGCGGTGAACGTAGAACAAGAGCTGCAAAAATGGCAGGTTTGGATCGTATTCCTGCCTACATACGCACTGCCGACGATCAAGCGATGCTCGAAATGGCGTTAGTTGAGAATATTCAACGCGAAGATTTAGATGCAATTGAAATTGCCATTAGTTACCAAAGACTAATGGAGGAGTGTAAGCTTACTCAGCAAGATTTGAGTACCAGGGTTGGAAAACAACGGTCGACAATTACTAACTATCTTCGTTTATTAAAATTACCTGCTGAAATTCAGAAAGGAATTCGACACAAAGTCCTTTCTATGGGGCATGCACGTGCCTTAATCACAATTGAAGGTGAAGATGATCAATTGTATCTTTTCGAACTCATTGTTAAAGAAGCACTTTCTGTTCGCAAAGTAGAGGAGATGACCAAAGCCATTAATTCTGGAGAGGACATTAAAGAACAAGCGGCTAACCAATCTGCCTCGGGTCGAAAAAAGCTTTCCGAGGAGTATAAGCAATTGCAGAAACATTTAGATGGATTTTTCCGGACGGGTGTGAAGCTAAAACGTGCCGATGATGGGAAAGGCCAAATTGTGATTCCCTTTAAAAGCGATGATGAGCTGGAACGAATAATAGCACTGTTCGATCAGGTTAAGAATGAATAATAAATGCGAGTTCATGCGGTTTGGTTTTACTTTATTGTTATTGCTTTTGCTTTTGAGCGGTTTTGGACAATCAACCGAAAATGAACATTTGGAGAAGAAAGCTCATTCGCCACGTAAAGCTACCCTATATTCTACATTTTTACCCGGAGCAGGCCAGGTATACAATCGGGCATATTGGAAAGTACCCATCATTTATGGTGGGTTTGCTGCTTTTACCTATTTTATTCACTTTAATAATATGGAATACCTAAAGTGGCGGAGTCTTTATGAACAAAAAGTCAATGAAACAATTGATGATCTTTATGAAGGTGTTAATGAAGAAACCCTGCGTAGGGAACGTGAGAAGTGGCGCCGTTCAAGAGATTTGAATTATATTGGTTTAGGATTTTTGTACTTACTCCAAATTATGGACGCAACCGTAGAGGCGCATTTATTTGAATACGATATTAGTGATGATCTGACTTTACGTTACCAGCCTTTTATTTACCAAAATACATGGACAAGTAACCAACAATCAGGGGCGGGAAACATCGGTTTAGGAGTATCGCTAAGTTTTTAAATAGTAAACTTCTGAATTTTCATGAAAAAATTTCAATTTCACTTGGCATATTTATTTTTCCAAAGTATATCTTTTAACGGTGAATTCCGTTAAACCCTTGGATGCTACACAAGATTATTTTATATTCGTACCAAACCCCAGAATTACGATTTTTAACTCACAATCCAATGATAAAATTTTTTTCAACTATTATACTGATTAGTTTTTCAACCGTGCTTTTTGCACTAAGTGGTCAAATTGATACGGTCCGTATTGCCGAGCAAACTGCTTTGAAAAAGCTATCGACAGATTATGACAGTTTATTGCATTCATGGTATGTAAGTCGTTCTGTTTCTTACTTCGATACAACGGAAACGGTCGATATCGACACTCAATCTACCGTTGGGTATTTACCATCCGACAGTGTCATAATGAGCAATATGGCAACTATGCCCGTATTTTTCGATATGACATACAATAAGATTGTACGGGCGTATTTTAAGGTGTACTTGCAAGATAAGCGCGAATTAACAGAAACTGTGCTTGGGTTGTCTGAATATTATTTTCCACATTTTGAAGAAGTTCTCGATAGCTATAATTTGCCGATGGAGTTGAAATACTTACCTATTATAGAATCGGCCCTTAATCCACGAGCCGTATCGAGAGTTGGTGCCACCGGTTTATGGCAGTTTATGTATGCCACCGGAAGGTTTTTAAATATGGAGATAACCTCATTCGTTGATGAACGTCGAGATGTGACTGCTTCTACCTATGCAGCTGCTCAATACCTGGAATCGCTCTACGCCATTTTCGATGACTGGACACTGGCGTTGGCAGCCTATAATTGTGGTCCCGGTAATGTTAATAAAGCCATTAGGCGTAGCGGAGGGAAGACGAATTTTTGGGATATTTATTACTATTTACCAAGAGAAACAAGGGGCTATGTGCCCGGCTTTATAGCTGTTATATACATTTTTAACCATCAACAAGAGTTAAATTTACGTGCACGTAAAATTGAAATGCCACTAATTACCGATACTGTAAATGTAACTGCAAAGTTGCACTTGGGACAAGTTGCTGAGGTTATGCAAATTCCGCTTAAAAAGCTACAAGATTTGAACCCACAATACAGGCGAAATATTATTCCAGGAGGGAAAGCTTACCCTTTACGCTTACCAAATATGCTTGCTACAGAGTTTATATCGTTGGAAGACTCAATTTATGCGTATAAAGATTCGGTGTTTTTTAATACTAAAGCCTTAACACAAACACCAAATACACAGCGTTACTATGGCGATGCCCCTTCAGGAAATTATGAACGCATGACGTATACCGTGAAGCCAGGCGATAATTTAGGCTTTATTTCTGAGTGGTACAATGTGCGAATTAGTGATTTACGCCACTGGAACGGAATTCGTGGGAATGTAATTCGATCGGGACAAAAATTAGTAGTTTATGTCCCCAAATCAAGATCAGCCAATTACAGCGATATTAATCAACTATCGTTTACTGAAAAGCAAAAACGAATTGGGAAAACCGTTGCTGTAACCACAAAAACCCACAATAAAAACTATCCGGAAGATGCAGAATATGAGTATTATACTTTGAAAAAAGGTGATACGTTGTGGGAAATTGCCAAGAAATTTGATGACATAACCGATCGCGATATCCTTCAAATGAATAATCTTTCTTCAGGAAGATACTTAAAGCCCGGACAGCGAATAAAAGTTAAACTACTGAACTAGCCTTATGGATGCTAAGCCGGTTAAACCATGGAATATTGTTGCTTTTTTAACCTTGGTTCTGGCTGCATTGGCTTTGTTGTCGCTTATTTTCCCATCAGACGGTATAAATTTAGGGCAAAGTAAACGCTTAAAATTTGCCAAACTGGAGAGCCTTACGGCAAATGAACCTGTATATGCAAATATCGATAGTATTATTTCGGTAGCCAAAGAAACCGACAGTTTGCAAGATCAGGTAATTAACGTAGAAGAGGACTCTTTGCCTGATAAAGATGATGACCAGTTCGCACAGAAAATTGATACGGTTAGAGCGCAGTCAGCATCATTAAAAAAGAAAATACAACCTATTGAGTATCCCTCCGGTAAGTCGAATATGTTTCATCCGTTTTTTCAGGAGCTTAAATCGGGAAATGTTAAAAAATCGTTGATTCGAATTCTCCATTACGGTGATTCTCAAATTGAGGGCGATCGAATTACCCGTTACCTGCGAAACCGTTTTCAAAAAGCTTACGGCGGAAGTGGTCCCGGATTACTTCCTTGTTATAAGCCTGTAACAGAAAGCTCCAGCATGCAAATTGAGACATCGGGTCCGTGGGCAAAACATAGTGTAATGCTACGAAAAGATTCCAGTTTTTCGAATGGCAACTTCGGTATTTTAGGTTCGTGCGCTACGCTTAACGAGAGCGATTCCCTGACCGAAGGGCTTTTAAACTATAAAATCTCAAAATACAGTTATTTGTCCGTACGACACTTTGAGTGGGTCCGACTCTTTTTTGGAAATGGTGGTGGACAATTTGAGCTGTCCATTTATGAGCGCGATTCGCTTTTGCTCACCGATCTTGTTGAAGGGACAGGACCTTTGCAGTTTTTTGGTGTGCAGCTCAATCATACTCCCCAAGACCTTACATTTAAAGTGGCGGGGCAAGATCTGCCAAGTTTTTATGCGCTTACACTTGATCAGCCTACAGGTATTGCGGTAGATAATATTGCATGGCGGGGAAGTCGGGGAGCGGAGTTTACAAAAATAGACGAACAAGTTCTGGCACGTTTTTTTAAGCAATTAAACGTTAAATTTATTGTATTTCAATATGGTGTTAATGTTGTTCCCCACATTGTTAACCATTATGGCTTTTACGAACGCTTATTAATCAGACAATTAAAACATTTGAAAAAGGCTGCAGGCAATATTCCGGTTTTGGTAGTAGGAGTGAGCGATATGTCGCGCAAAGTAAACGGATGGTACGAGTCTTATCCGAATATTACAAAAATTCGTGATGCACAGCGCAATGCTGCGTTTAAAAGTAATTGTGCATTTTGGGATATGTACGAAGCTATGGGCGGACATAACTCAATGCCGGCATGGGTTTTTTCTGAACCGTCATTGGCTCGTAAAGACTTTACCCATTTTAATTATCGCGGTGCAAGTATTGTTGCTCAAATGATGTACAATGCTATAATGTACGATTATAATCAGTTTAAAGAAAAATAGCCGGAGGGTTGAAATTTAGTAGTATATGCGCGATTTGTTATTTTTATTTGTCATATTTTTTCTCACCTTAACAGCCTCTTTAGCTCAGGATTACCCTTACGATATAGATCAATATCCCTTTATTCATTATAAAAAAAATCAATTAGAACAAATTGAAAATGCTATTGGTTTTGCTGCATTTTTCAGTAAGTGGGAGGATATTGTTGTGGGGAAGAATACAAAATTGGAAATTCTGCATTTAGGCGATTCTCATATACAGGCCGACTTTTTTACGGGGCGAGTGCGACAACGTGTACAAAGTTTTTCGGCTGGAGCAGAAGGAGCCCGGGGAATTGTATTCCCGTATAACCTTGCAGAGACAAATAATCCGGGAAATTACATTATTGAATCGGAAAACAATTGGCAGGTGGTTAATGCGTTAAAAACGAGTGATTCCAAAACAGGAATTATTCCACTAAAATTAACCACAACCGATTCGCTAATCACACTTCGGGTAAAACAAAAAGACGATGCAATAAATACGGAATTCAACGAGATAGAGTTTTGGTATCACGCTAGCGATACTGTCAATCTGCTTACTCCCGGTAAACGGTGGGTTCATCTAAAAAAAGGATATGGGCGGGTGGCACTTACACTTACAACTTTCACAAAAAATGTGGAAATAACACTCAATCGGCGGGGAGATTCGGTACCATTTGAATTATTTGCCGTATGGTTGAAAAATTCATTGCCGGGCATAACTTATCACGCCTTAGGTTTAAATGGTGCCAGAGCCAAAGATTTTGTAATGTGTGATAATTTATCACGATTTTTACGATTTGTAACACCCGATGTTATTGTTATGTCGTTGGGTACTAATGATATATACAGTGATAATCCGGATTTACCAGCTTTTCGCGAATATTACTCCCGTTTAATTGCCGATATTCGTAAGGTTTTTCCCGAAAAAGCAATAATTTTAACCACTCCGGGAGACCATTTTGTCCGTAGAGCCGCGGCAAATATGCATGTGGAAAAGGCCGGTCAGATAATCAAAGAAATAGCCAGGGAGCATCAATGCGCTGTTTGGGATTTTTATGAAATAATGGGCGGCTACGAGTCTGTTTTGCAATGGCGACGTTATGGCTTGGGAGCCAGGGATTTAGTTCACCTTTCTACGAAAGGATACAGATTACAGGGCGATTTGTTTTTTAATGCACTCCTTAAGTATTTTGAAAAACAATATTTCCCTGTGAAAAACGAGTAACAGAAGGTATAATGATCGACTATTTATCACAAATATTCACCTTTAATTCAAAAGCACCAATGATATTTACACATTGGAGCTTCTGGGTTTTCTTCCTTATTGTGATGGTCGGGTTTTCTGCACTGCAAAAACGCATGCAACTACGCAATGTTTGGCTGTTTGCAGTAAGCCTCTTTTTTTATTACAAGTGTGGTGGCTACTATTTTTTCCTTCTTGTTTTTAGTACGATCACAGACTATTTTATTGGGCAAGCAATTTATAACAATTATATTCCCCTTCGCAGAAAATTATTTGTTGCCTTGAGTGTTTTTATCAACTTGTTTGTTCTCGCATATTTTAAGTATGCATATTTGATTGGTGACCTCGTTTCTACGCTTACCGGAATCGATTGGGAGATGAAAAATTATCTTGCCATGGCTGTAAACGGTGTTTCAAAATCGGAATTTGATGTAAACACCATTATACTACCCGTTGGTATTTCGTTCTACACATTTCAGACAATAAGTTACGCCGTCGATATTTACCGTTATAAAGTAAAACCAGTAAAAAACATCCTCGATTTTGGATTTTATGTTTCATTTTTTCCGCAGTTAGTGGCAGGACCCATTGTGCGGGCAGCAGAATTTGTACCTCAAATATACCGGAAGTTTAAGCTTAGTGCCTACGAGTTTGGGTATGCTTTATTTTTGATTTTAAACGGATTAGTAAAGAAAATTGTAATTAGCGATTATGTTTCGGTCAATTTTGTCGATCGTGTATTTGAGCAACCACTACTTTATAGTGGATTTGAGAATCTTATGGCTGTTTATGGCTATTCCATACAAATTTATTGCGATTTTAGCGGTTATACCGATATTGCCATCGGGGTTGCTTTGCTGCTGGGTTTCCGGTTGCCCATCAACTTTCGTTCGCCCTACAAGGCCACCAGCATTACCGATTTTTGGCACCGGTGGCACATTTCCCTCTCCAGTTGGCTAAAGGATTATCTCTATATTCCACTGGGTGGCAATCGGCGCGGAACTTTACGGACGTATACCAACTTGTTTATTACCATGGTTTTAGGTGGATTATGGCACGGTGCAAATATGCGATTTATTATTTGGGGTGCAATACATGGAGTGGCACTGGCTGTAGAAAAGTTTGTAAAAGCCCGTGTGCACTTTAAACTCCCCGGTAAGTGGGGACGCGCATTGTCTATATTTTTCACCTTTCATATTGTTTCATTTGCATGGATATTTTTTAGAGCTACCAGCACCGACAGGGTGAAAAATATGCTGCAGCAAATTTCCTCTGACTGGCGGTGGGGAAGCACCTTTGAATATATTGACGGCTACAAATACATTTTCCTGATTATGCTTATAGGATTTGTTTTTCACTGGCTGCCTTCTACTGTAAAACGACTGTATATCAATGGTTTTATCCGGGTACCCTGGTATCTTAAAGTAGGAATTATTGTTCTTGTTGTGTTTATTCTCTATCAGGCACAGTCGGCCAATATTCAACCATTTATTTATTTTCAGTTCTAGCGGTTTAACTTTGCAAATTCATTTTTGTGCTTCACTGTTAAAGGGCGATTTTACTTATTGTAACTTTATTTATAGTGACTATTTTTGTAGCTAAACCAAATATTATGAAACAATTTATTTTTTTCATAGTTATAAGTTTCTTTTTAGGCGTTTCTTCAGTTGATGCTCAGTACAATGAGCGCGATTGGCATTGGAAACCGTATGCCTCACTAATGAAGAACAATAAAACGTTTATGGTTCTCTACTATGGAACTGCCATAAAGGGTTACGATGGCACAGTACGATGGCGTGTCGAAAATCGTACGGCCAAGCCGCTGTTTAAAGTAACGCTTAACACACAAACTTTTGAATTAAGGAATGGCGACACAGTGGTTTTTGATAAACGGTACTTTAAAACCCGGCGGTTATCACCTGGAGAGTCAGCAATGACACTCATTTTAAAAATTGAGGAAGGCGAACTTTCGGGTATTCAAAACGCTGCTGTAGAAGCTCCTGAGCTGATGCTCGATTTTGGCAACGACCGTGTTTATGAATGGTCGAAGCTAGGTAAAATTGAAAAATCTGTGCAATAACTGAACTGTTGCAGGCTTAAAATCAAAAAGCAGCATACTATTATTATTAAATAAATAGTCCGGAAATATTTTAATTATTTTTCGTTTTAATGTTTTTGAAAATATAAAATCATTACTTTTGGATTCTTGTTTGGGCGCAATGCATGCAGTCAATTTGGTGTTGCTTATGCGTTGTGCCTTTTTTGCCATTTTTATTCAGTATGGCTTCTCTAGTGCGTATGGTGCATATCCCCTTTCTTACAAGCCAATCTGGTTGGTGTGTAAGAAAACTTTTGTAGCAATTTTTGTTCTTTCCGGGCATTTATTCCTGTACATCCTTGTTTTAATTTAATGTGCAAAACTAGAAAAAAATATAGTATACTACAAAAAAAAAGTTGCCCGCAGGTTTTTATACCTGCGGGCAACTATAATTGAGGAATAAAAAATACTAATCTTCGCTTATAATCAAGTTGATTGGAATATCCATTCGTTCAGCGTAAATTTCTCCTGCTTCTTCCATATCTTCATCCTCATCCTGAAAAATCCAATCAATTTTTACTTTGTGCCCATTACTGTATATGTCTTGCAGAAGACTCATTATTTCCCAAAGTAGTTTTGACGAAGCTGTATTAAAATAGGTCATTTTGAATTTTACTTGCGTCATGGGATTGGGGTCTAATGCATATTTTTTAAGCCAATCAATTATGGGCATATAAAATCCTACCGCATCTTCAGACATTGAGGTTCCGCTAAAGGAGAAAATTCCCTCGCGTGGATCCAGAATGATTTCAGGGCTGCTCTTTGTTCCGTCTATAACTAATGTTGGTTGCATGGCTTATTGTTTTTGTGTTGTACTTAATGGATGGGCAAAGCTTTTTACATCTTTTCCTAATATAGCATTATTACTAAGGATAATTAGGCGTTCTATCACATTTCGAAATTCTCTGATATTTCCTGTCCATGGAAGATCCTGAAGCTCTTTAATGGCATCATCTGCAATTTCGAGGGGTTTAATTTTATATTCCTCGCAAATTTGTTTAATAAAATGGCGTGCAAGCTCGGGAATATCTTCTGTCCGTTGGCGAAGTGGGGGTACATGTATGAGTATTACACTAATGCGGTGGTATAAATCTTCTCTGAAATAATTGTTTTTTATCTCTTCCTGCATGTTTTTATTTGTGGCAGCAATAATGCGTACATTCACATCAATGTCTTTGTCGCCACCTACACGAGATATTTTGTTTTCTTGCAGTGCTCTAAGCACTTTCGATTGGGCAGAAAGGCTCATGTCGCCAATTTCGTCTAGAAAAAGTGTTCCTCCGTTGGCTTGTTCAAATTTTCCTTTTCGTTGTTTGTTGGCCGAGGTAAATGCACCTTTTTCGTGGCCAAACAGCTCACTTTCGATGAGCTCTGAAGGAATAGCCGCGCAGTTTACTTCCACAAATGCACCAGCCGCTCGTTGGCTCATTTCGTGCAATTGGTGTGCTACAAGTTCTTTTCCGGTGCCATTTTCGCCGGTTATAAGCACGCGGGCATCGGTAGGACCAACGCGTTCAATCATTTGTTTTACCTGCTCTATGGCTGGGCTTTGACCAATTATTTCGTATGTCTTACTAACTTTTTGTTGTAATTCTTTGGTTTTTTCTACGAGCGTCGATTTATCTAATGCATTTTTTATGGTTATAAGCAGTCTGTTTAGGTCTAGTGGCTTTTCAATAAAATCGTAAGCTCCTTTTTTAATGGCATCTACAGCTGTGTCGATGTTGCCGTGCCCCGAAATCATGATTACGGGCGCTGTGGGTTGGATTCTGATGGCTCGTTCGAGTACCTCAATTCCATCCATATTAGGCATTTTAATATCGCACAAAATTACGTTGTACTGATTTTTTTTCAGTTGCTCCATGGCTTCAGCACCTTCTGCAGCCATGTCTACAGTATATTTTTCGTATTCCAGTATCTCCTGCAACGTATTTCTAATACTTTCTTCATCGTCTATTACCAAAATGCGCGTCATAATATTTTATTCTTTATCAAGTGCTTCGCTTAGTAAGCCCTCTTTCAGGGCAAATGCTGAAAACACAACATTATCAAAGTTAAACTTTTTTATTATATGATTTACAAAAACCATGGCTATTGCCATCAGATCGACCCGAATTAGATCCATACCGTCGATTTTTTTGCGTTCCTCTTCTGTTTTGTGCACCAGGCTATTGTGGAGTTCGGTTATTCGGGTGCGCGAGAGTTTAAATGTGGCTGTACTTACTTTTTTGAGTGGCCTGCCTTTTTGGGCTTCTACCATATTGCTAATGGTTTCGTAGCTGCCACTGGTACCAATAAGGGTGTGCGGTTTCAGATTTTTTACCACTTTGTCGAGTTCCGAAAATTCATTGTCGAAAAATGTAATTATTTGATCTACATCTTTTTGCTTTAACGGATCGGGTAGGTCGAGCTTTTCCATTACCCGGCGCATGCCTAAATCGTAACTTTTTTGAAACTGTATGCCCTCATTATTGGCAATAATTATTTCTAAACTTCCTCCACCGATATCCATAATGAAAACCGGCTTTTTGTCCATATTGTAACCTATTTTAACGCCTTTGTATATGAGTTCGGCCTCTCTGTCTCCACTAATTATTTCTACATCTAAATGGAAGCGTTCCTTAATTTCGTCCACCAATATTTTTCCATTTTTGGCATCGCGAAAAGCTGAGGTGCCTGTACATTTTATGGTGCGACACTTGTAATATTCGGCTGTAACTTTAAATGCAGCAATGGCTTCCAGTGCCCTAAGCCGGGCTTCTTTTGTAATAATTTTTTTATTGATGCCTTTACTTGCAAGCTTTACCCCGGACTGTTCTTTATGCACAATAACAAAGCCTTCCGGGGTGGGGGCTTTTTCTGCAATAAGTAGTTTAAAGGCATTTGAGCCGAGATCAAAAATTGCTACGCGTTTGTTCATATGTGTTGGTGTGTGCCAATAATTATTTCTCTTGTAATTTGCAGCTAAGGTATAATTTGTATTTAAAATTTCCTACACAATTTTATGCTCTGTTTGTCAAAACCAGGGGCTGTTCTTTCATTCATTCAAATGATGGCTTTTTGTTGATGACAAATTCTCCTCTTTCTGTTATTGTATTTTCTTGTTTATCAGTTGTTTGTTATCGTATTTGTTTGTCGGTTTTTACCCTCTGCATCAAATTTTATTCTACATGTAAGAAGTTGCTTCATGCTAATTTATAATTTTTCTTAACAGTGAGTGATAATTTTGGTAAATTGGTATTGCTTGCAAGATTGCTGTATTGCTTACTGGTAGTATTCTGATTGCAAAAAAAAGCGTCCGGAAAATATTTTGTTCCGGACGCTTTTTTTCTATGTTTTATTGTGTTAGACGATTAGTCGCCCATTTTTATCCATTTCCATAATTCTTTGTACGATACTTTTGATCCATACATCAGGATTCCTGTTTTGTAAATACGTGCTGCGAGCCATATCATTGCCAGGAATGTGGCCACTAGTAGCGTTGCTGAAAGCACAAGGTCGAAAATCGGTACCCCAAACGGAATACGTACGAGCATTACGATGGGCGAAGTGAATGGTATGATTGAGAACCAATACGTTAGCATGCTTTCCGGATTGTTGATGGTGTTAATCATCACAAATAGTGCGAGTACTAAAGGAATTGTGATTGGAGCCATGAACTGTTGGGTATCAGACTCGTTATCAACTGCTGAACCAACGGCAGCAAATAATGCTGCATAAAGCATATAGCCGCCGATGAAGAAAAAGAGGAATGAACCAATAATCAGGGGCCAGTTTACATTAGCTATTGATAGTAAAATTTCCTGAATTTCTCCCATATTATTTTCCACCATTGGCGTTACGTTTTGCATTCCTCCGGCTCCCATAAATTCACTGGCTTGCTGTTGCAGCTGACCAACATCTGATGGAATTAAGAAGGTGAATGCAAGTGCCGATAGTACAGCTGTGAGTATAATCCAGATTAAATATTGTGTAAGACCAACTAGTCCTACTCCTAATACTTTACCCATAAGTAACTGACGTGGTTTTACGGAGCTAAGTATGACTTCAACAATGCGACTTGTTTTTTCTTCAATTACACCGCGCATAACTTGCGAACCGAACATGAATACTGAAATATAAATGAGAAATCCGGCCACATAGCCTATTATCATGGCTATTTCGGGGCGGGTTTCTTTTTCTTCGCCATCTTCGGTAACTTTAATACTTGCAATGGAGATGTTTGTTTTCATGTTTTCAAGCGTCTCCTGATCGATGCCGGCATTGCGTAATTTTTGGTTTTCTATTTCGCGTTCAATTGCGTTTTCAATATGGCTACGCACGCCCATTGAGAGGGACTTTTTTGCATAGGTTTGTACCTTTAACGACGATAACACGTTGGAAGGGATAAAGACCACGGCATAGTAATCGCCTGCGGTAATTGCCTTTTTTGATGTGCTGTAGTCGAAGTCTTTGTAATGGAAGCGCGTGGATGTTGTGTTTTGGATTCTTCCTTTTGTTTTTTGCAATCGCTCCACAACCAGTGGCAACAAACGGGCATACTTTTCTGCCAGCGAATCGAATGGTTGGTTGGGCAGGTCGTTGTTCGATTTTATTTTTCGAGCTTCGGAAACAAAGCCAAGTTCCAGATTTTTTCCAAGCAGCGAATCACGATTATTGGCAATTATATGGAGAACCTCGTTAAACTTTTTCATATCCTTTCCAATAAATGGAAGGTCTTTGGAGTCTTTTGCCAGTTCGGTATGAAAGCGTTGCGAGTTCAGTGTTATGCTTTCTTTTAGCACCTTAGTATAATCGAATATTCCAGAAGAATCGACTACTGCTATTTGTTTCGTTTCGCTGTCTTCCATGGTAGCAAACCATGCAGGAGCAGCAATGAGGGCGGCAAATAGGAAAGGCCCAAGGATAGTCATGAGAAGAAAAGATTTTTTCTTAACACGCGATATGTATTCTCGTTTTAGTATGTATTTTGTTTTGTTCATGGTAATTTAGTTTTGTGTTTTGTGTTGATTAACTACTTCAATAAAAATATCGTTCATCGAGGGAATAATCTCATTGAAAGAATGCACTGTGGCGTGTTGCATCACGTTTTTTAAGAGTTCGTTTGGCGATGATGCATCGTTAATTTTTATTCGGCAGTATTGTTCTTCTTCTAATTGCTTTTCGCTAATTAGTTTGTAACGATCCTCCAATTTTTCGGCTATACTTGTAGTGCCTTCGTATTTGAATTCATATTCAAAGGTTCTGAAGCCTTTTTTTACTTCGTTGACTTTTCCTTCCAGTATTTTTTTTGAATTATTGATGAGTGCAATATTATCGCATATTTCTTCTACGCTTCCCATGTTGTGGGTCGAGAATATCACTGTAGCACCTTTTTGCCTGAGTTCTAGTATTTCTTTTCTTAGAAGATTTGCATTAATGGGGTCGAAGCCACTGAAAGGTTCGTCGAAGATAAGTAGCTGAGGTTCGTGAATAATTGTTACGATAAATTGCACTTTCTGGGCCATTCCTTTCGATAGTTCTTCAACTTTTTTGTCCCACCATTGCTCTATTTCGAATTTTTCGAACCAATATTTAAGTTTTTTAAGCGCGTCTTGTTTGCTAAGTCCCTTTAAACGTGCCAGATAAAGGGCTTGTTCGCCTACTTTCATTTTTTTATACAGTCCACGCTCTTCGGGCAAGTATCCGATGTTTTCGACATCTTTGCGGCGCAATGGTTTATTATTGAAAAAAATGGTACCGCTGTCGGGGTACGAAATCTGGTTAATAATACGAATGAGGGTCGTTTTTCCGGCACCATTCGGGCCTAGTAGTCCAAACACACTTCCTTCAGGAATTTCTAACGAAACGTCAGTTAGCGCCCTGTGGTTGATGAAGCTTTTGTTTATGTTATCAATTGTTAATATTGGTGTCATGGGTTAATTATTTAATACATGATGATTTATTATTATTTTGATTGAAATTACAATTGGTTCAATTTTCTGTAGCAAAAGCAGAAAATTGGCTTGGCGAATTTAGTTAAATCCATTAATAGAGAAAAGCTCCTTTCTAGTTTTTATTTAATTTGTCTTGTTTTTAACAGAAAGGTTACAAAAAATACCGGATATTTTTTTACATAGATGTCCGTTTTTGTACCTAAAGTAAAGCCAATAGAATGAAAATCAATTGTTTTGCCCCTGTTCCGCCAGCTGGCGTAAGCAATTGATTTTCTTCACATCCTTTAGGGTTAGGGGCAAATGAAGAAAATCAAATTCAAATTGGGTACAAAAACGGATAACCATTTTTTTTAATATCGGCCTCGGATGAAAATTGCATGAAATTATTGCATTTCTTTCACCGCTTTATAAGTAATATTGCTCTATCTCATAACAATTCAAACACAAGTTATTCATTTTTGTTTTTGCACCTAATAATGGTTTTATGGCTTTGCTCGCACTATTCTTGTATTTTTTGAGTAATGACCTCGGAGGATTTTTTTGAATTGAAGTTTTGTGGTAGATTAACCAGAAATTTAGCTCCATTTGGATAATTATTTTCAACCCTGATTTGTCCGTTGAGCAATTCTACCAATTGCTTGGTAATGAACAAACCAAGGCCGGTGCCGCCATATTTTGTAGCTACATTTGTATCTGCTTGCCTAAAACGTTCAAAAATAACGTCGTGAGCGCTTTCCGGAATGCCTATGCCTGTATCTTCTACATAAAGCTGTATACCGTCGGCTACTATTTTATACCCGAATTTTATGTGCCCCTTGTGTGTGAATTTAGTTGCATTATTCAGCAAATTATTCATAATCTGCTGAATTCGGGTTTCACTTGAGTGAATAAAATAGGGGCTGTTGGCCGTTGGCAGATCAAGTGCAATATGAAGTTTGTCTTTATCTTTTTTCTTAGGCAACTCCATTTTTAATTGTTCTTCTATTTGTAGCAGGCATTCGTTCAAATCAAATTCTTTGGTGTGCATTGTAATTTGATTGGCCTCTATTTTCGATAAATCAATAATATCGTTAATAAGTTGTAAAAGCTGTTTTGAGCTCGACTGTATGATATTGAAAAGTCGTTCTTGTTTGCTTTGCGAATAGTTTTTATTGCGTAGCAACTCCGTGAAACCAATAATGCCGTTCATTGGTGTTCTTATCTCGTGGCTCATATTGGCTAAAAATGCCGATTTAAGTTTGTCTGCATTTTCTGCCTTTTCCATGGCTATGCGCATCTCTTTTTGAGCATTTTTGGATTCGGTTATATCCTGCATTGTATTTACAAAAAACTCCACTTTGCCTTCACTATTTATAACCGGAGTACTGGTTGTACGCACAAATTTTTTAAGATTAGGTTCGTAATATTCTGCTGTAACAGTTTCATCAGAATTGTCGGTACGGCATGTGGCACAAGCGGTTTTAGGTTGATTGCTACCATGAATAACGTAAAAATACTGTGCCCCAATAAGTTCGTCAGGTGAATTGTGACCCACCATTCGGGCAAAAGCAGGATTGCATAGTAAAATTTGGTAATTGTTGTCTATCAAAAAAATACCTTCGCTTACTGCATTAAATGTACGACGCCATTGCTCCTTTTCTAAAAAAACCTGCTTGTCGAGTTGTTTTTGTTTGGAAATGTCATGTAGGTAAAGAATTATTTGCTTCTCTTTGGTTACTTTTGTTGCGCTAAGAAGCACCTGTGTCTCAGTTTTATTGTTATTTGTTATGGTGGTTTCTACGTTTTGTACTTTATTTCCGTTTATCACTTTTGCTAAAACTGATTCAAGGTCTGATTTATTTGGCCACAGTGATAGGATGGATTTATCGCCTAATTCGTTTTTCGGTATACTCATCAATTTCAGTGCAAACGGATTGGCATACACAATTTTGTTTTTTGTATTAATAATGACAATGGAGGTAGGAGAGGCCTCAATGTAATTGCGAAACTTTTGTTCGCTTTCTATGAGGTTTTCGGTCATTATGCGTTCTTGTTGGTATTTTTGGCTTAACTCCTCATTTAACGAAATGTATTCTTCATTTTGAGCCTCTATTTCGTCTGTTTTCTCTTTCAGTGTAATTTGGGTTTTCCTCTGTTCTGTAATGTCTCTGATAATGGCTATGAGCTTATTTTCGTTTTTCGACTCAAATACCGAAAGGGTAATTTGTGTATCGATTAGCGTTCCATTTTTGTGTTGGTGTTGCCAGTAAAACTCGATGTGCCCTTGCTTAAGCGCTATTCCCATTTTGTTGTATGCCTCTGTGTTGCTATTGGTACCATTGGGCTGGTATTTGGGGGAAATATCGATGGGCGACATGCCAATAAGTTCATCTTTTGTATATCCGAAAATATTTGAAGATTGTTTGTTGCAGTCTTCTATTTTATCAGTTAAAACTAAAAAACCGTCGCCAGAATAGTCGAAAATGGCTTTGTATTTCTCTTTACTCATTTTCAGCATCCGTTGATCTTCGTGCGTTTCCGATACATTCACAGCGGCAATGCGTATGGTACCTTTTTCCGAATAGTTTTCATCTATTTGGCTGGTTAGCTTTATGTGCTTTTGAGTATTGATTTTTGTTTTGATAACTATTTCGCAAGTTTGTGGGTTTGAAGTGCGCAGTGTTTTATTTATATGGAAATAAAAGATGTCTTGCGAATCGGGAGCAATATAGTCGGTTATGGCTGTATTGGCTAATTCTTGCTGGTCTCTTTCAAAAAACTCGCATCCTATTTTGTTAATGCGAATAATCTTCATTTTTGTGGAAATCACAAAATAACCGATGGGGGCGTTTTCGAACAAATCGACGAATTTTTGTCGGTTGGCTTCCATGCTGATATGGGTTTGCCGCAATTCTTCGTTTTGCTGCTCAAGCTCAATCTGATAAATATTTAATTCTTCAATTAACGATTCCAGGCTTTGCTTATAGTACTCCTCGTTTTTTATACCTCTTTTCTGAAGAATTTCACGCGCTTTTGCCCTTAGTTTATCGTTTTTATTTTTGTTATTCATAGTGCTGCCTGAATCGGTTAACTAATTGTAATTTAATTGTTTGTGATGCATTGGTAATTGTTGCTATTGTAGTTGGAACAGTATTTCATTTTTTGCTTACTTTTCGTTTTGTTTCATAAACTTATTGTTCAATTAAAAAAGCCATTACCCGATTAATTTTTATCATTTTTACTTCTGTTTCCTAGTGTAATTAATAAACGTCAGTCTTCTTATGATATCTCCTTTAGGGAATTAGGGACATCTGGCTTTTTAGACTAGTTCAACTATTATTCCTTTTTTTGAATTATTTTTATTTTTTCTATGGCAAATTCAAATTTACCCTCTTTATTGAATGCCGGATCGATGGATACCCGAATTTGTTTTTCGATGTTTGGCTCCCAAAACTCATTTTCCATGTGCTTCTTTTGATTTAAACCCTTACAGGTGATGCAGCGTTTTGGGGCTTCATGTGTCCCATGAACTATTTCGTACGATTTTTTCCCTTGAATGGTTTGGGAGTTTATGTTAAATATTTCTAAAAATGTTGTGTTGTAATGTGTAATGTTGTATTCTGAGTCGATGAGTATTATTGATTCATTGAGTGAGTTAATGGTGTGCTCCCATATTTTTAACTGTTGATGATGCTTTTCTTCAATGGTTACGTCTTTAATTATTGCCACAAATGTTTTTCCTTTTTCTGTTTCGATGGAAAATTTACCCGTTTCTCCAATAAACATCGAGCCATTTTTTTTCGGTATTTTAACTCAAGTTTCGGAGATAAACCTATAATATTCATTAATGATTAAAAATCAACAATAAAAGCATGAAAAAAGTAGTATATTAGAAGCTAAAAGCTTACCTTTAAAGGAGTTGCAAATTCCAAAAGACGTATAATATGCTACTTATCAAATATAGTCACAAATTATTTGAGTTCAAAAAGTATTTTAATAGCCCTACAAAAGCAATATCGCACCTGATTGATTTTTTTGCTGTATTTTCGGGTAAGTCGATAATAAGAGGTGTATTCATAGGCAAGAGCAATGGCATTCCACTCGCCAATTTACTACAGACATTAATTCTAATGCCTTTCCTTGGAGGTTCTAATGTCAATTCTATTTTCAAACAACACAATCAACTATTTTATAACGAAAAAAAAGATTGCCTATATGATGTATTCACAAACTGGAGGAAACTGCTTCTTAATTTCGCAAAATGTTTTGTAAAAATTATAGATAAAAATGTTTCGGGACAAAGGGCATCGTTTTTTATTGCAGATGATTATGACCTAGAAAAAAGGACTCCATTTTTTGAAGGCATTAGCAGGGTTTTCAACCATGTAACAAACAACTATCCATTTGCATATAAGTTTCTCACCTTGGGCTACAGCGATGGAACAAGTTTCTTTCCGCTTGATTTCTCCCTCCACAATGAAAAAGGCAAAAAGAAGAACTTCGGGTTGATCTCAAAACAACGTAAAGAACAGTATCATAAAAAAAGAGATGGATTAAGTTGTGGGGCAAAACGAAAGAAAGAATTACGCACAGAGAAAGGATTAAACCTGATTAAAATGGTGAAGCGTGCTGTCAAACACGGAATTATAGCCGATTACTTATTTACAGACTTCTGGTTTATGTGCGAAAATAGGACAACTAAAAACAGATTGATGTAGTCTAATCAATTTGTAAGAAATCGGGTAGGGGGTGAAATATTAAGAGAAGGAGCCGAAAAATTTCTGTTAAAGAGAAAAGACAATATAGAAGACATAAAATAATCCTGCAAAGTACTCGAAGAACATTCCATTCATCAAATTGAACTGGAAATGAAGAATGAGGAATTATAGCGCTATCAAAAGCAACCATCAGCTGAATGCGAAAAGTATAGACAACTCTATGATAGCAATGATTCTGTAGTTTCCAAGTAAGCCATTTTGCCACTCACTGGCGATGAGGGAGGGACTCTTCTAACTTTAGTGAAACAAATAGTCGATTTGCATAATGATAGATTCGGCCAAAGACAAATTTGTTGTCTGAGGAAACGTTTGACGCTTCTTTTCAAGATCAGTATCCGGTTATCAAATTTGCAGGAAATTGCCACAGAGTTTGTTCCATTTGAAGGAATACGTTAAATTTGCGGGCAAAAATGATTACCTTCATTGTATCTATCGCTGCACTCATTTTAGGGTACTTCGTTTACGGACGTTTTATAGCTCATTTTTTCGGTGAAAATCCTTCGCGTCAAACACCGGCTTATGCGCGGCAAGATGGTGTGGATTTTCTTCCTCTGCCGGTTTGGAAAGTTTTTCTTATACAATTTCTAAATATTGCAGGCCTCGGGCCGATTTTTGGTGCCATTTTGGGTGCCATGTATGGCCCATGGGCATACGTTTGGATTGTAATCGGCTGTTTGTTTATGGGGAGCGTACACGATTACTTTTCAGGGATGCTTTCTGTGCGAAATAATGGAGCAAGCTTACCCGAATTGGTTGGGAAGTATTTGGGAGTATCCATGCAACAGGTCTTACGGGTGTTTACCGTACTATTGCTTATTTTTGTAGGAGTGGCATTTGTAACCGGACCGGCAGGATTGCTTAGTAAGCTCACCCATGGCGGAACAACAGTTTGGTTATATATTATTTTTGCCTATTACCTTGTTGCTACTTTGCTGCCAATCAACAAAATTATAGGAAAAATTTATCCCGTATTTGGTGTTGCGTTGTTGATTATGGCCGTTGGAATAGGAGTTGTACTTTTCTGGCAGGGAGCAACGGGCGAAATGACCATGATGGAGCTTACTCCTGAAAATCTCAAAAATTGGCATCATACGCCATCAGAAAACATTTTGCTTCCAATGATGTTTATCGTCATTTCCTGTGGTGCAATTTCGGGCTTTCATTCAACCCAGGCACCAATGATGGCACGCTGCTTAAAAAATGAAAAACAAGGCAGGCAGGTATTTTATGGAGCTATGGTGGCCGAAGGAATTGTGGCAATAATATGGGCCACAGCAGCCATGAACTTTTTCGGCGATGCGGAAGCGCTCAATACAAAAATGGCCGAAATGAATTATAATCCCGCAGAGGTTGTCGACCAAATTAGTCGGTCGTGGTTGGGCAATGTGGGAGCTATATTCGCAATTATTGGAGTTATAGCTTTACCAATTAGCACGGGCGATACGGCATTTAGAAGTGCCAGACTAACCGTTGCCGATATGTTGTCATTTAAGCAAAAACGTATTTCGAGCCGATTGATTATTAGTATTCCTTTGTTCATTGTAGGCTTTATACTGTCACAGCTCGATTTTGCAACTGTGTGGAAATATCTGGGATTATCGAACCAAGTGCTGGCTACGGTTGTATTGTGGATGGGTGCTGCTTATCTTACTGAAAAACGACAAACACATTGGTACCTTACAATTCCGGCCATGTTCATGACATTTATCGTGGTTGCCTACATTTTTGCCGCACCACATAAAAATGGTGGTCTGGCTATGAATCCTTCTATTGCTTACGCGATGGGTGGCGCAATATCAATAGCAATTACAGCATATTTTCTTTGGAAAGGTAAGCATTGGGGGACTAAACAAAATTCGAAAGCATAATACGGCATGCCCTTATCATTTACGAATAATTAGTTGTACGAATACTATTACAGACACATAAAAAACATTATTTTAGCGCCTCGGAAAAGGGGCAAAGCGCCTTAATTGATGTATATAAAAATTGAAAAAAAGAATATTATGAACAAAAAGAATTTAATTATAGAAATTGTGTTGGCTGTTTTGGTCATATGGTTGGTTGCCGATCGATTTGTGCGGACAGATACAAAAACGGCTGGTGAAACAAATACTTCAGAAACTTCGGTTTCCGAACAAGGTAATCAATTAAAAATAGCGTACATTAATGTCGATTCGTTATTACTTGAGTATAAATTGGCTCAAGAGCTGAATAAAAAAATTACTGATCAGCAAAAACAATCTCAGCGCGAACTGGAGACTAAAATGCAGCGTTTCCAGAAAAACTATCAAGACTTTCAGGAAAAAGTTCAACGGCGGGGATTTTTAACACAAGCCTCAGCAGAAGCACAGCAACAAGAGTTGCTGGCAGAGCAACAGCAGTTAGAGCAATTAAATCAGGAATTGTCGGGTCGACTGATGCAACAAGAGCAGCAGCTCAATCAGGAGCTTTACGATACCATTTCGAATTATGTGATACAATTTAATAAGCAACGCAAGTACGATTTAATTTTGAGCAACACAATGATCGGCACAGTGATGTACGGAAAGGCCAAATTGAACATAACCAATGATGTACTTCGTAAATTGAACGAACGCTACGATAAGCGAATGAACCAGTAGAAAGCGATAAAGTATTATTACAATAGGTGCCGAAACAGAGAGTTTTGGCATTTGTTGTATTAGATAGAATGATGCACGTATAAAAATTCTGTTTTCCAAACAAACACTTTTTCTGGAATAATATTCATTTTACTCAACGAACATGTCCTTTGCCGATCAATACATTCAAACTCAACACTTTTTAGGACAGCCTGTTCGGGTTACGCAGAAACCCGATATTATTGTTGCTATTCCTGCCTTTAACGAGTCAGGAATTTTTACTACGTTAAACTCATTACGCGGAGCAATAAGCGTGGAGAAAGTGCTCGTAATTGTAGTGATTAATTATAGTGTGCGCGCCACAGCTTTATCGAAAAATTATAACGAATTTGTTTATCGAATTTTGGTTGATTATGCACAGAAATTTGATAATCAAGTATTTCAGGTTGTTCCGCTTATTTTTCGAGATATGCCCCGCAAACATGCAGGTGCAGGCATGGCAAGGAAAGTTGCTATGGATTCGGCCCTTGAAGTGTATAATGCCGTTGATGATCCAAATGGAATAATTACCTCCCTTGATGCCGATTGCTTGGTCGATCAATACTATTATTCATCAATTATTGATCGCTTTAAGCAGCATCCGGACACGCATTCGTTAACGTTACATTTTTATCATAACCGAAATGGAATTTCAAGCGAGCTCAATAAAGCCATTTCAGAGTATGAGTTATACCTTCGATACTATGTCTTGGCGCTGCGCTATGTTGGTTTTCCTTACGCATTTCATGTTATCGGTTCTTGTTTTGCTGTTAAAGCAGGTGCATATGTAAAACATGGTGGAATGAATAAAAAGCATGCGGCTGAGGATTTTTACTTTTTACATAAAATCTTTCCCCATACAAAAAACATAACGAACTATAATACATGTGTTTCTCCTTCGTCGCGTATTTCTACCCGCGTTCCTTTTGGTACAGGGCCTGCTGTAAAAAGCATTGTAGACAAAGGGGAGCCATACGTTGTCTATGCATTTGAAATATTTCATGAATTAAAGAGACTTTTCGATAATTTGGAGACGCTGTACACCCAAAATGCAGCCCTCGAGAGTTTGGCGGGTAAGGCGTTACAAGCGTTTTTCGATGAATACGATTATCGTTCAAAACTTGACGATGCTTTGCAAAATAGCTCTTCGTTAGCCATGTTTGTGAAACGGTTTATGCAACACTTTAATGCTTTCCAGATTGTCAAGTTTTTGAATTTTTCCCACGAAAAGGAATTCTATAAAAAGGGCGAAGTAAGAACAGAGTTTAGGAACTATCTTTTAGCAGTTAATGAACAAGCAGAAAGTAATGATCTTAATGAGCTACTCGATTTAGCGTTGAAACTCGAAAAAAAAATCCTAAGCATTTAACGCTACGAGTAGTTACTGCCTGTAAGGAAAAAAGATTTGTAAATTTAAAATCACAACTTTTTCAATTGATCCCCTTGCGTGGTGGATCTGGTCGGAGCAGAGTGTTTTTTTGCGGGCGCTACTTAGAAGAACTCAACTCACGCCTAACTCTATCAATGTCAATTGATTGATTTATTATTATGTCTACATTGAATTTTCGGTCGCGATACTTTGCTCCCGTCTCATAAAATTCAGTGCCATCGAAGAATTGTTTAGATTGATCAATATTACCTTTATACTTCATTTCCCCATTGGGATGAAACTGTACAAAAACCCCACTTATCGTACCATTGTCAACCATTGTTAAGCACTTTAATCCATCTTTTTGATAAACTTTTAAAGGTCCATTCATCACACCATTTTTCAGCAACACTTCATACAAAAGATCCCCGACAACCAGCCTGTTTTCTGGTCGTTTTTTCCTCAAGTTATAGGTGTAAATCTTCCAAATACCATGTTTTTTACCATCTACATATTCTCCTTTTTTCCACAACTTTTTCCTTACAACGGTATCAAACTTATTGGTTCGAAGATTCTCAAACACCAGGGTATCGTACTTATAATACTTCCACAATCCCTGTTCTAGACCTCTTGAATCTGTATGGTTCACAGCGGCATCCTCTTGTGAAAACAAAGAAAGAAATGAAAAAATAAACGTTATAAGTAGAATAGCTTTGTTCATATATCTAAAAAACGATAAAAAATTTTACTTGCTCTTTTTAAAACCGCAAAATACAATTTTAAGTTAAACTTTCATATGTTTATTTTTAATTTTAAAGGTCATATGGAACCGCATTATGTAAAAGTGATATTTGTTACATTTTTTACCGCCCGTTACAAAAATCAGCTTCTTCACTTATACGCCAACCGCCATCATCGTGTCCAATGGTGTATAAATAGCAATTTCCCTTTGTAATATCGGTTAACCAATCCCATAATGGTGTTGTTCCACCATTTCATTGAACTTACACCGCCCATTACATTTCCCATTTCAGGATCTTGAAGTTTTGCTATAGTTTCTTTTTCAAAACTCAATTTAGCTTTCTTCTTTTACCCTTGTTTCAAGTACTTTTGCACGGTTCAGTCAGGGAGTGAAAATAGGATAATTTGAATAAGTGTTCAGGCTCATTTCCACTTTCAATCAGGTTATATCTTTAATTATTGCTTGAGAGAATCGATCGTATTATTTGTCAAATAGTATTACAATCAATCGATTGATGATCTTCTTTTAATCTTCATCTATAAGTACTACAAAAACATCCTCGTTTGGTTTTTTCATCAGATACTGTTCGCGTGCAAATTTCTCCAGCTTCTCTTTGTCAGACCGAAGCTCATGCAATTTTTCAGTATCCTCTTTAATTCGTTTTTCGTAATAGCTTTTTTGGTCTTTCAGCTTTTCGATATTTCGTATGGTTTTGTAGCGCTGAATAAGGTTGTTGGAGTCGAGAAAAAGAACCCATACTAAAAACACAAGAAAGGCCAATACATATTTATTGGCCAAATACTTATGGTAAAATCTATATAACCGATTTGCACGTTTCATTTACTGAATGTAATTTTTATGAAAAGCAAAAAATACCAACAGTATTATTTGGTATTGCATGCGTAAAAAATTGAAGAAACGATTTCTGCAACGGTTAATTAGCCGCCACTTATTATTCGAACAATGTCCAATTGATCACCGTCCTTCAGTACTTTATCTGATTTTTCTTCTTCTGTAACCACTGAACCGTTAATGCGGATTAACAAGCGTTTGAAGGTTAGATCTCTATTTTTAAGTAATTGATTAAGAGTTAGCTCATCTGTTGAAAAATCTTCCTCTTTATGATTAATTGTTAATTTCATCTCTTTATAATTTTGATTTTAATTGTCTGATGAAACTTTGCGATGTAAGATAATTGTCTTCGTATCGCCGTGGAATAGGCGACATGTACCTCAATTATTATACCTAGCTTGTTACATCCATTTAAAATTTGAATCCTTTTTCTGCTTTAATACAAGAAGTATGTATGGGAATTTAATAAATGTTGCTAAAAAGTTAATTATGGTTTTCGCTTATTTCATTTTCTTTTTTGGTCGATTGACCGGAAAACCACTGTTTAGCGTGGTAATGCTGATCCGGAAAAATTCTTTTTACCTTTAATTAAGCCATATAACGCTTTTTTTAAGCTAAAAATGAGTTAGCAAAAATAGTAAATAACTTGATCTTCGCAATACAAAAAATGTTGTTTATCAATATTAGCTCTCCTCTTTAAGTAACAATTCAATTACTACGTTAGCCTGCATATTGGCCACAATTCCCACTCCCGGTGCAAGTGGTGGGTTTAGTTCGTTTACCTCCCCTTTTTGATCTCCGCATACCCAAAGCTTATCGAACTGCTCGGTAATGAAACGGTTACTATCGCCAAAACCGGCTAGTCCTGAAGCAATTACAAAATATTTTTCGGGGAACTTTACCAAAACGCATTCAACGAGCTTTTGCTTAATGCGTGCATCACCTATTGCTTCTACAATAATGTCGCATTTGTTAAATATTTCTACAATTTTCCCTTCTGTTAGTTTAATGTCATGCGGTTCGATTTGTGTTTCCGGATTTATTCTTTCCAGTATTTGCTGCAGAGCATTTACTTTTTTCATGCCAATTTGGTCGTAAAAAAAGTATTGCCGGTTGAGGCTGTTTTCCTGAACCAAGTCATAATCAGCAATGACTAATTTGCCAATTCCGCAACGTGCCAGACTTGTAGCTACATTTGAGCCTAGCCCCCCTGCACCTGCTATTCCAACTGTTTTAGTTGCTAGTATTTTTTTTATTTGATCGAATGTGCGCATATCTTTTAGTTTTATGCCAGGTTATCCCTTGGAGTTTAAGAATGTTTAAATTTACGAAAAATTTGATGTTTGCTTAACATTTGAATATATTTCTTTTTCAAAAAAAATAGAGTATCTCTAAACTTTTCTATTGAACATGCGTTAAAGAGATAAAAAGATGTAAAAGTATTATATTATGATGGAGCTTTTAATTTTAATTGGGATAACCGTTTTGCTTTTAGCATTAGCTTTTTCTGGAATAGCTATAAAAATGTTTTTGAAGAAAGGTGGGCAATTTGAGAAAAAATCTTGTTGTAGCACTGGTGAGACTGTTAATTCTTCCTGTGCTTGTAGTGTAAATAGTGATAGATAATTCTTTTGATGTTAGGATTTTTCATGATGTGTGAGAGTGGGGGCAAATAATTTTTGTCCTCACTTTTTTATTGCCATCCTTGGGTTTCAACGTGGTTATAAGCCAACTATTGGAGTTTTCTAAAGTGTGCTATTTAATATTCGCAGCAAAAAAACTGGGATCGGGCTTAAGTTGTTGCATTGCTTCTTTTTTGTATTGTGCGATTACTTTTTTCCGCTCAATTTTGTCCCAGGTTCTGGCACAGTATATTCCGCGTTTAATTAATTCTTTATTGCCGCCCACGTGTGTATGTGGAAATTTTCCGTCTTTCTGAATAATTATACGAATGCCCAGTGCCAGAAATACTAGCGCCATCAGGGCAATTGTGATTAAAAGAAGTTTAATTGTCAACATTACTAAAAATAGATTGTTTGTGAAGTACAAAATTAGTTAAATAATTCGAAAAAAATACGAACCATGGCAACCAAAAAGAATAGTAAAGATCAACCACTTTTAAAAAAGGAAGAACTATTAGAAGATTATTATACTGCAAACTTAAGCAGGCAATTGAGTATTTTAGGAAGAAAGGAAGTTTTAACCGGTAAGTCGAAATTTGGTATTTTTGGCGATGGAAAAGAACTCATACAACTTGCCATGGCCCGGCAGTTTCGTAATGGCGATTGGCGATCGGGTTACTACCGTGATCAAACCTTGATGTTGGCCACAGGAATGTACACAGCTGATGAATTTTTTGCGTCACTGTACGGACATACTAGTTTGGAACACAACCCTAGCCATGGGGGACGCTCGTTTAACAATCATTTTGGAACACGTAGTATCGATGAGAAAGGAAATTGGAAAAACCTGATGGAACAAAAAAACTCATCAGCCGATATTTCACCAACTGCCGGACAAATGCCTCGTCTTTTGGGACTGGCCTATGCCTCGAAGTTGTTCCGGGAGGTAAAGGAATTACAAAGTGCATCGCAGTTTTCTGCCAGGGGAAATGAGGTTGCATTTGGCTCAATTGGCGATGCCAGTACATCGGAAGGACATTTTTGGGAAACAATGAATGCCGCCGCAGTGTTGAAAGTGCCCATGGCAATGTCGGTATACGACGATGGTTACGGCATTTCTGTACCCAGAGAGTTCCAAACGGCCAAGGGATCGATTTCTGAAGCCCTTTCAGGTTTCGAAATTAAGAAGGACGGTGAGAGCGGAATACGCATTTACAAGGGCAAAGGATGGGATTATAATGAACTCTTGAAAATTTATGCAGAAGGTGTTGAACGTACTCGTAAAGAGCATGTTCCGGTACTATTTCATATTGAGGAGGTTACTCAGCCTCAAGGCCACTCCACCAGTGGATCGCACGAGCGGTACAAAACAAAAGAACGTTTGGAATGGGAACGGGAATACGACCCCATTAAAAAATTCAATGAGTGGCTTGTTAGCGAAGGAATAGCCACTCATGACGAGTTGAGCGAGATAGAAAAACGTGCTGTTCAGGAGGCAAAAGCGGCGAAAAATCGTGCTTGGAAAGCCTTTACCGATCCGTTAAAAGCAGAACGCGATAAGCTGGTAGCTATTATTGAAAATCGCACGTGTGTGTGTAAGCGCGACCATTACGATAAAGCTGGCGAAATAGCCGATAACCTGAAACGTATAGCTTACCCAATTCGAAAAGACAATTTTAGTGCAGCCAAACGTATTTTACGACATATTTGTAGCGATTGTACGAAACGTAAAGTATTAAAAGAGCAATTGGGAACCTGGTTGAAAGAGAATTACAAAAATGTTGGTCCTGAATATCATTCACATCTTTATTCGGAAACAGAGCATGCTGTGCAAAAAATCCCACATGTAGCTATTAGATATGCAGGGAAAAACGAGATGAAACCCGGACGCGAAATTTTACGCGATAATTTCGATAAATTGTTCGAAAAGTATGATAATCTGGTAACTTTTGGTGAAGATACAGGAAAAATAGGTGATGTAAACCAGGGAATGGAGGGCATGCAGGACAAATATGGCAAATGGCGCGTAACCGATACGGGAATTCGCGAAAGCACTATTTTGGGACAAGCAATTGGGTTGGCTTTACGCGGAATACGGCCTATTGCCGAAATTCAATACTTCGATTATTTGTTATATGCCTTGCAAACCATGAGCGACGATTTGGCTACAACGCTTTGGCGAACACGTGGCGGACAAAAAGCGCCTGCCATTATTCGCACACGTGGTCACAGGCTCGAAGGTATTTGGCACTCGGGCTCACCATTGAGTATGGTAATAAATTCTATTCGTGGTGTGCTGGTAGCTGTGCCGCGAGATTTAACACAAGCAGCCGGCATGTACAATACGTTGTTGCAAGCGGATGAGCCGGCGTTGGTAATTGAACCGCTCAATGGTTATCGGTTGCGGGAGCGAGTGCCCGAAAATATTGGTGAATACACCGTTCCATTTGGTAAACCGGAGGTGATGACTAGCGGTGGCGATATCACAATTGTTACATATGGATCCTGCGTACGCATTGCAGAAGAGGCTGCCCGCCAATTACATGATTTTAATATTGGTACTGAGGTTATTGATGTTCAGACACTTATCCCGTTCGATGCCGAGCACCGTATTTTGGAGAGTATTAAAAAGACCAGTAGAGTTATATTTTTCGATGAAGATGTTCCGGGAGGAGCAACGGCCTACATGATGCAAAAGGTGTTAGAAGAACAAAAAGCTTATTATTATTTAGATTCTGAACCTAAAACGTTGAGTGCAAAGGCTCATCGTCCGGCATTTAGTTCCGATGGAGACTACTTCTCGAACCCGAATGCAGAGAATGTTTTCGAAATGGCCTACGATATGTTGCATGAGGCTATGCCAGAAAAATATCCGACCATCTATTAATGTTTTAGATATCAATAACTCTAAATGTATCGAAAATATGAAGTCGCCAATAATTCTGGCGACTTTTTTTTATTAAGCCGAAATATCAGCCCGGTTGATTTTAAATAGTACCAGCACGAAAACTACCTGCTTTTCTGAGTGCTTGATTTGAAAAGTTCAAGTTCAAGGCTTGGCCTTTCTGAAAATCAAGGCGTTTACTTTCGTAAATAACTGTTTTCAGAAAGGGCGTAAAGCAGAAATTGGACTTTTCGGGCAAGCACTACATA
>JAQICA010000296.1 GCA_027858775.1 Salinivirgaceae bacterium | reverse complement strand
AACAGCACCACAAAGTGGTTTGAAAGCTACTCCTGTAAGCCGCTTCCGGTGGGCCGTCCACCATCTCATTGAAAGCATGTTAAAGAACTTTATTATATCCTCTTACTTCGAGGCACACTGTGACTCGTCCTAAATATTTTAGCGGAATAATCTTATATTGTTTCTCCAGTTTTGAGCAATTTTTTAATATCGTTTAGTTTTTTATTCCAATCGTTTAAATAAATTTCTTTCAACGATTTTTCAAAAAGATCTTGATTATTGTACAATTCGGTAAACAGGAACCATCTTTGTTGCTCTATTATAACCTGATTTGGAATCAAATCTGTGCAAGAATCCAAAAAATTCTCGATTACAGATTTGACCACTCTGATATATAACTTTTCTTTTGATCGAAAATAGTAGTGAATTTCAGATTTATGAACACCTGCCAGTATAGCAATTTTTTGCATAGTAGTTCCGTGATAACCATATAACAGGAGGATATTATTAGCAGCTTTGAATATTTTATCCTCTGTACTTAATTCAGTATTAGCCATAGTCTTAAATTTTAATGCATATTAATATACCAACGTATTACATTCAGAAATTAGAACCTTAATTTTTCAGTCATCAACCCAAAACGCAACATATCTAAGCGATGGTCGAAATACATATTGTAATAATCGGAGCCATGATAATATTGAACAAAAAGACCCATGTCTTCCAGAAATTTAGGATGATAGTAAAAGGTCAGTTTTAGGTTTAATCTTTCAGATGAAAGTGCATCGAGTTGATTGTAATCGCCAAACATCCATGTGGTTTCTCCTTTGATTGAAATAGCAGGCTTATTTAAAGTGCTATGACCTTCATTCGATGAAAGTTTAAATATTGAAAATACATTGTGCCATCTGTACTTACTATAAATCCCCACAAGTTCTTCCTGAATAAACCCTTCCGGATGTATTTCGAGCGATGTTTTAAAAAAATGATAAGCATTAAAACGGGTGTTAAGATTGGTCTTTATTAATCCCAGTTCTAAAAAGTTGGTAGCAAAACTCCCAGACTTTAGGTTTAAACTTCCATCTTCCAGAAAGAAATCCCTGTCTTGTCCATTCGAATGATGCCCAACACGTCCGTACAAACTTAAACTCAGGAAATTTACTTTTTTGTTTGGCATATAATAAATTGTTATTTGTGGCATGTAACTCGGGGTGTGAACCGGAAATGATTCTTCCTGGTACATACGGATGATAATTTGCGGTGTTAGAACCCCCATTAAACGAGAGTTCTTACTTTTCCTCAAATAAAAATTCGGGATTACATTTCCTTCAAACCAAAGAGGCTCAATATTACCAATATCAGTAGGAAAAGTAATATAGCTATTTCCCTGGTTTACTTGCGAAATTAGTTTAAGTCCAATTTTTGACATCGTGTCTTTTGCTTGCCCGAAAACAAAAACGGACAATACAATTATTAGTATAATTGAAACCCCCGTTCTTTTCATTTTTACAGATATATAATTTTAACGTCTAATGTTTTATCGCTTGTCAAATTAAAAGATGCTTTTCCAAATTCTGGCTTATTTAATAAACCGATGGATTGATAATTTGAAAATCCTATCCCCTCTTTTGGAAGAATGATACCTTTTTTGATTTTACCGTCTACATCTTCATCATGTAAAATATTTATTGCGTAATTCCCTATTGGGATGTTTAAGAAAGTTACTTCGGAGGTTCCGTTTACAATTTTCGCAGTAAGTTTACGATAGTATTTTTTATAATGCGCATCGGGAATAGAGCCTTCTTTATTGTAAAGGGCAAACTGTACAACGCCATCTGAATTTCGTAAACCTTTTGCATTTACGGTTAATGAATATGTTGTTTCGGTTTTATTTTGAAATGAATAAAATAAGACGATCAACACATAAAAATGCATCATTACCATTGCTCTAGTCATATTATTTTTCCTTTTTGTTTGTATTTATGTTCACCATAAGTTGTCTTCAATCGCAATTATTACTACTTACCTTCCAACATCTTTCGGTTAAATTGATAATCGCCGAACGACACCTTAAAAAACAGGCGGTATAGTACTGGAACAAATAGCAAGGTGATGATAGTGGCAAAAAAGAGCCCGAAGATGATGGCCAGCGTGAGTGGTTCCCAAAGCAGCCCACCACCAAAAAGCAGAGGCAACATGCCCAGCGAAGTGGTGAGTGTAGTGAGCAATATGGGCCTGAAGCGGTTGTTTGCCGCCAAAAGGATTGCATCGCGCCGATCCACTTCGGGGTTCTCAGTTAGTTCCACATCAATGCGGTCGATGAGGATAATGGCGTTGTTAACCACTATCCCGGCCAGGGCGATGACCCCCAGTACGCCGAAGAAACTGACAAACGAGCCACCGATAAACCAGCCGGC
>JAQICA010000151.1 GCA_027858775.1 Salinivirgaceae bacterium | reverse complement strand
ATCCGGATGCCACCGTGGACGATGGTAGCTGTGAGTACATATACGGATGTATGGATCCGGATGCTACCAATTACAACCCTAATGCCACCATGGATGACGGCAGCTGCGAATACGAAGGCCCTGGTCAAGCAATGTGGTGGATCAACTCCGATTTGGGCGTTGGAAACATCAATATTTACTTTAGAGGGTACTACCAAGGCCAAATCACCCATTATTACTACACGACTCCAGACTGTGGAGCAAATGGTTGTGTAACTGTAAGCGAAGAAAATGGTACGTATTCATGGAGTGCAGAAGCAGATGATGGTTACACCACTTGGAGTGGAACAATTGACATCACAGGATACGATTGCTCCACGATGGAGCTAACAATTAATAAAAACGGCAAAGGTGAGGCAAAACTTGTTCCATCGGGCGATGGAAGTGCAATTCCGCAACCAATTGCACACTAAAAAAAGGAGACCAATTTATAAAAGGAGACCGAATCGGTCTCCTTTTTTTATTGCTATATTTGGAGGGGTCAATTGACTAAAGATTTGAATCGACAAAAAAATAAAAAACCATGAAGAAATTTAGTGAAAAATATATTGCATTGATAAGTCAATACATCGTTGGCGGTGTTTTTCTTTTTTCGGGAATTATGAAAACGCTCCAAATAAATAGTTTTATTTCGCAAGTGGAAACCGATTACCAACTAGGCATACTGGCCGCTTTTGCTCCAGCGCTTGTGCTGATAGAAATTTGGTTGGGAGCACAATTCCTTGCAGGCAAAAATGTAAAACAAACGGCCCGTTACACAATTATACTACTTATTGCGCTCACTGTATTTTACACTTATGGAATTTTATGGGGCAATACCGAGAATTGCGGCTGTTTTGGCAATGTGTTAGCTCAATTTTCATCGCCCATATTTACTTACATCAGAAATCTACTCCTAATAATATTGGCATACGTTATATTTAAAAAACCATACGAATTACACTTTAACTACCGGCCAATTCTTATTGCAGCTACTGTTGTTATTTCAGCTTTCTTTATTGGTTTCAATTCCGATGCATCGCAAATACAAAAAATAATTCTCCATGGTTTAAGCAAAACCCCATCTGCAACAACGCCAAAACAGAGTTCCGATGCACTTTTATTGGTAAAAAAGTTTAATTTAATACCCCAAACCAGCTACATGCTCTTTTTTTACACTCAGGGGTGTCCATATTGCCTAAACTCATTTGAAAATGCTAAGCTGTACAGCGAACGAAACTTTGTGGATAGCGTAATTTTTATTGAGGTACTCAAAAGATCAAATAGACCTAACACCTACCTAACAGACTTTTATGCAATCGATTCGGAATTTAGAAAAACCAGCATCAGAAAAAAAGACTACAACCAATTATCTCACATTTATCCGTCGGGATGGATCATAAAAAACAACACGATTTATATGAAACATGAAGGACTTATTCCTTCGCCTTTAACCGTTTCGTACAAAACACCCGAAGTATTCAAATTTGATTAGCCGAACGAACGAAAACAATTTCGCAAGGCCGTGAGAAAATATTATCTTCGCCAAGCGAAAGACCAAAATAAATCAAGTAAAATAACACATCGGCCATGAATGTTTTAATTTTAGGCTCAGGCGGACGCGAACATGCCTTAGCGTGGAAACTCAGTAAAAGCACAAAAGTAAGCAACCTGTTTATTGCTCCCGGCAACGGAGGCACACAGGCATGTGGAACAAATATCGATCTTTCTCCAACCGATTTCGATGCGGTTGCAAATGCCTGCCTGCAAACCAAAACGAAAATGGTAATTGTTGGGCCTGAAGCACCTTTAGTGGAAGGAATAGTTGAGTATTTTCAAGATCGCGACGAACTAAAACACATTACCATAATTGGGCCCGGAAAAAAAGGGGCACAATTGGAGGGTAGTAAGGCATTTGCCAAGGAGTTCATGAAAAAATTCGACATTCCCACAGCACGCTATGCCGCATTTACAAAAGAAACCCTCAATGAGGGCATTGCATTTATCGATACCCTGCAACCACCGTACGTATTAAAAGCCGATGGTCTTGCAGCCGGCAAAGGGGTTCTGATACCCGAAACTGCAGATGAAGCAAAGGCCGAATTGAAAAATATGCTGGATGGAAAATTCGGGAAAGCTGGCGATACAGTTGTTATTGAAGAGTTCTTAAAAGGTATTGAAGTATCGTGTTTTTGTTACACAAATGGCAAAGACTATGTAATGCTACCTGAAGCAAAAGACTACAAGCGCATAGGCCATGGCGATACCGGACTAAATACAGGCGGAATGGGAAGCATTTCGCCGGTTCCATTTGCCGACAAGGCGTTTCTAAAGAAGGTCGAGGAACAAGTTGTAAAACCAACTATACAAGGGCTGCAACAAAGTCAGATACCCTATCATGGGTTCATTTTTTTCGGACTAATGAATGTGGCCGGCGATCCATACGTAATAGAATACAATGTACGCTTAGGCGATCCGGAAACGGAGTCGATTTTACCGCGTATTGAAACCGACATAATGGAAATGTATGAAGCGGGAACGGCTGATCGGCTGAAAGATTTCGAACTTTCGTTTTCCAATCAACATGCAGCCTCTGTAATGCTGGTTTCGGGCGGATATCCAGAACAGTACGAAAAAGGGCTGCCCATTATGATTCCGGAGAATCAGCACGATTGTATTTTATTGCACGCCGGCACAACGCTTAAAAACAACAATTTGGTTACCAGCGGTGGCCGGGTAATGGCAGTAACAAGCTTACAGAAATCCATGGACAAGGCCCTGAAAGCAGCCATGAGCGTTGCTGAGCAAATTAATTACGAAAAGAAATATTTCAGAAAAGATTTAGGTTTCGATTTAAAATAACGAATATGTTTGTACGACTATTAAAAGGCCACGAACCAAGCAATATATTACTAATTGTGCTTTTCAGTGCTCTACTATGGCTCAAACCAATTATGGAACTCGGGCAGGTTCCACAAGAGTTTTTTGCTCCATTTCTAGATGAGATGTACGTATGGGCAAATCAACATTATATTTTTAGCGCAATTATTCTATTTTTCTTAATTTTGTTTGAAGCCTTTTACATGGTTAGGCTGAATTTTGAATACATTTTTATAGATAAACGCACCTACTTCCCTGCTCTGGTTTATGTTTTATGGATGACCTTTTTTATTGGGACAGAGCATTTTGCAGCCACTGTATTTTCAAACTTCTTCATTTTGTTTGCTATCCAAGGGATCTTAAAAACCCAGATTGGAAAACTTAATATCCGCATGGTATTTAACAGTGGTTTACTTATTGGACTTGCATCACTTTTTTATTGGCCAGCCTTACTTATTGCTTTGCCCATTTGGTTTTTCACTCTTATACTACACGGCACCAACTGGCGGGGATTAATAGCGCAGGTAATTGGTATACTTGTTCCCTGGCTTTTTATAATGACTTGGTATTACCTGAACGAGCAAAGCGAAATACTGAATTATTTAACCCACAAATTGCAAGCAGAACGAATCATACCATTGGGCAAAAACTTCACAACCTACAAGTTATACTTATTACTTGCACTTTTGCTCAGCGCATTTATGTATCATTTCCGTAACCTGATCAACAAAAAAATTGTAGTTCGCAAATATTATAGCGGTATGATGTGGTATTTTTTGGTAATTACAGCAGGATTAATATTAATTCCATCGGCAGGTGAAGCGGGCATTGCTACAACCGCAATTCCGGCAACGCTATTTTTATCGAATCAATACCTTACAACAAAGCGCTCGTTTTTTGCGGAGGTCAATTTTGGGTTAATTGTTGCGGCCTCAGTAATATGGGTATACTTGCTGTAAACAATAATTCGATTTAGACTCGATTAGTATTTTGGCGCAAAACCAAAAAAAGTTCCTATGATTCGTCATAGGAACTTTTTTTATTCAACATCATGTTATTTATTCAAACTCCAAAAGAAGTGTTTTTCGTGGAATTCTATCTCCCACTTTAACATGAATATCCTTTATTTTCACTTCTGACTCTGCAAGAATTTCGTTCTCCATTTTCATGTCTTCCAAAATCAGCATAGTTTGCCCGTGTTTTACTTTTTGTCCTTTCTTCACCAACACCTTCAGAATAGTACCGGGGATAAACGAAAAAAGTTTTTTCGGATCATCAGGCTCCCAAGGTTTTCTTTCCAAATAGCTTTTGGTGAGATATGTTTTGTAAACCGTCTCATTGATCTGAAAACTTTTGAATAGCGGTTTTTTTTCTTTCTCTTCCATAGTTTTTTTGGTTAAAACGGAGGGATTCCGTGTTTTTTTCTTGGTTGTCCGACATTCTTATTTGCAGAAACTTCAATTGAATGCATAAGTATGCGACGGGTTGTTTCGGGTTCAATAACCGAATCGATGTATCCCTTAGCAGCAGCCACATATGGGTTTGCAAATTTTTCTTTGTATTCTTCCACTTTTTGCTTACGCATTGCTTCAGGATCTTCGGCCTCCATAATTTCCTTACGGAAAATAATATTGGCAGCACCTTCAGGTCCCATTACAGCAATTTCTGCTGTAGGCCAAGCAAACACGAAGTCGGCCCTCAAGTGACGCGAGTTCATAGCAATATACCCACCACCATATGCTTTACGCAAAATAATTGTGATTTTAGGCACCGTAGCTTCGCTGTATGCATAGAGTATTTTTGCTCCATGCCGAATAACTCCCGCATGTTCTTGGTCAATACCCGGTAAATATCCTGGTAAATCCTCAAGTGTAACAATGGGGACATTAAAAGCATCGCAATAGCGAATAAAGCGTGCAGCTTTATCGGAAGAATCGGTATCGAGTACTCCGGCAAGAACCAATGGCTGATTGGCCACAAATCCTACTGTTTCGCCATTGATACGACCAAAACCAATAACAATATTGGCAGCAAAAAGCTCCATTACTTCAAAGAAGTCGGAGTCATCGACCAATGCACGAATTACATCGCGAACATCGTACGGTTTTTTTGGATCGCTGGGTACAATATCATCGATTTTAAACTCTTTACGCGGTTCTTTGGGAGGAAAAACCCGTGCTTTTTGCTCATTATTCCAAGGAATAAATGTGATAAGCTTTTTAATCTGATCGAAACACTCCAGCTCACTCTTAGCGTAGAAGTGAGCATTTCCGGTTTTCTCTGCCTGAACAAGTGCACCACCCAACTCTTCCATTGAAATTTCTTCGCCAAGCACCGTTTTAATAACTTCAGGGCCTGTGATAAACATTTTGGAAATTTGGTCGACAACAAAAACAAAATCAGTTAATGCCGGTGAATAAACCGCTCCTCCGGCGCAAGGCCCGAGAATAACTGAAATTTGTGGTATTACACCTGATGCCAGCGTATTTCTGAAGAAAATTTCGCCATAACCTGCCAATGAATTAACACCCTCTTGAATCCGTGCTCCACCTGAGTCGTTAATTCCAATCAAGGGGACACGCATTTTGAGGGCGTGATCCATTATTTTGGTGATTTTGCGGGCGTGCATCACTCCAAGTGATCCTCCGGCAACTGTAAAGTCCTGCGCATAAATACAAACAGGGGAACCATAAATGGTTCCGGTACCGGTAATCACGCCATCTCCATGTAGCACTTTCTTTTCCATGTTAAAATCACGTGCATCGTGCTCTACAAAAAGATCGTACTCATGGAACGAGTCTTTATCGAGAAGTGCTAATATGCGTTCGCGAGCAGTCATCTTCCCCATGGCTGTTTGCTTATTGATAGCCTTGTCGCCACCACCTTGCTCCGCAATAGCTCTTCT
>JAQICA010000087.1 GCA_027858775.1 Salinivirgaceae bacterium | reverse complement strand
ACTGCAAATCAGGAAATTACTTGCGAAATGATTTACAATAGTTATCTTTGATACTATCAAATGATACTATCATGATTTATGAAACCACCATATAGCATAACTGGAAAAATATTAAAATTAGTTGCTTCGATTTCTGAAAAGATCGGAGAGGTTAACTCTGCGCACTTAAGCAAACCACCAACAGAATTAAGAAAGAAAAACAGGATTAAGACAATTCATTCATCACTTGAAATTGAAGGGAATACCTTGACCCTTGAACAAATAACTGCAATTATTGAAAACAAACGAGTGATTGGTCCGAAAAAAGACATTTTAGAAGTAAAAAACGCAATTGAAGTATATGAGTACCTTGATAATTTGAATCCATATAATTTTGATTCATTTTGTGAAGCACATGGGATACTTATGAAGGGACTTATTGATTCAGCTGGAAGACTAAGAAATAAATCAGTTGGAATCGTAAAAGGTGATAAAGTTGCTCATATTGCTCCGTCGAGTGAAATGCTTAAACCTTTAATGAATGATTTGTTTGATTATGTGAAAAATGACGATGACTTAGTATTAATTAAAAGTTGTGTATTTCATTATGAAATGGAATTTATACATCCCTTCACAGACGGAAATGGAAGAATGGGAAGATTATGGCAGACTTTGATTTTAAAAGACTCTTATCCTGTTTTTGAATATTTGCCAATAGAGACTTTAATACAAGAACGACAAGAAATGTATTATGAATCACTTGGAAAGTCAGATAATACAGGAGAATCAACGGTATTTATTGAATTTATGCTTGAGATTATATTTGAATCATTAGAGGAATTACTTAATATTCAAAATGTAAGCTTAACAAATATTGACAGATTGAATCTATTTAAATCAATCGTAAAGAATGACTATTTTACACGTAAGGAATATTTAAAAAACTTTAGAGAAATATCATCTGCCACGGCAAGTCGAGATTTGAAATTTGCTGTAGAAAATAGCCTGATTGAGAAATTTGGAGATAAAAATACAACGAGATATAGATATAAATAAAAAACTGCGCACAATCGGAGCAGACAGCCGATAGGCCTGAAGCCCACCGGAGAACCTCTCACACCACCGTACGTCACGATACGATTTGCTATCGGGATAAGTCGGCTCCCTAAATCATGGGAACCGAGGACGCATGCCGAGTTCAGCGAAAGCGAAATACAGACTGGTTACGGAGCCATCCACGTTGGATTCTTTCAATTTTGCAATAGATGCTAAAACCGTCTGCATAGTGGACAAATCGCAGCCCGGGTCGTTCAACTGAAATATAATACGAGACACACAACCGAATCATCATAAAGAAGGCTGCACTAAAAGCGCAGCCTTCTTTGTATTTATGTATTTTCGGTTATCGTTCAATCATAATCTGGTGCACATCGGTGCCTTGCGGGGTTTGAATACGCACAATGTACATCCCCTCTTTGAGGCTACTCAAATCGAGTGTTGTAGCACCTTCTACTTCCTCCTTCACAAGAGTTTGTCCAAGTGTACTTACTACCTCAACTACAGTAGCCGACTGGTAATCGACCATTAAAGCTCCCGAAGTAGGATTCGGGTAAACTTTTCCGCTCAACGATTGATCTAAAACACTCAATACTACAATTGGGACATTTAGGTCATTATCAGCAACAACTATTACATCTGAGTAGTCTTGATATCCATTAGCCTGCAAAAATATTTGGTATTCGCCATTTCGCAATGTGGTCTGTGTTTCACCAAGCGCATCGGTAACTAGCGTCTCTTCGAATTCATAATCGCCCGATACAGTAATTGAAGCACCTATAATAGGCTCTCCATTATCTTCCACCTCGAAAAATACGTTGTAGCGTACAGCAGCCATAGCAACGGCTTCATCAATAGCTTGGTCGGCAACGGTTACCTGGCCGGTTACATCTTCGAAACCTTCGAATTGAATGGTGTATGGATAATCGCCAATAGGCAATACCACCACTGCTTGTCCGTCAATATCAGTTTCTAACAATTGTCCGTCAATGGCTACAGATGCGCCTGCAAGTGCTTCTTCACTATCTTCATCAGTTACAGTAAATACCACGCTGAAAACCAAACGTGTCATTGCAACTGGTTCAGAAACTGCTTGTCCATCCACAGTAACAGAACCGGCAGCATCTTCAAAGCCATACAGCGAAACTGTGTACGGGTATTCGCCATCGGCTAGGTCAATAGAAACTTCGCCATTTGTACCGGTAGTTAATGTAGTTCCGGCAATGGCAACATCGGCATTAGCCAATGGTTGATTTTCATCGGCACTTTCCACACTAAGAGTTACAGTATACAATAATGGTTGCAGGGTTACAAACTCTGTCAGATCCGCTCCATCGACTATAATTTCGGAAGAATAATCATCAAATCCGTTTTTACTAACGGTATAGCTGTAATTCCCATTGTAAAGCATCACTTCAGCCTCACCATTAGTATCGGTAACGAGTGTTTCTCCATTTATATCGATTGATGCATCTGAAACCGGGTTGGCATCCACATCTGTAATACTGATTGTAATAACGTAGTCTGTAATTTCCATCCCAACCTCAACATTCTCTCCGGCACCATTAACAGCCACCGTATTTGCAACCTCGGCATACCCCGATTTAGAAACGGTATATCCGTGCGTTCCATCGGGCAATTCAATTGTAGCCAAACCGTCGACATCTGTTTCAACTGATGTATTTCCGGCAAGAACAGTAGCACCTTGAATTGGTTGTGCAGAAGCATCGGAAACGTTAAACGCAACGGGGTAGGTTATACCATAAACACCATCTATTTCGATATCGTCTACGGCCCAATAGTAGGCATAACTACCAACATAGTTCCAACGGAATTTCACATTGGGTTCACCAGCAACTTCGGAAATATCCATATCAAAAACAGCCGGGCTTGCACCAGACCCCTCATCGGAACCTGTCCAGGAATCAACATCAACCCATGTAATTCCACCATCAATTGAGTAGGAAAAGGTAGCCGTACTTGTGGAATAGTTTCTAAAATAATGTTCAAAACGAACGTTAACCGAGATATAGCTCGTCAGATCCATATTTGGCGTAACCAAATCGGCATCCTGACTCGATCCGGAGCCATAGTAATCGCTGTCTAATATGGCAAATCCATTATCGGCTGTCGTAGATCCAAATGTACGACCATCGGGATTGTTAAATTCCCAAACTTGTCCGCTACCATCATTATCAATATTCTCCCAACATGTAGCCAAACCTGCAGAAAAATCCTCGGTAAAAGGCAAAATAGAAATAATATCGCAAGCAGTAGAAAAAGCAATGGTTTGGCCATAGGCAATACCCTCGCTATTAACAGCATAAGCTCTCACGTAATAGTTTGTAGCAGAAACCAACTCTGTAAGGTTTGTACTAAACTGGCCTACACCACTACCAACAACAATTTGTGTATCGTCTACTGTAGGACCTCCGGTTGTGTTGTACACAAACCCACGTTCTGTTACCGCATTTCCATTATCGCTCAACACTTCTCCACTCACAGTAGCTTCGTTCAATGTAATATCGGTCACCTCATTTGTGGTAACTGCCGCATAACCATTAGAAATTCCGGTTACAATAATGGAGAAATCCTGACTACCTCCATCAAGCGTGCCTTTATGATCTATAGCAATGGTATAACTATCTGAAGTTGGATTTTCGATAATTATTTTCTCTACATTATCTACATCATTTACACCCGTGGTTGCTGCTGCCGAGGGGTTTTGCCCGTTGAGTTTCCAGGGCAAAAAAGTATCTGAGCCATCTGTTACCGTCATATCCAAATCATTTACCAACATAATATCGGTAGGGTCGAGCGCCGGAGCAACGGGAGTTCCCGGCAAATCTGCCCACACAATGGTTACCGCAAGCGGTTCAGTTCCCGATGGAGTAACATCGAGAGTAAATGTATCGCCATTGGCCAGGGTCTCTTCCTGAATATAGCTAAAAATATCTTTGTTCGAAACCACATTAGCTGCTGTTTGCGTATTAAGCATTCCCCAACCAAACATATAATCGGGACCATCGTTAGGTCCTGCTTCATCAGCAGTATGAATGGCTAACGCTTTAAGCGTGGCAGCTTTCATAACACTACCATGTAATTCACTATAATGCTCTTGTACCAGTAATAATGATCCGGTTACATTGGGTGCCGACATGGATGTTCCGCTAATAGAATTGTAATCAGAATCAGATCCATCGTATGATGAATAAAGGTAATAACCGTTTCCACAAATATCGGGTTTTATTCGTCCATCATCTGTAGGCCCCCAACTTGAAAAAGAGGTCATTTGTACATCGGCAGGATCTCCTGAATATCCACCGGACACATCTTGTGCTGCACCAACAGTCAAAATATTTTTGGCGTTCCCTTTATAACTAATACAGTCGTAACCATCGGCACCACCGTCTATTTCTGCTGTAGCCGGATCGGATCCCGGGCCATCGCCACGGTCGTTACCAGCCGATTTCACAATCAGGTAATACGGCGCATTCAAGGCTAAATCGTCAATATCGGCTGCATAGCCGTGATAGAATCCAAATTTATAATCCTCAACATTGCTGATACTCTCGTCTCCTGCCCAGTTCCATGAACTTCCGTCCCAGCTCCATCCGGCAGCATATCCGTAAGAGTGATTTGAAATGATAAGCCCATTAGCAGCAGCCGAAGCCATTTCACTCTCATCATTATCCCAATCGTAAGCATGCAAAGTAGCATTGTAGGCCATTCCTTTTGCGGCAGCTTCTACACCACCAGCAATAATAGTTCCGGCAACGTGAGTTGCGTGGTAGTGTGTAGAGCTGGTGCCATCCTTATCAATTACACGGGTCGAACCGGTGTTATTAAACTCCTGATGAGTAAGACGTACATCGCCACCATCCCATTCACCGGCAACCATATCGGTTCCATCTAAATCGAGACCGGCGCTACCACCACTCCACACTTCATCGGTAGAAACAGACTCGGCAGCATCGGCATTGTGTGTGATATAATACAACGGCTTGCCATTTTCGGTTACACCCTGAAGTTCCATAAGTCCCTTATCGGTGTTTTTTATTATTGGCCACCCTTTTTCTTTTGCCATTTTAAGCGCCTCGGCTTTATTGGCCTCATATTTTTGTTGCGCCTTACGACTAATTTCCTGCAACTTTTCAACGTTGGTATTTCGCAGAATCTCCTGTTGCTGTTTTTCGGTTTGTGCAACCCCTGCCGTGGACAAGACCATAAGCATGGCTACAACTAGAATGTTGATTTTTTTCATAGTTATTTTTTTTAGATTTTTTGGCTGCAGGCATAGCACAGCCGAGTTATAATTATTCTGCTTTCTATTTGGATAAGAAATATTCAGTCAGCTTATTTTCAATCGATAATTAATCGAGCTACGCATATTACAATGCTCTCATGTGCTGTTTTGTTTTGCTGAAAAGCTAAAAATAAGTATTTTAAATGAAATAAAAGTGTTGTTTATTGAGAAAGCGTGGTCGGATTAACTTCAAAAACGAAGCAACAAAGAAAACCTGAGGAGCGACTTAATACATATATCCAGATAAAATACGCGTAATATAATGCGTTGCGTTTTTGTTTGATGCATCGACTGTGTAGTGAGCTTGCTCGTAAAATGTTCTCCGCTCATTGAGTAACTGATTTATGTAGGCAGCCAACTCTTCAGGGGTTTTATTGGCCAACAATGGGCGTTGGCGTGTGCTTTTTTGCAAGCGATGTAGGATTATTTTGGGCGGTAACTTTAAGTAGAAGGTAATTCCGTTTTTGTTCATGGCTTGCACATTATCGAAAAAGCAGGGAGCGCCACCTCCTGTGGAAACTACTGCATGCGGCATTTGGAAGGTTTCATCCAATGCTTCCCGTTCTAATTGGCGAAAATATGCCTCGCCCCGGGTTTGAAACAATTCGTGTACACTTATTTTTGTTTTCTTTTCTATATACTGATCCAAATCCAGAAAATTCAAGTTTAGCGCTTTCGCCAACTGAAACCCATGGGTCGTTTTCCCCGAACTCATAAATCCCATCAAATATATTCGCATAAAGCACTGGCATAAACAAGTCGGGATGCAAACGAAGTTTACATCCCGACTATTTGTTATTCTATATTAAACGACATTTGCTGTGGGTTGTCCCCATCGTCTTCGTCGTGGTCATCTCCATTTTCATGATGTTCGGAAGCCTCATCGTCATTTCCAACTGGCACCTCCTCTACCACGTCGGGTTTCACCGGTTCAATCTCCTTAATGGTATCTACCTCCAGAGTTGTGAGGCGCTTGCCTCTGGCTTTTGCTCCTTTTATGGCAATAAACTCTTCGGCATCGACCAATTCATTTTCGCGTTTGGCATGTTTACCACCAAAATCGAGTTCAAATTGTGGAAACTGAAAGGCAGAAAATGCTACAAGCCGTGAGTTTTTATGATCGTTTGTTATGGACACGTACCTACCATTGGTATCCTCTGCCTGGAATCGTTTCAGGTAATAGTATTTTTGCTCTCCATCGTAATGCACTGCTGTATAAACTTTATTGGCATCCATTTTTTCGATGCGCAACATGCCCTCGTCGTAGTGGTTTGTAAGGTCGTATCCGGTAGTGGCATAATATCCTGTACTGTAGAACACTACAATTTTATCATCACCTTTAAACTCACCCAAATAATCGCCATTTCCGTCGGTATTGAGACGCAAAATGGTTTTATCGAACCAAATTTTTCGGCCACCCAACGTAGAGGAACCTTTTTCTTTCATCACAATTTTGTGCACATCGTGCTTAGTAATAATATTCCCCTGACTTTGTCGGCCTTTAATAGCTACTTCACTAAAATCGGTCTCAAAAATCAGTTTTTTAATGCGTGGTTTGGGCTTCAAATATATTTTCAGCACCTCTGCCTCACCGTTAGGATTAGAAGAAAAATACATGATTTTTGAATAGGGAGTACCTTTAGTCACGTTATATTCCCGATCGCGGGTTACACTTTTTACGGCAAAGCGTTTAATCATTGTGCGACCGCTTTTTCCATCGCGATAAATGGCATTGTATATCGTGCGGGCATCGTTCTTTTTCCACACGGCCACATGAATAATATCTTTACCGATAAATGCTTTGGAAGCAACTCTTGTTACAATGTAGCGCCCATCGCGCAAGAAAACGATGACATCATCGATATCAGAACAGTCGCCTACAAACTCATCTTTTTTAAGACCTGTTCCAACAAATCCCTCAGCTTTATTCACATAAAGTTTTTCGTTGGCTACAACAACTTTTGAGGCATCGATATTTTCGAAACTTCTTATTTCGGTTTTTCGTTCACGCCCCTTACCGTATTTTTTCTTAATCTCTTTATAAAAATCGATGGTGTAGTCAACAATATTATCATGGTGATATTGAGTTTTATCAATATCCTCTTCAATTCCCTTAATTTGTTCATCGGCTTTAAAGCTGTCGAACTTGGAAATACGCTTAATTCTAATCTCTGTCAGCTTGGTAATATCTTCTATAGTAATATCGCGTTTCAGCAGATTTTTATATGGTTCTAATCCAGTGCCGATAGCTTCAAGAATGGCCTCCCAGGTTTCACAATCTTCAATGAGTAAATACAGTCGATTTTCGATAAAAATCTTCTCAAGCGATGACATGTGCCAGCCTTCTGCAAGCTCATGAAGTTTAATCTCGAGCTCCGTTTTCAATAGCAGCAGGCTCCGGTCTGTTGACGTTTTTAACAATTCTTCCACGGCCATAAAACGTGGTCTGTCATCGTCAATTACACATGAGTTTGGTGAAATAGAGACCTCACAATCGGTAAATGCATACAGCGCATCGATAGTTTTATCGGGCGAAGTGTTGGCCGCCAGGTGTACTAATATCTCAACAAATTCAGAGGTATTATCGTCAATTTTCTTGACTTTTATTTTCCCTTTATCATTGGCCCGTAAGATGGAATCGATAACACTTTGTGTGGTTTTTGCGAATGGAATTTCAGAAATTCGGAGTGTTCTGTTATCGTCTTCTTTATTTATACGAGCACGAATACGCACACTACCCCCACGCAATCCGTTATTGTAGCGGGTTACATCAATCATTCCCCCGGTAGGGAAATCGGGAAAGAGCACAAACTCTTTTCCACGCAAATAATCAATTGACGCATCGATAAGTTCGTTGAAGTTATGGGGTAAAATTTTCGATGCCAACCCCACAGCAATACCTTCTACTCCCTGAGCCAGAAGCAAGGGGAATTTCATGGGAAGCGTAATGGGTTCATCGTTACGTCCGTCATATGATGGTTTCCAGCTTGTAATTTTCGGGTTAAAAACCACATCGAGTGCAAATTTACTCAAACGAGCTTCGATATACCGTGGAGCGGCAGCACGATCGCCTGTAAGCGGGTTACCCCAGTTACCCTGCGGATCGATGAGCGTATCTTTCTGTCCAAGTTGTACCAGTGCATCGCCAATTGAAGCATCGCCGTGCGGGTGAAACTGCATGGTATTTCCAATAATATTGGCCACTTTATTATACCGACCATCTTCCATACGACGCATACTATGAAGGATGCGACGTTGAACGGGTTTTAAACCATCGTGCAAGTGCGGCACTGCACGTTCGAGAATTACGTAGGAAGCATAGTCGAGAAACCATGTTTCATACATACCGGTAAGTTTTGTGGTTACCGCCGCATCTTTGGGAATGTCTGTGTTGTCGCCTTCTCCGTTTGAAGGTATATGATTATCCATTATAGCGTTCCTTTTTTAAAATCGAAAAAATCCTTTTTTATAAAGCTCAAATGCAATTTCGGCTTCGTGCATAGCGTCGTCAGCGGCCCGGTGACTTTCGACAAAACTCTTTTTTCCTGTCAGAAAGTGGTAGGCCTCCTCCACATTGGGGTATTTGGGGCCTTTGTAATGCCCTTTAGAAGGCAGATTAAGTACCGGAGTAGCTGTATGCATAATACAGGGAAGCTCAGCAATACGAAACCCGCGGCTACGCAAAAAACCAAAGTCGAAAGCCTTATTAAATGCAGTTATTCCTGTAAAAAAAGAGTCAAAAACATCTTGAATCTCCGGCTTTAAATCGTCGAGTAAAGGAGCCGCCGCAACCTCTTCGTAGGTAAGGTCGCTATTCTGAAAAATCCAACCCATGGGATATTTCGTATGCATATCGGTAAAACCGGGTTCTCTCACTACACTGTCGAAAAGCACTTTTCGGTCTCCAGTGCTAATGTTCAGCTCTACAATACCAATCTCAACAATCTTTCCGCCCTGATTAAGAAATCCAGTTGTTTCAATATCTACAATTCCTACAGTATTCATAATCTACTATTAATTAGCATGACAAAACGTTCACGCACCAAGCCAAATAACTTTAGCTGCGCCAATTAAATTTGCTCCTCCAAAATTTCTTCAACTTTAAGATTATTAATGATGAAATCTTGTCGTTCCGGTGTATTTTTCCCCATGTAAAACTCGAGTAATTGTGCAATTTGGTCGCCTTTTTTCAGGGTAACCGGTTCGAGACGAATTTTTTTCCCGATAAACGCACCAAACTCATTGGGCGAAATTTCACCCAAACCCTTAAAACGTGTAATTTCAGGTTTTCCCCGTAGCTTTCTAATGGCATTATTCTTTTCTTCGTCGCTGTAGCAATACAATGTTTCTTTTTTGTTCCGCACCCTGAACAGAGGCGTTTGCAGTAGAAACAGGTGCCCATTTTTAATTAAGTCGGGGAAAAACTGAAGAAAAAAGGTAATCAATAGCAGCCTGATGTGCATACCATCGACATCGGCATCGGTTGCTATAATAACCTTGTTGTACCGCAGGCTCTCTATTCCCTCTTCAATGTTGAGTGCAGCCTGCAACAGGTTAAACTCTTCGTTTTCGTACACAATTTTTTTGGTTAGGCCAAAGGTATTTAGTGGCTTTCCTTTCAAACTAAAAACAGCTTGTGTATTAACGTTGCGCGACTTGGTAATTGAACCACTCGCTGAGTCTCCCTCGGTAATAAAGATCGATGTTTCGAGCTTTTTATCTGAATTTGTGTTGTAATGTGCCCGACAATCTCTTAGCTTGCGGTTATGCAAACTGGCCTTTTTGGCTCTATCGCGTGCAAGTTTTTTTATGCCCGACATTGCTTTTCGCTCTTTCTCCGACTCGATAATACGCTTATGCAATAGCTCAGCGGTCTCAGGGTTTCTGTGCAGATAATTGTCAAGATGCGTTTTTACAAAATCCAACACACCTTGTCTAATTGTGCGCCCATCGGGCTCCATTTCTTTCGAGCCGAGTTTGGTTTTGGTTTGCGATTCAAACACCGGATCTTGCACTTTGATGCTGAAAGCTGCAATAATTGAAGCGCGTACATCGTGCGGATCAAAATCTTTTCCGTAAAAATCGCGAATGGTTTTCACCAATGCTTCTTTAAATGCTGCCAAATGCGTACCGCCCATGGTGGTGTGCTGACCGTTTACATAACTATGATACTCTTCTCCGTACTGTCGACCATGAGTCATAGCCATTTCTATATCTTCATCTTTAAAATGAATAATGGGATATTGCCCCTCGGAGTTCAGATTATCTTCCAACAGATCGACCAATCCTTTTTTCGACACCATTTTCAGGCCGTTGTAATCAATTACCAGACCTGCATTGAGGTAAATATAGTTTTTTATCAATTTCTCGATAAAGTCCTCGTTAAATGCATATTCACCAAACAGAGTTTCGTCTGCATGGAAAATTACCTCCACTCCGTTGTCTTCATCGCTTGGCACAACGCCACCATCTTCGACAACTGTACCGGCATTGTAACGAATACATTTTTTCTCGCCATTTCTGTGCGAAGTAACATCGAATTGAGTAGATAACGCATTAACCGCTTTTATACCAACGCCATTGAGGCCCACCGTTTTTTTGAACACCTCATTATCGTACTTGGCACCGGTATTCATTTTCGATGACACGTCGAGCAATTTACCCAGCGGAATACCACGTCCATGGTCACGAACACGCACCTGACGGCCATCGATAGTGATATCGATTTGTTTTCCAAAACCCATTGTGTACTCATCAACGGAGTTGTCCATCACCTCCTTAATGAGTATGTAAATACCATCATCGGCAGCGGTACCATCGCCAAGTTTTCCGATATACATTCCCGGACGGGTCCGGATGTGATCTTTCCAATCGAGCGTTTTTATGTGCTCCTCTGAATAATTCGCCATCATAAGTTCAACAAATTTTCGCAAATATATAAAATTTGATCTGGTGTTGGCGGGCAAGTTATCAACAACCCCCTTTTTTATAATGATAAAAGCTTTATGTGGTGCACTTAACGTGCCGTTGATAATTATTTTAATATTTTTCTTTTTTTGAATCGGCAAAAATAACCTAACAAATAAAATAATCATTTACGAACTACCGTACTCCGATCCAACACCAACTCCATTAATCACTGATATTCTGGCAATTAGAAAGACAAAACATACCCTCAATTCACCAAATTACTCCCATCAACCCTTGAAAACCCAAGACTAGGTGTTTTCCCTCATTAGTGTTAATTGGCTTTTCTATATGTACTATTCAGCGTATGTTTGCACAAACAAGCTAATAAGTAAGGTTTAAATTACCACACTCGATTAGCAAAATAAGGCTGAATTTGGTAAAAAAGCATAAATAAAACAATGGTCTGTATTTCAGACGAGGTTCTCATAGTCAAAAAAAAGAAGGGAGTCGCAGCTTTATCCTCTCCATTTTGTTCATAGCGGAATCGCACGAGGATAGCTTTTCATAGTTGCTTTCAACATTTCTAACGGGTAGATTTATTGGCTCCCTTCTTTATTCTCTACCTACCCACCTTTCCATACCAACATTCTCACAGCAACTTATCAACGGGATCTTCTCACTAAATAGTGCTTGCCCGAAAAGTCCAATTTCTGCGTTACGCCCTTTCTGAAAACAGTTATTTACGAAAGTAAACGCCTTGATTTTCAGAAAGGCCAAGCCTTGAACTTGAACTTTTCGAATCAAGCACTCAGAAAAGCAGGTAGTTTTCGTGCTGGCAC
>JAQICA010000030.1 GCA_027858775.1 Salinivirgaceae bacterium | reverse complement strand
TTTTGCTTCGTTTTTGGTCAAGCAAAAATGAAGGTTAGAATTCATCAAAGGTTAATAAACAAAAAGAATATTATGATTATTATAAGTTTCTGTTTAATATTAAAATTTAAGTTTTTTGTAGTCCACAATTTTATGAAGTGATCCACTTTTTGCCGGCCACGTAACACATCCGAGTAAAGTGGGGCGCGAATCATTTATTATGATAGTAAGCTCCTCTTGCTTCCTGTTGTCATATGCGAGTAGCTTTATCGCTTCATACTAGTTGAAACTAAGAGTTACAGTTTCTGTTTGGTGCGGTCGTTCAATCTCCATCCCCGTTCGCGAGATGTTAGGGAAGCAGGTTTTTCCATGTTCTTCGCGGTATCTAAATGGTGATTAATTAAAAAATAGTGAATAAAACAGAGGTACAACCGCGCAGAGGTAGGAAAAACCCGGATTGCAAAAATAAGAAAAATTGATAGAAAGTTTTGTGGTGATAGTTGTGAGTGAAAAGAGGGAACACTTGCGATTAACTCTTTATGTTGAGGTATTTACCGGTATGCTTAATAATATTATTAAGGAATAAAATATTCATTTCGAATGTTTCTCCATCGTAATTCATCGTTATAAAACTTTCTCCCTCTTGAATAGACCATTTCCGATCCCACTTATAAGCGGTAAAAGCTTCTTCTTCTGTATCACTCCACTCTCCACCTTCGTAATCGTCGTTGCCGTATAGCTCTACAATGCTATTGACTAACCTGGCTACTTTCTTGGGTGTAATTTCCGATTCTGTACTAAAAAGTCTAACATTTATAGGATTGCTACCGGTGAAGTTGTTCTTATCAAAAAAAACTTTAAACTGCACATTATCCAGCAAATTCATTTCGTTCCATGGCAGTTTACGCTCATAGACGATCATGAACATAGCTTCAGTGTCGAAACTTTCCACTTCTTTGTACTCACCATAAAAAAATGTGGTGAGGTCGTAAGTGAAAAGATCCAATACACTTTTTTCCTTTTTGCTTGTTTCAAAAAATCGCATAATATGGCTTGGTTGCAGTCCTAATACAAAAATAAAATAATTTATGAAATATCAATAATTTAATCGGGTTTATTAACCACCACTTAACAAGAAAAGTCAGCCACTATTGGAATTTATAATTTATTAATTGTCAGAATCTTCTCAGACGTTTTTAGAGTTGAAAAACCTAAAATGCTGTTGTTCCATAGCCAGACTAGGTTAGGCGCAGTTTTCTAAGGGTTATTCTTGCTGTTTGACTTGTAGTTTTACCACTCCTTTGTTTTTCCATTTTCCGCTAAGGTAATAAATTAAAACAATAGAGAGTCCGGCGAACCAGCCAATTGGGTTAGCCCACCAAATTCCAGTGTAGCCCATGGTATCAGAAAGTGTGTATGCCAGCGGTATTCGTACAACCCAGAGGGACAGAATGGATGAAATCATTGGAATGATGGTAGCGCCTGCTCCTCTTAGCACACCCACCAAGCTAAACATAATGGAAAAAACGATGTAAAACGATCCGACTATGGTAAGGTATTCGGCACCAATTGCAATTACCGTAGCATCTTGCGTAAATAAGGCCATTAGCAGTTTGCCGAAAAAAACAACCACTAACGAAACAGCAACACTGATGATGCCCGATATGCCCATAGTCGACAGGAATCCTTTGCGCACTCGTTCTACTTTATTAGCACCTAGGTTTTGCCCTACAAATGTAGAGAGTGCCGAACCCAAGGTCATTGCGGGTAAGGTTGCAAGGGAGTTGAGTCGCATGCCCACACTGTAGGCGGCAATTACGTTGGTCCCAAATTGGTTTACAATTCCCATTACAGCAGTCATTCCAATAGCAACAAATGATTGCTGAAACGACGTGGGAAGGCCGATGCGCAAACTTTGTTTAAATATGCCAATGTCGAAAACCCAATTTCTTAACGAAAATTTCATTAGGGAATGTGTCCGATTCAAGTATAAAATGGCAGAAAAAAAGGCACCTCCCTGCGAAATAACTGTTGCCCAGGCAGCACCGGCTATTCCCCATTTGAATACTCCGATAAATAAAAGGTCGAGTCCCACGTTCACCAAAGTAGCAATGATTAGAAAATACACAGGTGTTTTACTGTCGCCTAAACCACGCAGAATAGAGCTTGTTGTGTTGAATCCAAAAAAGACAAATGCCCCAATCATGTAAATGTGAAAATACTCCAGCGCTTCAGGTAAAAGTCGTTCCGGTAGTGCCAGAAGCCTGAATATTGATTCGCCAAACAAAAATCCGATTGCCGTTACTACAATGGATATAAAGAACATGAAAATGTAAGTGGTATCGATGGCACGTACAACCTTATTCATCTGTTTTGCTCCAAAATATTGAGAAATAACAATTGTAGCTCCTGAGCCAATCCCAATAACAAAAGAAATGAGTGTGAAAATAACCGGAAACGAGGCGCCTACAGCGGCAAGAGCCTGCTTGTTAATAAGATTACCAACGATAATACTGTCAACGATGTTGTAGAATTGCTGAAACAAGTTCCCTACTAGCATTGGTAGGGCAAAATAAAAAATTTGTTTGCTTTCGCTTCCTGTGGTAAGGTCTCTCATTCAATTGTTCAAATTTCGTTTTTTCGAGATTTAATAGTTGGTTTACTGCAAACAAGTCAATTGCAAATTAGTTTTTCCTGGCTGAAATTTTGCTTCTATCACAAAATAAGGCTGTCCCCAAGGCAGTTGAACCACACTTTCCATAAGTTTTATGGTTATGTGGCTCATGGTTATTTAAACTGCTTTGGAGACAACCTTAGTATCGAGTCAACTTTTTACCGGATTATAAACTCCAGTAAACGAATTGTTCTGTATCGACTTTATTTTTAAAAATGCCTTTTACATCTACAAAAATACTTTTCTCTACTCCCAACTTCGAAAAGTCGTCTTTACCCATTAGTTTATAGGGTCTGTGCTGCACTGCTGCGCAAACCACATCATATTTTCCATTGGGTCTATCGGCAAGTTTTATTCCGTACTCATCAAAAACTTCTTTGCTGTCGGCCATTTCATCTATTACATCTACGTTTACACCAAAGCTTTCAAATTCGTGTACTAAATCCACAACTTTCGAATTCCGAATATCAGCTACGTCTTCTTTAAACGTAATACCCATAATTAGCACACGGCTTCCTTTTACATTCTTGTCCATGCCCACGAGCTTTTTTACCACCTCTTTTACAATGTAAGCGCCCATTCCGTCATTTATAGAGCGGCCACTATCGATCATGCGTGGGTGATATCCTAATTCCTTGGCTTTGTAAAGCAAGTAGTATGGGTCAACGCCAATACAGTGTCCACCAACCAGCCCGGGGAAGAACTTCAGGAAGTTCCACTTTGTACCGGCAGCTTCGAGTACATCGTATGTATTAATATCGAGTTTGTTAAAAATCATTGAAAGCTCGTTCATTAGTGCAATGTTTACATCGCGCTGTGTGTTTTCAATAATTTTTGCTGCCTCGGCAACTTTAATGGTAGCAGCACGGTGAATACCTGCTGTAATTACCATTTCGTATATTTTGGCAATATTCTCTAATGCTTCTGCATCGTTTCCTGAAACCACTTTTTTAATTGTAGTAAGTGTGTGTTCGCGGTCGCCCGGATTGATTCGTTCGGGTGAGAATCCGACTTTAAAATCCTCTGGGAATTTCAAATTTGAATGCTCTTCCAGTACGGGGATGCAGTCTTCTTCGGTGCATCCGGGATAAACTGTTGATTCGAACACTACGTAGTCGCCTTTTTTCAGCACTTTCCCAACGGTTTTCGATGCGGCAAGCAATGGTTTCAGATCGGGCAGACGATGTTCGTTAATTGGAGTTGGAACAGCTACAATATGGAAATGTGCTTTTTTTAAGTCATCGGGGTTTGCAGTAAATTCAATGTCACAGCCTTCAAATTCCGAAGACTTCAACTCACGGCTTGGGTCGATTCCTTTTTTCATTAGTTCAACACGGTCTTCTTTAATGTCGAAACCAATTACTTTTGCTTTTCTTGCAAACTCAAGTGCAATGGGCAGGCCAACATAACCAAGACCAATTACAGATATTATTTTATCTCCTTTAAGAATATCGTTATACATAGCTTTATTTTTTTTTCAAAAATGGTTATTTTAACTAATCCCGACAAATTATATTGATTAACAGGTTGAGAATGATGACAAGTCTCGTTTTATTCATTGTTTATTTGTTAAGAAATGGATGGTAATCACCTTTTAGCGGACTAATTGGCGCTGTTCTGATGTCGTGTACAATTTTTATGGAAGTCTGCGAATCTTTTGGACCAAAACCATTGCCCGCGAGAATTTCTTCGTAGCTTTTGGTGTGCAAATCCGTGAAACCTCCGCTAAACTCTACCTCATCGCCATCGACAGTAATCGATCGGTATGTGCGTTGGCCTCGAGCTTTAATATCTTCCGGCACGTTCTCATAGTCTACACTTAGAAACCATCTTACACGAGCCTTTTTAAGAAGCAAAACGCCGGAAGCTTCTGTGTCGGTTAATTTATGAGTGATGTTTTGTTCCACATCTCCAAAAATCCAGGTAAGCATATCGAAAAAATGAATGCCTATATTTGTGGCTATACCGCCGGATTTCAACGGATCGCCTTTCCACGAAAAGTGATACCATTTTCCGCGACTGGTGATGTACGTTAAATCAATGTCGTGTATTTTATCTGGTTGAGCCTCTACTTTTTTCTTTAACTCCAGTATAGCAGGATGATACCGTAACTGTAGAATGTTGTAAATCTTCTGCCCGGACTCTTCCTCAAGTGCCATTAAGCCTTCCACATTCCATGGGTTAAGTACCAGGGGCTTTTCGCAAATAGCATCGGCTCCCTGACGAATGGCAAAACGAATGTGCGAATCGTGCAAGTAGTTAGGTGAACAAATGGTCACGTAATCCAGTGGCGCATTTTTTCGCTTTAATTTATCAACGTGCCTGTCGAAACGTTCAAATTCTGTGAAAAAATCTGCGCCGGGAAAATACGAGTCCATTATACCCACACTGTCAAATTTGTCGAGTGCGGCAATAACTTCGTTTCCGGTTTCCTTTACCGCTTTTAGGTGCCTTACGGCGATATATCCGGCTACACCAATGATCCAAAAAGTCTTCATATTTATTTATTTTCGTGTTTTTTAATATAATTCAAAATTTTCTTTACCCGATTAATGTGGGGACGCTCGTATAGCAAGCCATCGACCGTAATCACTGAGAAATTTTTTAATTCAGAAAGGTTCACTTTTTCGTTGATATACTGCGCCTGCTCAATCTCTTCTTTTGAATAATAATCCAGGTCGTGCAATACTTCAAGTTGGGCAGGGTGGACCACCAGCTTGGAGTCGTAGCCCATTCTAAATGATTGATGACATTCGGTTTCGAATAATTTCCGATCTTTTAACACCATCGAAGCCATATCGATAGCTTCGATTTTGCAGGCTTTGGCTACATTGAGTACGTAATGACGCGCCCAACTGATGGTCTCCAGGGAATACGACATGCCCATCTCGGCTGCGTAATCCTGGCTGCCCAAACAAATACCTTTGAGTGGATATTTGCCCGAAAGAGCCATCTCTTTAATGTTCATTAGTGCTGCAGGCGATTCAATCAGGTAGTACCATTCCAAATTATCTATTTCGTAATAATTAAACACGTTGAGCAAATCGTCCAGCATGGCAGGAGTATCTGTTTTGGGAATAAAAAAACGGTGAAAGCCCATGTCAATGAGCTTCTCCAGTTTATTATTCATCAATTTGCCTGAGCTGGTGTACAGTCGTGGTCTAACTATATATTGATCACGATTTTCAATATTCTGAAGGTTTTCAAAAGCCGACTCACTGTCGTTTTCGGCAATTGCATCTTCTAAATCGAATACGAACTCATCGGCATCGATAAATGGCATTTTATCGATAAATTTTTTACGGGTGGCCGGTATAAAGAAATAAGTTTTTAGCATAATCAAGCAATTTTTTGCACCTGGTTATCTTTAAGAACGTACCGTTGGTTGCTTTCCGGGCACGTTGCATGGTTTGTTTCATCGAACTCGAGTCTGTGCCCGTACTCACTCATCCAGCCTATTTGCCGCGATGGGTTGCCCACTACCAGTGCATAATCGGGAACATTTTTGGTTACAACAGCGCCGGCTCCAATAAATGCAAACCTTCCAATATCATGTCCACATACGATGGTCGCATTGGCGCCAATGGTTGCTCCTATTTTCACCGTGGTTTTTGCGTACTGATCGCGACGTATAACGGCACTTCGTGGGTTAGTTACGTTGGTAAACACCATACTAGGGCCCAGAAATACGTCGTCTTCACAGATGACACCGGTATAGATCGATACGTTGTTTTGTACTTTTACATTATTACCCAAAACCACGTCGGGTGAAATCACCACATTTTGTCCAAGATTACAGTTTTCGCCTATGTGGCAATTTTTCATAATGTGGGTAAAGTGCCACACTTTTGTGCCCGCGCCAATTTGGCAAGGTTCATCAACAACTGCTGTTGCATGAATTGAAATGTTAGCGTCTTTCATCGAAATAGGTTTTTATGGTTTGGCAAATGTTTGACAATTGGTCTTTTGTTAACTCTGTGTGCATGGGCAATGACAATACACTCTTGGCCAGATCTTCCGATACGGGGAATTCCCGGTCATCGGTGTAGTTCATAAAAGCTTCTTGTTTGTTCAAAGGCACCGGATAATAAACCATTGCCGGTATATTCCGTTCTTTCAAATATGCTTGGAGTTCAGTGTTTTGTCCTTTGGGTACTTTTATAGTGTATTGGTGGTATGTATGTGTCGATGTGTCGATTTTTACAGGTATTTCTACTTCTGGAATCAGCGATAAGTAGTGGTCGTAAAAAATAGCGCCAGCTTGGCGCCTGTGGTTAAAATCGTCGAGTTGCTTTAGTTTTACGCGCAATATGGCAGCCTGCATGGAATCGAGTCTACTGTTTACACCAATTCGGTCGTGATAATATTTAATAGTACTGCCGTGGTTGGTTATACTTTTAGCTGCCTCGGCAAGTTGATCATCGTTCGTGTAAAGCGCTCCTCCATCGCCATAGCAACCCAAGTTTTTTGATGGGAAGAATGATGTACAGCCTATGTGCCCAATTGTTCCTGCTTTTATCGGTTTATTCTTTATAAAATAATCAGATCCAATGGCCTGAGCGGTATCTTCAATTACAACGAGGTTGTGTTCTTTTGCAATGCGCATAATTTCAGCCATATTTGCACATTGCCCGAATAGGTGAACAGGGACAATTGCCTTTGTTTTTTCGGTTATAAGGCTCTCAATTTGATTGGTGTTTATAGTGAAGTCGTCTGGATTAACATCTGCCAAAACGGGTTTTGCTCCCAAAAGCGCGACAACTTCTACGGTTGCAATAAAGGTGAAATTGGTTGTAATCACTTCGTCGCCCGGACCTATTCCTGCTGCCATTAGGGCAATTTGCAGCGCATCGGTGCCGTTTGCACATGGTATAACATGCTTTACGCGTAAGTATTTGGCCAGTTCTTTAGAAAACGATTTAACTTCGGGGCCGTTTATAAATTGTGCATTTTCAATTACCTCTCTTATGCCTTTGTCTATTTCAGGTTGTAGTCGTTTATACTGCGTTTGCAGGTCGACCATCTGTATGTTTTCCATAGTTCTTAATTTACAAATTATTCCAATACCAGTCGATTGCTTCTGTAAGTCCCTGACCTACGGTGTATTTTGGATTGTATCCCAAATGCTTTTGAGCTAATTCTATACTGGCCAGCGAATGGGGTACGTCGCCATTTCGCACGGCACCATATGTAGGTTCAATTGTTTGTATCTTTGGATTGTGCCGAATAAGTTCTTTTTTGATGAGTGCAAACAGTTCGTTTAGTGAAGTTCTATCTCCGCAGGCAACGTTATAAACCTTGTTTAGTGCTTCTGGATCGGGTGTTTCTAAGGCCAGCATATTGGCTAATATCACATTTTCCACATAAGTGAAATCTCTGGAGTATGATCCGTCGCCATTTATTCGTGGGGATTCTAGCTGCATTAGCTGACTTACAAATTTCGGAATAACGGCCGCGTAAGTACTTTGCGGATCCTGGCGTTTTCCAAAAACATTGAAATAGCGTAAGCCAATGGTGTCGAGTCCATATATTTGGTGGAAATTTTCGGCTATTATTTCGTTTACATATTTACTGATAGCGTAAGGTGAAAGGGGTTTCCCAATTTTGTGTTCAACCTTGGGCAGGTCTTCGCTGTCGCCATAGGTCGATGAACTGGCAGCATATACAACCCGCTTAACGTTGTGTTGGTGAGCTGCAAAAAAAACGTTTGTTGTTCCGGTTATATTCACATCAATCGATGTAACCGGATCTTTGATACTGCGTGGAACCGATCCCAGAGCAGCCTGGTGAAGAACAGCATCGGTGCCGGGCATTATTTTATCAAGTATGGCGCGGTTGCGTATATCTCCTTCCTGAAAAGTGAATGCATTTTTTTTGAGCAGTTGTTCTATATTTTCCGGCTTTCCAGTTGCAAAGTTGTCAAGTCCAATTACTTCACATCCTTTATTCAGAAAGGCTTCAGCAAGGTTTGAGCCGATAAATCCAGCAACCCCTGTTATGAGTATTTTTTTATTATTCATCATACGCGTATAAAAGTCGGATGAAATTACAAACTATTCAATCGACAATAAAATATATTGACATATTTTTTTAGCAATGTGTTGTAAAAGTAGGCGAAAACAATTTTTGTGGAGCTTATTTTTTCGCATTAAAAAAACCAGTCTTTTGACTTTTCAAAAGACTGGTTTTTTGTATAAATCGAGTTTTTTTATTTTGCGTAAGTTACTGATCTAGTTTCCCTTATAACGGTTACCTTAACCTGTCCGGGATAGGTCATCTCATCTTGAATTTGTTTCGAAATTTCAAATGAAAGTGCTTCAGAATCTTTGTCGGTAACTTTGTCGCTACCCACAATTACTCTTAGTTCGCGACCAGCCTGTATTGCGTAAGTTTTCAGTACGCCATCATGACGCAATGCAAGATTTTCGAGGTCTTTTAGGCGCTTAATGTACGATTCAACAACTTCTCTTCGGGCTCCCGGGCGTGCTCCTGAAATGGCGTCACACACTTGCACAATAGGTGCAATAAGTGTGTTCATCTCAATTTCATCGTGGTGAGCACCAATTGCATTGCATACTTCAGGTTTCTCTTTAAACTTTTCGGCCAGTTTCATTCCGAAAATTGCGTGTGGAATTTCCGGATCATCATCAGGTACTTTGCCAATATCGTGTAGTAGTCCGGCGCGTTTAGCCAGTTTGGTATTCAGCCCAAGCTCCGATGCCATAATAGCACACAAGTTTGCAACTTCGCGGCTGTGTTGCAGTAGGTTTTGCCCATATGAGCTGCGGTATTTCATTTTTCCGATTAAGCGAATTAGCTCAGGGTGCAATCCGTGCACTCCAAGGTCAATTGCTGTACGCTTACCGGTTTCGATAATTTCCTCTTCAATTTGTTTTTGCGTTTTAGCAACTACCTCCTCAATGCGTGCCGGGTGTATGCGACCATCGGTTACCAGTTGGTGAAGAGCTAAACGTGCAATCTCTCTACGCACCGGATCGAATCCGCTTAAAATAATTGCTTCAGGAGTGTCGTCCACTACAATTTCGATTCCGGTTGCTGCTTCCAGCGCCCTGATATTTCGTCCTTCGCGACCGATTATTCGTCCTTTAATATCGTCGTTGTCGATATTGAACACGGTAACAGCATTCTCAATTGCCTCTTCCGTTGCAACGCGCTGAATAGTTTGTATGACGATGCGTTTTGCTTCCTTGTTGGCTGTCATTTTAGCCTCTTCCATTATGTCGTTAATGTACGACATTGCTTCTGTTCGGGCTTCGGCTTTGAGCGATTCAACGAGTTGCATTTTGGCATCTTCGACAGATAATCCGCTGATTGCTTCAAGTTGCTCAACCTGCGTTTTGTGCATTTTCTCCACTTCGGCCTCTTTTTTCTCGAGGAGATCCATTTGGGCTGTAAGGTTTTCTTTAATGGCGTCCAGTTCGCGTTTTTTGCGATTTACCTCTTCAGACTTTTGAGAAAAATTTGCTTCCCGTTGTTTTAGCTTTTG
>JAQICA010000244.1 GCA_027858775.1 Salinivirgaceae bacterium | reverse complement strand
ATCCGTTTTTATACCTAATTTGATTTTGATTTTCTGCACATCCGCCAGCTGGCGGATGTGCAGAAAATCAATTGCTTCCGCCAGGTGGCGGATTTGGGGCAGAACAATTGATTTTCACTACATTGGTTCTGTTTTAGGTACAAAAACGGATATGCGTATAATAATTAACAATTAATCATTGGCACTTTTTATTGATAATGAAATATATTTTCTTCATTGTTTTGACGATACTAACAAAGATATTAGTAAGTCAAACTACTGTATCGGGCTATGTTTCCGATTTCGAAACCGGTGAGCGGCTCATTGGTGCGTACATTATGATTGGGTCGGGAACTGTGGGAACGACCTCCGATAACGATGGCTTTTTTTCCATTAAGATTAAAACGCCTGCTACAATAGCTGTTTCATATGTTGGCTATAAATCGAAAAGTATAGAATTACTGACCTCAAAAGATACGCTTGTTTCCATTTTATTGGAGTCGGGAGCATTATTGGACGAAGTTCTTGTAGTGGGCAAAAAAGAACGGAAAGTCGGGAAAATAACCCTAAGTGCTGAAGATATGCGAACGGTTCCCGTTTTGGGAGCAAAACCCGATGTGCTCAAAATACTGGAAGCAAAACCGGGTATTCAAATGCAGCACGAGGGAAGTAGTCTTATGCAGGTTCGTGGCGGCGATGCCGGCCAAAATCTATATTTGTTCGATGGCGTACCGCTCATTCACGTGCACCATTTTGGTGGTTTTCTGTCGGTGTTTAACCCCGATATTATCAATGGCCTCGATTTGTATGTGGGGGCTTTCCCTGCACGGTATGGTGGCAAATTGAGCTCTATACTCGATATTTCGCAACGCGAGGGCGATAAAAATAAGTATTCAGGTAGTTTTAGTTTTGGAGTAACCGATGCATCAGGAGTAATTGAAGGCCCGGCCATGTTCAAAAACTCCAGTTTTATTGTCACTGCGCGTAAAACCTTTTACGATGCTTTAATAGGTACTGCTACATATTTTACGAATATTGATGATTACGTTTGGGCATTTGGATTTCACGATATAAATGCGAAACTCTCGTGGCGCCCCCATACATCCCATAGTTTATATTTTAACTTGTATCAGGGCGACGATTATCTTCATAATTGGTCAAAGAAAACTTCATATAGCAATGTTAAATATCACGAGGCACAGGTTTGGGGTAATTGGCTTGCATCGGGGCGTTGGGTCTATACATCGCCAAACGGGTTAACCGGAACACAAACCCTGTCGCTTACACGTTACCGACTGCGTTACCAGTTCGATGCTACGTATAACGGTGAAAGTGAAAAAGAGCATTATCTCAATAGTATGAAATCGACTGTAGTCGATTATTCAGGTAAGTCGGTATGGAAATATCGGCTCAACAATAGCTACGATATAGAATTTGGCGGTAACTTCTCATTTTTGAAAAATCAGCCAAAAAGAATAAAGGCTACCTTGGAAAATTCGCGCAGTGCCGGAGTAAGTTGGTCGCAGGTCAACTCTTTGTTTATCGATAACAATTGGAATATAGGTTCACATTTTTGGGGAACAGCAGGAGTACGCGCTACAGCGTATCAGGCCGATGATTTTCTGTATTTATCAGCAGAACCCCGCTTGGATGTCAATTATAGTTTGCTCGAAAACCTTACACTAAACGCCGGTTATATGCATGTAAACCAATACAACCACTTGCTTATGGCTGGCAATGGTGGTTTGGCCAACGAAATTTGGATAGCTGCCAACGAACGGGTAAAACCTGCGTCGGTGCACTTGAGTGCGGTAGGTTTTTCAACCCAATTTTTTGGAGGCACCATCGAAATGCAGACAAATGGCTATTATAAAAAAATGCGCAATTTGGCGATGGCTCCCATAGGAAGCGCAATTCTTTCGGGCGACGAACATTTACTCGATAAAATTATAACCAATGGGCGTGGAGACGCTTATGGTATTGAATTTTCCCTGAGTAAAGGAAAAGGTAAATTTAAAGGCGATTTAGCCTACACCTATAGTCGGGCATTTCGAAAATTTGAAGGTGTTAATAATAATGATTGGTTTGTTTCAAACTACGACCGTCCACACAGCATAAACGCCACGCTCCGGTACAAGTTAAATAAACGAGTTGCGTTTGCTGAATCGTGGAGTTTTAGCAGCGGAATGCCCTACACACCAATTATTGGCCGATACCTTATTGAAACCCCGACCAATAGCGGCATGGCTCTCAACGAAGCATTTCTGTATGGCGATAAAAATAGTGCGCGTATGAAAAACTCTCACCGTTTAGATATTGGAATGACGCTCGAAGGAACAAGTAAAAGAGGAAATCGTACATTGTGGACATTTTCGGTATATAACGCCTATAATCGTAAAAACCCTGTGCTTTACTATTATAATACATCAGATAAATTCGAAGTGGGTTTTTCCAGTGCTGATGAAAATTATCAGGATGTTGAGCTTTATCAAAAAAGTTTTTTCACCTTTTTGCCATCGGTTTCCTATAAAGTATTTTTCGATGGACACAATTACCGAAAAAAGAAGGCAGAGGGAAGAGGGGGCGTATTTCAGTTGATAAAAGATTGGGCAACGTATCAGTAAATTGCATTGCTATATTGCTAATTTTTTTGCTAAACCACTTGTTGTTGCATTGTTTCGGATTATGCACCAATGGTTTTTGTTAGTAAATTCGCTCAAAAAATGGGTACAGCTTTTGGGTTGGGCAGCGTGTTTGATTGCTGCATTGGTTGTTTAATCGCTTGTTGTGCTTCATTATGTATTTGGTGACGATTTCAACTACTGAAGTTTCGCAGTTATATATACCAACACGAAAAGTCCTGTCTCCGGCAAGAACGCTTCATTTTCGAGGCTTGCGAAGCCTGAAAAATGTGATTTTACTCATATAAATGACCATTTTGAATGTAAGCGTAACGAAGAAAATGGATTTTTTTTGTAGAGGCTACTTAATTACATAGCCTATTTTTATATCCAAATTAAAACATGGGTAAATTTTGTTTGCGGTATTGTACTTTGACCTTTCTACCAAATTATCAGTGTCAATACTCGATTCTGCGTTGACATAACCAAGGCCGCCACCTCCTAAAAGTTCAATTGTTAAATTACTATTCTTGTTTTTATCCCAATAAAACAGCATTCCAACATTTAACGTTAAATGAGACCGATACCTGTTTATTTCATTCCGGGCTTTAACGCCCTCGATGGAAACTGCTTCCTTTGTCGAGTTTGTGAAGATATTTTTCATCTCGGTGGTTACAAAAAAACCACTCTGCGGTGCTTCATTTTTACTCAAATATTTCCTTACTTCTGTAGTTAGCTTAATTCCGTTTATTGTTTCTAAAGCCTCTTTTAAAATCGATGCGTTATCGACATGAAAAATATAGTTTAGTTCCTGCGAAATCGCCAAACCGGGCTTAATCATTTTTTCAAGTCCGAGTCCTATTCCCATGCTCTCGGCACAAATATCTCCTGCAAAAGAAGAAAGGGGCAATTTAAGTGTGATATTTCTATCGTTTTGCGCCTGGTCTTGTCCATTCACCAGCTTTACAAAAACGATCAACAATAACAATAAATTCAATTTTCTCATACAGCATATTTTTCTTTACAAAGCAAATATATTGTTTTAACACAAAATCTGCAAAACATAAAATTAGAAATGAAAGCCATACGCAATCATAAACCTATTTATCCCAATTGCTCAAAAAGCTTGGCAAACCGTTTATGGGTGAGAATTTCGTGCGATAGAAACTGGCCATCGACAAAAACGGTATAGAGCGGAAAGGCGGTGGGTACGTTCATAGCCTGATCGGCCGTGGTTACCGGAATTACTTCTAACGCTTTACCGTAGCTTTTAGCTATCTCCACCATCTCGTTTTTCACATAATAATCGGTAAACGGACATTGGGCTGTGTAATACACAACTATTCCATTTTTGGTGCATTGATGGGCTTTTGCGGCATCGCTAAATTTGGGATCGGGGACGTTTTTGTTTTTCAAAGCCCACAAATTAAAATATGGCGGTGCTTCGTCTACTATTTCGAACCCGAAAGCTTTTAGAAATTTTGGATCAGCCAAAAATGGGCGTTTCTTTTTGCTCGAAACGGCTACAATTCCATTTTTATCTTGCGCATCGAGCAAACACGCTTCAATTAGCTTCCTACCCCACCCTTGCCCCTTATACTTGCCCGAAACCCAAAAGCACTGAATTTGCAAAAATCCGGGAGCAAGAACCGGACTAATGGTAATTTCGGCAGGAGCATATTCGATAAATACTTTTCCATTCACATTCAGCTTTTTAAAACGATAGCCATTGGGGTATTCTCTGGCAATAATGGCTTTTTTAGCATTGGTACCGCCTAAACTTTTTTTGTCGGCCATGGCGCAGCAAATATGCTGGCCGGCAATGTTTTCTGGTGTAAGATCAATAATTTTATCCATAGCTGTAAATATTTTGTCGTCGGGTGAATATTTTCCTAATATCCACCCGATGACAGTCATTTTAGATTATTTCGCTAATTTACTGTTTTGCTTTAAAAACAATAGATGTAATGAGTTCAATTATTAGCCCATAAAGCATTCCCATAATCAAAGTCATAAAAAACATAGTTGCGGGGCAAAAATCGGGATTGGCAGGCCCGGCCATAACGGCAAAGCTGCCGGGAAGGCTAAAAATCAAACCCATAATAGTTCCGTGAAGCGCCCAGTGCCCCATTTTTAAGCGGCTAATACCAATAGCAAAGCCAATTAAAGTGCGGCTAAAAATAATGCTAACAGCCATCCAAAAAGCAACTTCCTGTCCGCTTGAAGCGAACGCGTAGCAAATAAAACCGGAGGCGACACCAAGTAATGTTGCAATAATTAGTCTTTTCATTTCTCTTATCTTTAATTTGGTTAATGATTCTTTCTATGAGGTTTTTAGCTGCGCATTATTCCACTTCAAAACGCAATACTGTTTTCAGTTTCTCTGGCGCCACTTTTCTTGCATCGGTTAAATAGATCTCTTTATGGTTTTTAGAGAGCCGACGAAAACCATTTTGCTCTGCAAATGCTTTCATCTGTTCAAAGCTGGCTGGCTCATCATCGTAGCTACCTACATGCAACATCTGCACACATTTACCCTCTTCAATTTGCTCAAATTTCACCTGAGATAGATCCAAATAAGGTTTTTTTTCCTTTACAATCTCAATAATTCTTTGAGCGAAATTGTCATCAACAAATTCGGGTTGACGAATCATGATTTTATAGACAAGACTATTTTTGTCCAGTTGTTTGTCAGACTTCTTTTTTGCCTCGTCATTAACATCCCAGATTCCTTCCAGCGGGTAAACAGTGTAGTCAAAATATCCATCGGGAGCCATGTTTTTTTTTGGACTCATCTTTACAGCGTAGCTGAGCGCATAAAGTATCTCAACTCGGTCTGTGAATAATTCGCTGTTTGGGTTCCCTTCTCCTCCAATTGTAAAGTATTTGAAAGCAGGAGCCTCCACAACTACTGGTTTTTGTTTCGGAAGGTAAATCTTTTTTTCGTGTTTGCGCCATTCGTGTTTCATGACTATTTGTTTTTATAAAATGCCTATTTGAATTTCAGTTACGTTATTGGCCTCATTTTCAAAATCGACCTGATGATAAACTTCACGGGTCTCCCCACTCATTTTTAGTCTGGCTGTCATTACATCACCAATAATGCGCTCATATACTTTTCCAAATTCCGACCAGGAACCTTCATGTATAAACGCGGCACATTTGAATGCATCCAATTTTGCCAAATTGTCAATATTGTTGTTGGGTTCGGCAATGGGAAGGGCAATTTGCAATGTAAATTCTGTTTCCGGATTTCCATCGCTGCCAAGATACCTCCATATTTGAGGACTGCACACATTAAGCCCCAAGTTGTCGGCCTCTTCCATAAGCTGCGCAGGCATTGTTCCAACATAGTTATGGATATTTGCCAAATTTGTTTTCACGGTTTTGTGAAAAACCTTCACGGGTTGAATCGTTTTTATCTCCATTTCAGCATAATTTTAATTTATTAATGAAACAAAAATATACCGGATGTGTGACAACCCTATGTCAACAGGATTTGACTATTTTTAATTTGTTGAATTTTTTCCTAAAACGAAAAAACAAGGAAAATAAGCTAGACTGTTTAGACACAAACCCTAGACTCCGTAGTGCTCAGAAAGCACTTCTACTTCGGCCAGCACAATTTCTTTCAAAGCTTTTGGGAACAAAATTTCTACATGATTGCCCAATGTAATAATCCATTTGGCTAAGTACTGAAGATCGCTCACCAGAAAATCCATTTGATAACGATTTTCATCTAACTTCTCTTCGCTTACAAAACCAAAATAGTATCGCGTATTCTGAATAAATGCATATACTTCATTGGTCATAATTAAACGAACACTAAAAAGCTCTCCTTTCCGCACAATTTCAGCAAAATAGTGCTCTATGGAAAAGTGCAATGGCTTCTCAAAGTTTCTGTCGGAAATTCTCACTTGCTGAATGCGGTCAATACGAAAATCGCGGTAACTTTTACGCATGCGACAGTACCCGATCAAATGCCAGTTCATGCTGTAGAACCAAATATTGTATGGCTCAACCAGTCGCAATGTTTGCTCATTTCTGTAGGCAGAAAAGTAGGAGAGCTTAATTACTTTCTTTTCACTCATCGCTTGCATGATTATGGAAAGGTAAGGTGTTGGTTTTGATGTATTACTGCTGTCAGCTGCTTTGAGAACCGCTATTTGCCCCTCGATATTTTCCAGATACGATTTATCTGAATTGCGCAATACTGCCCTTATTTTGGTGAGTCCTGACTGAAACTGTTGATTAATGCCAAAGTCGGAATGTTTTTCCATAAGTTTGGCAGCCAAAATAAACGAACCGGCCTCTTCGCGGGTAAGCGACACAGGCGGAAGGTGGTAGTTGTCGGCCAGATAGTATCCTACGCCGGCCTCTCCGCCAATGGGCACACCGGCCTCTTCAAGCGATCGAATATCGCGATAGATGGTGCGTTTACTCACCCCAAAGCGATTTGCCATTTCACTGGCTTTTACCACTTGTTTACTCTGTAAGTGAATGAGTATGGCAGATATACGATCGATACGGTTCATAATGTAAAATTACCGAAATTTTTAGAAGCAAACCACCCGAAAAAATATAATCCGGAAAACTAATCAATTTCCTGCAATTAAGAAACATCAATAACATTGGGAAAAACGACTTCTCCATTTCACCATCGGCGAACTCTCATCGGTCTGCTCTTCGGTTGGATATTTCTAAATCGGGATATTCAGCATTGCCAGGCCAATTACAACAACACAACCTGTCCTGCATGCAATCAGGATTCATGTAACTCATTGTAATCTTTTATGAACAATACGAGTCAATTTGCAAAAGCTTAGAAAGCAAAAAAACGAGAGCCTTCCGACTCTCGTTTTACATATTTTGAAAAGATATACTTATACACCTATCCAGCTAACGTATAGTTGCATAATACGAATATCCTGGCGTTTCAAGTTATTCAGGTCAACAATAAATGCCCGATCCTCTGGTGGTAGATTCTGGAACCATTGCTGAACACTATTATCCTGTAAAGAGAAGAAAATATTCATTAAATTCTTTTCATGCGCTGTATAGCTTTCAATTTGCTGAATCACATTGGAGTTGTTTGTTAAAACTTCTTTTAGGTTACCCTTTAGTTCTTCAAACAACTCATTGGCATTGTTTTGTTTCAGAGCCATTACAACTCCCTGCATGGTGGCCACAGCTATCTGCTGATCTTGTTGATAACCAGCATTAATACGTGGATCGTTTTTCAAATAATAATTCAGCTCCTGTAGATTGCTTTCAAAAACACTTCGCATTAATTGGTCTCCCTTTTTGCGGGCTCCCGCCTGATAATAGCCATCGAAAAATTCGGTTTCCATAAAATCAAGGGGTTGTCGACTAATCGGCAGTATTTCGAGTGCCTTATCAAGGGTTTCAATAGCTTTCTGCTTCTTACCTTCCTTTATAAATTGTTGAGCTAATTGTCCCATTTTCCGTCTAAAGCTAACCACACTCAGTGTACGTCTGTTTGTCCAATCCAAATGAACATTATCATTATTCAAATTACGATACATAAACGTATTAAAGAACCGATCGTAAAGCAGTCCGGAATTTATTCGACCCAAATTTCCTGAGGTATTCTTAATGGGTACAATTCGGTAGGCAAAGCCTTCTAACTGCGAATAATTTTGTAAATCGGCAAATGTTCCCCGGCCAATACTAGAGAAATAAATAGGTCGGTCCCAGTTATTATTAGCCAGTAAATCGAGAATCATCATGTCACTTTTCATTAGCATCCGTCCTCTGATGCTAAATACCATACGATCGACAATTAGCGCTGTATCGGAAGGTTGTACTGCCCCATTTTCGATGACTTTTTGTTTATCGATTGAAATGACAAATTTTTTGGCTGGAATATAATTTTCCATTGAACCATCGTACCCCGATAGTTTCGTCGATGATGCATCGTTGGCAACAAAATCCATAGCCAGTTTCAATGGCATTGGCGATTTTCCGATTGCATCAAGCATTTGTTGGGAGCTCTTCTTTAGGGCTTCTACCTGCATTAAATTAATTCCATACTTTTCACTTCGCTCTTCTACACTTAATTTATTGATAAGGGAAGCGAGTTGAACTGGCGTTAAATCGCCATTCTTAATAACTTCCCAGGTAGAGGGCTCCTGATCGGCAAACGAGCTACTTTCCAACACCGATTGCAGATCGCTCACAAGATCATTAAAATCATCGCTCAATGAAGACTTATTGGCCTCAAAGCGCTCATTTATGAATAGGTCAGGCCGATCCTGCACATAAATCATATCGCGGGTTCCCTGACGGTATTTTTCGTGTTCCATAGAAAAAGGTACAGGATCTGAATCGTAGGCCTGTTTTTTCATTTGGTCGATGTACCAATCTGTGCTTAAATAGGGTAAACATACGATTCGAACATCGGTTCGTTCTTCCTCAACTTCTTGCAAATACCATAATGGAAAGGTATCGTTATCGCCGTTGGTAAATATTATTCCATTTTTCTCGCACGAATTAAGATAATTAAACGCAAAATCGCGTGCAGTGTATCGTCCGGATCGATCGTGATCGTCCCAGTTTTCGCTCCCCAGTAATCCGGGAACGGCTACCAAACAAACAACCGATGCGGCTACGGCTGAAACTTTCTGATTTGCTACTTTTCGTAATCCATCGTAAAGTGCCAACACTCCCAGGCCAATCCAAATAGCAAAAGCATAAAAAGAACCGGCATAAGCATAGTCGCGCTCACGCGGCTGTAATGGATTTTGGTTCAAATACACAACAATTGCAATTCCGGTAAGGACAAACAGCATGGTTACTACCCAAAAATCTTTACGATGCCTGGAGTAATGATACAACAGTCCAATTAATCCCAAAAGGAACGGTAAAAAGTAATAGGTATTTCGGGCATTATGATTGGCCAAATTGTCCGGCAAGTCGCTCTGATCGCCCAGGCGAGTGTTATCGACAAACGGGATTCCAGAAAGCCAGTTCCCATTGGCAGCCTCACCGTGACCTTGAATATCGTTTTGGCGGCCTACAAAGTTCCACATAAAATATCGGCCATACATAAATGCGATTTGGTACGACAAAAAGTAGCGTATATTTTCTCCAAATGTTGGCTTGATGCGTGTTTCACCTTGTACCTGTATGGGTGTTCCTTCTACATGCCCCCATCGTTCATACTCCCGAACATGATTCTGATCGCTACTGTACATTCTGGGAAAATATGTAATAAAATCTTCGTGATAGATATAGGAAAATCCTTTCACAAACTTTTCATACTCATCGCCATTTTTCCGATAAGAGGGTTTATCCTCGCTATCGACAACAGGAGCAGAATAATAATGTCCCTTAACCAGGGGTCGATCGCCATATTGCTCGCGGTTTAAGTACGACAACAGCGAAAATAAGTCTTCGGGATCGTTTTGATCCATGGGAGGGTTCGCATTAGAGCGAACAACCGTCATAGTATAACTGGAATATCCGATCAGAATAACGGTAATGCCCAAAATTATAGTATTGGCCAAAACCATTCCTTTTTTATGAGTATACCAAATTCCATAAATTAAAGAAGCTATCAGCAAAATGGCAAAGAAAACTACACCCGAATTAAACGGCATACCCAGACCATTGACAAACAAGCGGTCGAAATAACTGGCAAGTGCCACAGTATTGGGAATAATAAAATACATTATAAATGCCAACAATACGACTGAAATGAGCCCGGCGGCAATTACACCCTTTTTAGATGTTGGGTATTTACGAAAATAATAGACAAAAATGATAGCTGGAATAGCCAAAAGGTTGAGTAAGTGTACACCGATTGATAAACCAACAAGGTAAGCAATAAGGATTAACCATCGATTTGAATAAGCCTCATCGGCCACATTCTCCCATTTCAAAATAGCCCAAAAAACCACAGCGGTAAAAAGCGATGAAAGAGCGTATACCTCACCTTCCACAGCAGAAAACCAAAATGTATCGGTAAACATGTACGCAAAGGCACCTACAAAACCGGCACCCAAAATGGCTATCTGCCGACCAAGGGTTAGCTCGCCGCGCGAAACCATAATTTTTTGAGCCAGGTGGGTAATCGTCCAAAATAGGAACATGATTGTTGCAGCACTAGCAATACCCGACATGGCATTGATCATAGTAGCAGCATCGGCCGGACTTGCCGCAAATAGCGTAAAGAAACGTCCCATAACCATAAATAACGGTGCTCCCGGAGAATGGGAAACTTCCAGTTTATATGCCGAAGCAATAAACTCCCCACAATCCCAAAAACTGGTTGTGTGCGGAATGGTAAGTAAATAAACAACTGAGGCTACCAAAAAAGTAGCCCAACCTGCAATAACATTTAATCGTTTGTAGTCCATATCATTAACATTTATTCTTTTTTGTACTTTAAAATGCGGATTAATCCCTTAACGGTAAACAGCCTAATACTTAACGAAAATATTATTCCCACAACAAGTAATACAACAGCTTGAAATGCCCACATGATGGGTAAATCGTTGATAAAGGTTGCTGCCAATACCACAAAACCAATAAAAACAGTGAATTTAAGTATAAGTCTTACGTTTAGTCGGAGATTAAAAAGTTTGTATGACAATACAATCTGTATAAGAGCCACTACAGCCTGTGTAAAGATGCTGGCAATGGCCGAACCATATGCTTGGTATTTAGGAATAAGAATGAGGTTTAACGATACATTTACTACCATCCCACTAAGAGCCATAATATTAAGATACTTCAACGATCCGTTGGCGGTGAGTAACGTACCAAAAATATAAGACGAAGAAATGGGGATGAGTGCCAAAATTAGCACCCCAAAGACCGGAGCAGAAAATTCAACTTGATGATGGTACATCAGGTTCATCAGTTCATAACGATAAAAATAGCTGGTTACAGAAATTAAAATTACCGGCACAAGAAGCAACATTACAGAAAGTCTCACCATCTCGTCTATGCGCTCTCGTCTTTTAATCATGTGTGAAAAAATCGGGAGCAACAATCCGGCAAATAAAAAGGCAAACATTGAGGCTGCATCGAGCACACGAAAGCCCTGAGCATAAATACCCGACTGAACATTTCCATCGGGTAGCATCCGGTTGAGCATAACAGTATCGACCCGGTAATAAAAAGCCATTAATAAAATAAGCAGGGCATATGGTAAGCTTTTACGTAAAATAACACGTGAAAAGGTCATGTCGAAATGCATTCTGAACGAATCGGTATTAAGCCAAACCAAAACAAAAACGATAAGTGCAGTAAGGCTGTAGCCAATGGTTTGTGCATAAATAAACCATTCAATCCGAAATGGTGTATCGGCAATATTTCCCCACAGCAAAATGGAACAAATAGCAATCATCAGAATGCGGTCGAGCACCGAAACCAAGCTGTCGGTTTTAAATAAATGAAGGCCGGCCAAATTAGAACGGAGGTATAAAATAAATGAAAGCAAAAACTGATTAAAGGCCAGAAGAAGAAGTATTCGCAGCTCGGTAAAATTATAGTCTAACACTGCGGCAACGGCAAGTGTAACGATAAAATAACCTACGGCAAGCAAAAATTTAAGAACTACAATATTCGAAAAGTGTTTCGATAAAAGAAATTGGTGTTGTGAAATATTCCGATTGTTGTAGTTCGTAAGTCCTAAATCGAGTAAAATATTTAGGATGAGGGAAAAATTAAACAACGCAAAATACATCCCGTATTCTTCGGGGCCAACAACGTTTTGTACTGTTCGGTCGATTCCGAATATCCAAAACGGCTTTACCAGTAGGTTCAGCACCAGAACCAACCCAAGGCTCTCCAAAAACTTCTTTAACAAAGATGGCTTCCTATTTTCGATCACGTTGCAATTTTATTTAGTGGCTGAATGTAAGAATTTTTTTATTACAGGAATAACTATTTGCGGCTTTTCAATAAATGAAGTGTGCCCACAATCCAAAATACAATCGTAATGAATTGACGGATTATCATTGGCCATTTTTTGATAAACCTCAAGTGGAATAAACTGGTCGGCATCACTTCCCACTAAATGAAAAGGCAACATCGGGTCGACCCGATGTTCCACACGTTGCATCATACCCGTGAGCGTAGCAACAATTCCTTCGGGCTTAAACCGTTTGGCTCGCTCCATAATGCTCTCCACTGTACTGCGAAGAGCAGGCAAATTTTGCGAAGCTACAATTTTTGGTAACATACCGCTTACTACAAGCGATTGTTTTCCATTTTTTATCAACTCGATTTCTCTCAGGCGATTCTGTTTCTTTTCTTCGCTATCGGCATAAAAGGTAGAATGTAATAGTCCCAATGCTTGCACCTTTTGCGGATATTTACGACTGAAAGCCTCTGCAACATAGCCACCCATAGAATGTCCATATACAAAACACGTTTCAATTTTTTCATGTTCCAAAATAGCATTAACGGCATCAGCCATCAGTTCCATTGTATGCGAAGCTGCTATTACATCGGAGGCCCCGTGTCCGGGAAGGTCGGGAGCAATAACCATATAATTTTCAAAACTTTCAGCAAAAGCATTCCATACTTCTTTCGTCTCTAAAAACCCATGCAAAAGCAATATACACGGTCCCTTATGATATTTCGAATAGGAAATTGGTCTGTTCTGAAATTGAATAACTGGCATAGCGGTTCATTATATTTTTTCTTCAACGTCATTTGGCAAACATTAATCTCTCAATTTTTGAGTACGTTTGGCTGGTTTCCAATCTATTTTTTCAATAACCGGATATTAACTCACCTTCACCCACTTTTGCACGGCAATTTTTTGTCCATTCTTAAACAACTGAACGTAATATGTTCCGGACGATAAACGATGGGCATCAAAAAACTGGCGTCCGCCTTGCGCGTTCATCACTATTTCAGATACCAGGACACCATTGGCATTATAAATTTTTAGCGTGTGTCCCACTCCAACCAAATTATAATAAAATCCGTTGCGGGCTGGATTTGGCCAAATTTTGAAATCGATAGAATTTAATGCTTCAATTGATGATGTAGGGCCATGCCATCGGCCAACAGCGTATTGCCCCGGAACAGCATTTTCTACCATAAAACTTCCGCCGCCCACATTGCCATACCAACCATGCTCGGGAATACTCCAGGCTTCACCTGCATGTGTGCGATAAAGAATAATTAAGCTATCGTTTTGATCAAGGTTTAGATGATCGAGGCCTGTGGTACGGTATGTAAATTTCATGCGAGTATCAAATTCGCCTACCGCATCATACTGAATATACCACCATGGCATATCGAGCGCTTCAATATCGTCTATTATTTGTCCGCTGCCTGAAACGCCTTTTTTCATTTTTGAAATAACATAAAAAACCGAATCGGTAACTGTTTGAGGATACATTACCACATCTACTCCCGAGGTATACTCTGTTCCCGTTCCTGTAATGATTCCATTATGATCATTAACAACATCGGCATTTTTATTATAAAAATCCAGCAAGGTCATTACCGGTTCAAAACCGGGCTCAAAGGTTTGCACACCCGATTGTCCATCGAACTCCATCCATTCCGAATGTACATTCCAATTTGCATCTACAAAGTTAATTTCTACTCTATTTGCATCGGCAATAAAATCGCGCCCCACACTATTTTGCGACACACCAACCATTACCGTATTACCATCGAATATTGCTGAGTCCATGGAATATTGAGGAAAGCCTCCATGGAACACCCAGTTATCAAAAAACCCGGTCAAATCAATACCTGAAACTTCTGTCAAGTGATCCCTCAAATCGGCCGATGAAGCATGATTCTCGGTAAATGTTTCCAAATAGCTTTGAATTCCCGCAAAAAAAGCCTCATCGCCCATGTAGTGGCGAAGGTTGTGCACTATCATAGATCCTTTATTGTAAACCGTTGTGGAATAGGTTAAATAATTTGGTATGCCACTCAATGCCCAGTAACCACCATCTGTCAGATGAGCTGTACTCACTACACTTCGCTGGTTCGATTTTACGTAACTATCGTAAGCCGCTACACCGTTGAAATGCTCCACATACAAGGCTTCGCAATAACTGGCAAAGCCCTCGTTGAGCCACATATCGCCGGAAGTTTGGCAAGTCACCTGATTTCCAAACCAATGATGTGAAAGTTCGTGTGCCACAAGCGCCTGGTCAGACAAACTTGTAGACAGCGCATAATTGGGATAGGCAATATTGGTTAAATGTTCCATGGCACCACGGTCAAAACTAACAACCGTATAACCGGCTTTATCCCAGTTATAGACTCCAAAAAGATCTTCGTAAAGAGCCAACATTTGAGGCACATCGGCAAATGTTTGAGCAGCCGCAGCGCTATCAGTTGCACGGGCATATATTTCAAGCGGAATAGTTGCTTCTACACCCGAATATTCTTGTGAGTTGAGTGTAAAATCGCCAACAACAAAAGAAATTAAATACGTAGGAGAAGTTTGGTTAAACACCCATTTCCACATTTTATTTCCGTTGTCCAAATCGACCACTTCATTGAGCACACCGGTAGCAATGGCGCGATGTTGGTTTTGCGTAATGATGTTGATGTTGTAATGGGCGCGATCAGTAAAATTATCAATACAGGGAAACCATCCGCGACCAAATCCATGGGGTACATCTTCAATAGCTACTCCCATGTTAAAAATCATACTTCCAAGTGTATGCACACCGCCCCAGCCGTACCCGGGTTCTGTTTCAGGCTGTCCGTGATAAAATATCTGACACGTATCAAGTTGGTTAGCAGCAATAGGCGACGGCAAGGTAATTTGTACGGAAGTATCGTCGATCATATAACTTTCTATAGCTACTCCATTTACCACAACCGAATCAACCGGTAATTTATACAAATCGAAAATCAATGTTTCGAGTTCGTTTTGGGTTGTTTGAAAAACAATTTGAGTATTTGCATAAATCACATAATCAGTAAAATCGGTCACTTCCATAGTGATATCATATTGCTGTACATCAATAATGTCGCGATGCGACGACTGTGCATGCATGAACAAAAAAATGGATACGAACAATGTTGTAAATAATATTTTCATTTTTTTATTTTTTATTTCGTTTTACCAAATTAATAGATTTATTATTTTCATATTATTTCAGCAACCATTCAGTTTTTACTAAAATTTGCAAGCACTTTTATTAGAGTCATGCGGATATTTGTGACTACAGAAAAAGATAACTGATAGTTGGTGTTTTTAAGGATCCAAACTAAATTTATAATGAATTTGCTTTAAAGTAGCGAGTAGCCTCATCCAAAAGCTGTTCTTTATTGATTGGCACCACACCTACATTTTCGCACACTAATCCTCCAGCAATATTGGCAATTACAGTACTTGTAAGTATATCGACATTGGCAGCAAAGCAACAAGCTAAAACGCTAATTACAGTATCGCCTGCACCGCTAACGTCAGCAATTTCGCGCTTTTGAGCCGGCATAGAAAACATCTGGTTTTCCCCCACTAGTAAAACGCCAGCCTCTGAAAGCGTCACCAATACATAGTCGGCATTCAATTTTTTGCGAAGGGCATTCGAAGCTTCGGCAACCTGATTTGTATCGGATTTATTGATTGAAATTTTCATCCCTTCTGCCAACTCTTTAAAATTTGGTTTAAAAAGAGTTACTTCATTGTAATCGAAAAAATTTCGCTTTTTAGGATCAACCAGAACAGGAATATTTAGCTGCTTCGCTTTATCCACTACATTCTTTATTACTTCCGGGGTAATATTTCCTTTATCATAATCCTCAAAAATAATAGCATCGGGCTTTTGCATGTCGATAAGCCTTGTGGTGTGTTGAATAAATTTTTTGGATAGATTATCATCAATCGGCAAACACTCCTCCTCATCTACTCTAAGTAAATGCTGACTCGATGCTATAACACGAGTTTTAACAGTCGTTGGCCGAGCAGACGTGTCGAAAATACCAATATCTGTCATGTTTCGTTTGGCAAGCAATTGTCTGAAAATATCTCCGTAAGGATCACTCCCAATAACGGCACAAAGCACAGCATCTGCTCCCATAGCCTTAATATTCAGACCCACATTGGCAGCGCCCCCCATCCGATTTTCTTTGTGTGTGACAGATACAACGGGGACGGGTGCTTCAGGCGATATTCGTTCTGTCTTTCCCCACATGTATGAGTCAATCATCACATCTCCAATTACAAACACGGTTTTATTCCTGAAAGATTCAAATACTTCTGATATTTCCATATAACTCAAAAATTTGACAACAAAAATAGTATTTAAGCGGGAAATTTCACGACATACTCCAAATAAACCCACAGTTCAAAATGGGTTAATGGAAAAATGTTAATAAAATCATTTGTAGAGTCACAGCTTTAGGTGATTATTGTATTACGAAAATCCGCTGCATTAGAGCTTACAATTACTGTAAATACCGATCCCCAACTTATTAGCTTAAAAAGCGCATTGCGATTGGGCATTCTCATTCTTTGCTCATTTTTTGTGGAATGGAAACAACCATTTTTGTCCCTATGTCCTGCCGACTTTCCACGGTAATAGTTCCATGATGATAATCGACAAATTCTTTGCATAGCATCAAACCGAGCCCGGTACCATGCTCACGCTCTGTACCCGGCTCAGAATAGTGAAACGATAATTTGAAAAGTTCTTTTTGCACCTCCTCAGGCATACCCACTCCAAAATCCTGAACAAAAAATACTGCACTTTCTCCTTCATATGTTCCATGTACAATTACGGTATCGCCCCGTCGCGAAAATTTTATAGCATTATTGAGCAAATTTCGCAGAACAGACTCTATCATATTTTTGTCGGCAACAAAATCGAAATCACAGCTAACCTGAGCGTCAATTTCCAGTTCTTTATTCCGTGCATACTCTTGATAAAAGTTTAAACATGACTGAATAGTATGGTGAGCACTTAGCTTCTCGGGCATAAATTTCATTTCCCCACGTTGCGAGCGTGACCAATCGAGCAAGTTAGTAAGCAGCTCGCCACCCTGCCGGGCAGTTGCAAAAATAGCATTGGCATACTTATCGATATTTTCATATTGCCCCTTCTCCATCTGCCTCAACATCAGCTCACTAAATCCCATAAAGGCAGTAAAAGGGTTTTTCAAATCGTGAGAAATTATAGAAAAGAATTTATCCTTCGTCTCGTTAAGTTCTTTCAGGCGTAGCTCTTGACGTTTACTTTCCGAGACATCGCGCACCAACACACATAGGAATTTTTTATTATCGGCACTTATTTCAAAATGTTTCGAGGCCAGGTTTTTTTCCGTTCCATCTACCATTTTATGTTCACTTTCGTGAAGTTGATATAGCCACTCCTGGTTTTCCCCGGCAAAAGTTCCTTGAATAAGCCTTTGCAATTCGCTGCGAAAACGCTCCCGGTCATCGGAATCAAGTAAAAGGTTGGTTGCTAAATCCCAATATAAAACATTCAAAGCCTCGGCAGCCGGGACTCCGGTAATATTTTCAATGGCCTTATTCCACTCTACAATTTTTCCTTTTCGATTAATCAAAACAACTCCATCGGGATTTTTTTCGACCAACAACCTGAATTTTTTTTCGCTTATTTTTAGTTGTTCTTCCACCTTCTTCTGATGTGTAATATCGTACGTAAAACCATAGGCATAATTACCACTAGATCGTTGAATTACCATTCCACGACTACAAAACCATGCTAATTGGCCATCGCCTTTTTTTACGCGATACTCAATAGTGTATATACGGCCGGGATTTTCCACGCCCCGTGCCAGCATATTTTTTATGGACGGCAAGTATTCGGGACACACATATGAAAAGAATTTTTCCCAACTATTCAAAATAGTACCTTTCGGAACATTCAGTAAATTATTACTGGACGTAGAAATAAAGGTATTTGATAATTTACCTTCATTATCAATTTGGGCTTTCCAAATTGAATTAGGGATACTCTCTGTAATAATTTCAATTTCGCGAATACGCTCTTTCAGTTCGTCTTCAACAGCATTTGCCGAAGCAATATTCCGTATGGCCAACAAGTTTAGTGGAACACCTTCGTAGTGTGTACGCCTAATCAGGAAAGCGCAAGGAAAAACTAATTCTTTTGCAGTTATAGCGGCTCCCTCAACTTGTTGAATGTCTTCAGAGCAAAGGGCATTTTCCAGTTGCTCTCGGCTATAATTAACGGTAAAGTCGGCTACTTTTTTATTAAAAATATCTTCATCAGAAAAGCCCAAAAATTCTCTTGCCATCGCATTTTGCCCAATACAGCGCGTACCCGACAACACCAAAACAGCATCGAATGAAACTGTACCCAGTAATTGCTTAACGATTTTTTTACCCGCTTCCCTATCCATTTGAGTTTTTTAATGCAGAATAACTATTTATCGTATAAAAATACAGGAACGAAAAAAGAAAACCACACGTAAAAACGCAGTATTTATAGGCGTTTTGCCAGTAGAACATAAGGTAAACAAGCAAATCAACTGTAAAATATTTCCTTTCGTTGAGGCACTCGACAAGCAAACTCTGTAGTAATAATCAGTTTAGCTCGTTATTTCCTTGACAATTGGTTGGTAATTTCCCAGTTTACATGTACTTTTGTAAACTTTAGAAAAATAGTACCTAAAAAGTTCAGTATAGGAAAAAGAATAACCCAACAGCCGGAATTAAACGATAAAACAACCCTACTAATGAAGCCAAAAGAAGAAAAAGCATCAAAAAGACGCCTGCGAACTTCTTATATCACCACCGTAGTGTCGATAACCCTTGTGCTTTTTATTTTGGGTTTAATGGGACTTTTGGTTCTTAATGCAAAAAAGCTATCGGATTACGTACGGGAAAATATCGGTTTCAGTATTATACTAAAGGATGAAGTAAAAGAACCTGATGTACTTCGTTTACAAAAGATAATCGAATCGAAAGATTTCGTAAAAGCTACAGCACATATTTCGAAAGCACAAGCAGCACAAGAACTTCAGGCCGACCTTGGTGAAGATTTCATCGATTTTATCGGTTACAACCCACTTCCGGTTTCCATCGAGGTTAAACTGGTAGCTGAGTATGCCAATAACGATAGCATTCGGGGAATTGAACGCAACCTTGGTGAGTTTCACCAAATTAAAGAAGTTTGGTATCAAAAATCATTGGTTCATCTGATGAATGAGAATATTCGAAAAATCAGTTTAATACTTCTTGGTTTTTCGGCACTTTTACTACTAATATCAATTGTACTTATAAACAACACGATACGATTATCTGTTTATTCAAAACGTTTTTTAATAAACACCATGCGACTGGTTGGCGCCACGCGTTTTTTTATTCGCGGTCCATTTTTAAGGTTAAGCATGGTGCACGGTTTTATTAGTGGCATTTTTGCAAATGCACTTATGTTTACGGTAATCTATTTTATTGGAAACGAATTTCCCGAGATTACCTTCTTTAACGATTTGCGAGTAATTGTTTTACTCACAGCAGGAATTGTGTTAATAGGCATTAGCATTTCCACATTATCAACACTTTTTGCTGTAAATAAATACCTGAGAATTAGTACCGATAAACTATATTTTTAAAAACATATACACATGGCAGAAAAAGAGACGAAAAAACTATCTTTTGCGATTCCGAAAGAAAGTTACAAGCACCTGCTTATCGGGTTTGGCATTGTAATAGCTGGATACTTGTTAATGATGGGAGGCGGCGCAGATAATCCGGAAAATTTTAGCCAGGAAATTTTCTCGTTCCGCCGCATAACGCTTGCCCCCGTCACTGTTATAGCCGGTTTTGCTTACATTATGTGGGCAATCATGCGTAAACCCAAAAAAGAAGAATAAGCAAATCTGAATAATTAATGAGTTGGATAGAAGCATTGGTTCTTGGAATAATTCAAGGACTTACAGAATTTTTGCCAGTTAGCAGCAGCGGGCATCTCGAAATTACGAAAGCCATATTTGGAAGCAACTTGGTTGCAAAAGAAAGTATGATGATTACCGTTGCACTACATGCGGCCACAGCCTTAAGCACCATTGTTGTTTTTCGAAAAGATATTGTCGAAATAACTACCGGAATTTTCCGCTGGCAATGGAACGAAGAGATGCAATTTGCTGCAAAAATTGCTCTTTCAATTATCCCGGCTGGTGTGGTAGGTCTGCTACTCGAAAAGCAAATTGATGCTTTATTCCAAAACCAAATTTTACTTGTTGGTTCCATGTTAATACTCACCGGGTTATTGCTCTTTATTGCAGACAAAGCTAAAACCTGCAATAAAAACGTTAGTTTTAGCGATGCTTTGCTCATTGGAATTGCACAGGCAATAGCCATACTACCGGGTATTTCGCGGTCGGGAGCAACAATTTCTACGAGCGTGCTGTTAAAAATAGACCGTGCCAAAGCAGCACGATTCTCATTTTTAATGGTCATTCCCATTATTTTGGGGAAAATGTTGCTTGACATCTTATCCGGAGAAATTTCGTCATCCACAATTGATGTCATCCCTCTTACAGTCGGATTTTTTGCCGCATTTATTTCAGGAGCACTAGCTTGTTTGTGGATGATTAAACTAGTGAAAAATGCAAAATTGAAATATTTCGCATATTATTGTTTTATTGTCGGATTGATAGCAATTGGATGGCAAATATGGAGCTAGAGGAAAAAGTGGAAAATTATCGCGAAGGAAAAATGATTCTTATCGATAAGCCACTCAACTGGACATCGTTCGATGTGGTAAACAAAATTCGCTGGGTGCTAAGAAGTACACTTAAAATAAAGAAATTAAAAGTAGGCCATGCCGGCACGCTGGATCCACTAGCCACAGGCTTATTGATTATTTGCACAGGTAAATTCACAAAAATTATTGAGCAAATACAGGATTCTTCTAAAGAGTATGTTGCCCGAATAGCATTGGGAGCCACGACACCATCGTACGATATGGAAACAGAAATGGATGAAGAGTTTACAACCAGCCATATCAACAAGGAATTGGTGGAAAGCACCTTAAAAACATTCTTGGGCAAACAAAACCAGTTGCCTCCAATTTTTTCGGCAAAGAAAATAGATGGAAAACCCGCTTATGACTATGCGCGAAAAAACCAGGAGGTTATTATGAAACCAAAAGAAATAACGTTTCATGCAATTCAACTGGAAAAATACGAACCAAAAGAGCTGATTATACGTATCAAATGCAGTAAAGGAACCTATATACGATCATTCGCCTACGATTTAGGGAAAGCACTCAAAAGCGGGGCTTATTTGGCGGGGCTAGAAAGAACAAAGATCGGCAGTTTTGAATTGGAAAATGCCTGGGATCTTACCAACTATATTGAGAAAATAAAAACGATGTAACATAAATTTAAATTGGCGAATTATGAAGTTGTCCCAATTTCAGTACACACTACCTGAGGAGCTTATAGCATTAAATCCAACAAGTAATCGAGACGAATCACGATTAATGGTTGTTGACAGAGCTTCGGGAAAAATTGAACACAAAACGTTTAAAGATGTACTCAGCTATTACAACGAGGAAGATGTAATGGTTTTTAACAACACAAAAGTTTTTCCAGCCCGACTGTACGGAAATAAGGAAAAAACCGGTGCGAAAATAGAAGTATTCTTGCTTCGCGAACTTAACCAGGAACAGCGCCTATGGGATGTTTTAGTCGATCCGGCGCGAAAAATAAGAATCGGAAATAAACTGTATTTTGGTGAGGATAACTCACTTGTTGCAGAAGTGATAGACAATACAACATCGCGTGGAAGAACTCTCCGCTTTTTGTTTGACGGGCCATACGAGGATTTTAAGAAAACCTTGTATGCTCACGGGGAAACTCCACTTCCGAGATTCATTAACCGCGAAGTAAATGACGAAGACAGAGAACGCTACCAGACCATTTATGCCAAACATGAAGGTGCCGTAGCGGCTCCTACAGCAGGTATGCACTTCAGCCGTGAGTTAATGAAACGACTCGAAATACGGGGAGTTGATTTTGGATTCATTACATTACATGTAGGACTGGGAAACTTTCGTACAGTGGAAGTTGAAGACCTTACAAAGCACAAAATGGATTCGGAGCAAATAATTATTACGGATAACACAGCCGAAACAATCAACTCGGCTAAGGAAAATGGCAAAAAGATTTGTGCTGTGGGAACAACCGTAATGCGGACACTGGAAAGCTCTGTGTCAACAAACGGAATGATTAAACCCTTTAGCGGATGGACAAACAAATTTATCTTTCCACCCTACGAGTTTAGTGTTGCCGATAATATGATTTCAAATTTCCACCTGCCACTATCTACACTACTGATGATGGTAAGTGCATTTGGCGGATACGACCTTATTAAGGAAGCATACCAGATAGCTATAAAGGAAAAATACAGATTTGGCACCTATGGCGATGCCATGCTAATTTTGTAACCCCGAAAAACATGTAAAAAAAGAACGGCGGTGAAAATTTTCACCGCCGTTCTTTTTATATGGTATATTTGAATTACAATTTCTTTTTTACTTCAATTTCGGTATATGATTCTACCATATCGCCCACTTTAACGTCGTTAAAGTTCTCAATATTCAATCCACACTCATAACCTGAGGCTACTTCCTTCACATCGTCCTTGAAGCGCTTTAAGGAGCCTAAAAGACCGTCGTACACCACAATTCCTTCGCGAATAAGTCGCACTTTGGCGCTGCGTGGTATTTTGCCTTCACGAACAATACAACCTGCAACCTTACCCACTTTGGTAATCTTGAATACCGTAAGAACCTCGGCAGTACCGGTAATTTGTTCCTTAATTTCGGGAGACAACATACCTTCCATCGCATCGCGAATTTCGTTTATCGCATCGTAAATCACAGAGTAGAGACGAATATCGATCTCCTCTTTCTCAGCCAGTTTACGTGCTGCAATAGATGGTCTTACCTGGAAACCAACGATAATGGCATTGGAAGCGGCAGCTAACAGAATATCACTTTCTGAAATCTGTCCTACTCCTTTGTGAATTACATTTACCTGAATTTCTTCGGTAGAGTTCTTTATCAGTGAATCGGAAAGTGCTTCGATAGAACCATCTACGTCACCTTTTACAATGATGTTAATTTCCTGGAAGTTTCCAATAGCAATTCGGCGACCAATTTCGTCAAGTGTGATATGTTTCTGTGCTCTAAGTCCCTGTTCACGCTGCAATTGCTCACGTTTATTGGCAATTTCTTTGGCTTCAGCATCGCTTTGCATTATATTGAACTTGTCTCCTGCCTGCGGCGCACCATTCAAACCTAAAATCTGAACCGGTACAGCTGGGCCGGCTGTGTCAATACGTGAGCCACGCTCATTATACATCGCTTTTACGTGACCATAATAAGAGCCGGCCAAAATAATGTCGCCAATATTAAGAGTACCTGCTTCCACCAAAATGGTAGCTACGTACCCGCGCCCTTTATCTAGCGAACTCTCTATAACGGTTCCTATTGCATTTTTATTCGGATTAGCTTTCAACTCAAGGAGTTCAGCTTCCAGAAGTACTTTCTCCAGCAAATCTTCAACACCTTCACCTTTTAAAGCTGAAATATCTTGGGATTGGTATTTACCGCCCCAACTTTCAACTAACAGGTTCATTTGGGCAAGTTCCTCTTTAATACGTTCTGGGTTAGCCCCGGGTTTATCGATTTTATTGATTGCAAATACAATGGGAACTCCGGCGGCTTGTGCGTGGTTGATGGCCTCTTTTGTTTGAGGCATAATGCTATCATCGGCAGCCACAATAATAATGGCAATATCGGTAATTTGTGCACCACGGGCACGCATGGCGGTAAAGGCCTCGTGACCGGGAGTATCAAGGAAAGTTATACGTCGTCCATCGTCGAGTTTTACATTGTATGCACCAATATGCTGGGTAATTCCCCCGGCCTCACCGGCGATAACATTTGCCTTACGAATGTGGTCGAGTAGGGAAGTTTTACCATGGTCAACGTGCCCCATAACTGTAACAATTGGAGAACGATCTTCCAGATCTTCCGGAGCATCCACTCCTCGTTCTTCAATTGCGTCGAGTACTTCGGCGCTCACAAATTCTACTTTGTAGTTAAATTCATCAGCCACAAGTGCCATTGTTTCGGCATCGAGACGTTGGTTAATTGAAACAAACAATCCGAGGTTCATACATGTGGAAATAACTCCTGTAACGCTTACATCCATCATGTTGGCAAGTTCATTAACGGAAACAAACTCGGTAACCTTCAATGTATTCTTGCTCTGTTCCTCCTTCTGCGTTACTTCTTCCTGCTTACGATGAACGGCATCGCGCTTATCGCGACGGTACTTGGCACTTTTCCCCTTACCTTTAGATGTCAATCTTGACAGGGTTTCCTTTATTTGCTTTTGTACATCATCGTCGTTAACTTCAGCTTTTTGAGGCCGTTTTTTCCGGGTACGGTTTTGCTGTTCTTTTTTATTTGTATGGGTTTGCTGACGTTGCTTATTTGTATTTGTATTTGGTTTTTCCTTGCTTACATCAACCTTATCTTTACGAATCCGTTTTCTGCGTTTCTTTTTCTTACGCGGATCTTCTTTGGATTTAGGTTTGTCAGCAGGCAACTCAATTTTACCAACAACAGTAGGCCCTGCAAGTCTCTCAATCTTCGATTCGATAAAGTTATCGTCTTTTTCCGGCGTTGCTTTCTTAGCAGCTTGGGTTTTCTCCTTCTCCTCAACCGGTTTAGCTTTCTCCTGCTTGCTTTTTGGCACAGGCTTACCTTTTGCAACAGGTTTTGGTTTTTGAGGCTCTTTTTTCTCGGGTTTCGGAGCAGTTTCTTTTTTCGGAATTACTTCCTTTTTAGTTGTCTTTGCACTTTCCGATTCTGTTTTTGAATCTTCTTTTGCAGGACTTTTTGGAGCCGTTTTGCTCTTGGGTTTTTCTGTACCTTTAGATTTCGGCTTTTTAGATGAGCGCGATTTACTCATAGAGTCAAGGTCGATTTTACCCAAAACCTTAATTTTACTATCCGCAGCAGAAGTTTTTTCCATTTCTTCTGGCTTTGACTTGTCTTTTTCGACATTCTGATCCGTTGAAGCCTTCTTTTCGATACTCTCCTCTTTGGCTACGTTCTCAGATGGAGAATCATCTGACTTGGCGCTCGGTTTGGGAGTAGCTTTCACTTCCTCTTTTTTCGAACTCAAATCTTTGATTGTAACCTCGTCCCCATCGGTTGTATCAGAATCTTCTTCTATATCTTCTTCTTCAACCTCATTATTTTTATCGATTGTAAAAACTTCGGATTTAGACCGATGTTTTCCTAAGCTGAGTTTTTCAGATTCTTTCTTCATCTTGCCATCCTGGCTAAACTCAGCAACAAGCAAATCGTATACTTCGGGACTAATTTTAGTATTTGGATTCGACTCTACATCAACTTTTCGTTTACCAAGAAAGTCTACGATAGTCGATATTCCAACATTTAGTTCCTTTGCAACTTTACTTAAGCGTATCGATTTTTTGCCTTGTGTCATATATTGTTCTCTTCTTTAATGTGCGAATATAGTATGAATAATTTATTGTATATGATGTTTTTATTCAAATTCGGCGGTAAATATCTTTATGAGGTCATCAACAGTTTCCTCTTCGAGGTCTGTTCTGGACATAAGTTCGTCTTTTGGTATTTGCAATACTGACTTAGCCGTGTCGCATCCAACTCCTTTAAGAATATCGATAATCCAGCTATCGATCTCGTCTGAAAACTCTTCCAAGTCCACATCTTCGTCGTCATCGCCCAGTTCGCGATACACATCTATTTCGTAACCGGTAAGTTGACCTGCTAACTTAATGTTGCTACCGTTTTTCCCAATGGCTAGTGAAACCTGATCGGGTTCGAGGTACACATCAGCTTTCTTAGTATCCTCATTGATTTTAATACTCGTAATTTTTGCTGGGCTCAAGGCTCTGGTAATATAAAGTTGAATATTATTTGTATAGTTTATTACATCAATATTCTCGTTACGCAATTCTCGTACGATACCGTGAATACGTGCACCCTTCATTCCCACACATGCTCCAACCGGATCAATTCTATCGTCGTAGGACTCCACAGCCACTTTTGCACGTTCACCGGGCATGCGCACAATTTTTTTGATGGTAATTAATCCATCAAAAATTTCGGGCACTTCCAGTTCGAACAAACGCTCCAAAAATGCCGGCGCTGTGCGCGAAAGTATGATAAATGGATTGTTATTTTTGAACTCAACTTTAACAACAACTGCTCGAACAGTATCGCCTTTCCGAAAATAATCCGAGGAAATTTGCTCATCACGAGGGAGAATAAGTTCATTTCCCTCGTCATCAACAATTAATATTTCGCGTTTCCACACCTGATATACTTCGCCTGAGATAATTTCGCCTATCCGATCTTTGTATTTCCCGAACGTGTTTTCTTTTTCGAGTTCCATTATTCGGGAAGTAAGGTTTTGCCTGATCGATAAAATTGCTCTTCGGCCAAAATCTTCGATGGTAACCTCATCGGTAACCTCTTCACCTTCTTCGTAATCATCGTCTATCTTTTTTGCTTCAGACAATCTAATTTGGGTAAATTCGTCTTCCAATTCATCGTCGGGAACTACTTCACGGTTACGCCATATTTCGAAATCGCCTTTATCAATATTGATAATGATATCGAAGTGTTCATCGCCACCATAGTGCTTGCGCAATACACTGCGAAAAACATCTTCTAAAACACGCATCATCGTTGCGCGATCTATACTTTTTAGTTCTTTAAACTCTAAAAATGTATCTATTAGATTTACGTTTTGCATGGCATCAAATATTTTTTAAAATCTTAAATTCAATTTTGTAGAAGCAATATCGTTTAGCGCAATTACTTCGGTAAATTTTTTCTCTTCTTTCTTTTTTTGTCCCGGCAGCTTTGAAAGCTCAGTCCATTCAACGGTTATTTCATTATCGGAAACATGAGTTAAAAAACCTTCGAATGTAGTGCCGTCGCGTAAAATCACTCTGACTTCTCTCCCGATATTTTTTGTGTATTGACCTGTCACTTTAAAAGCTTGCTCTATTCCAGGAGAAGAAACCTGTAATTCATAGTCTTCCTCATCCCGATCGAAAACACTTTCGATGTGTTTCGAAACCCGGGCACACTCATCAACAGGCAAACCATCCGGATGATCGAGTGTAATACTAATTTTATTGGTGGCCGAAAGTTTTACCTCTACAATAAAGACTTTAGTTCCCTCTATTGCATCTTTCAGCGCCTCTAATAATGATTCGTTATTTAACATATTTTATAAAAAAACAGGGGACTATCGCCCCCTATCAAATTTCATTCGCTTTTTCCAAGCGCAAAAATACAAAATTTTGTTTCAAAAAAAAATATTTGCCTGAAAATTATGCTTTCGTAAATTCAAGAGGCTAATGCAACACAATTAAAGAAAATCATTTTCGGAGTATTAAAATTAAGATTCTTCCTTGGTCTTCTAT
>JAQICA010000234.1 GCA_027858775.1 Salinivirgaceae bacterium | reverse complement strand
TCGATTCTTTACAAGGTTACTACGCATTATCTCAAACAGTTTTCAATTTGCCTTCGGCCATTTGCTTCAAGAAGGAAGGTGCCCGCTTAAAATACCTATGTCAATCCCTCAAATCTGATGACGTTTTGGTGATTTTAGTATCTGCCTGGTGCGGGCTGGCCTGATCAAATTGGCGGGCCAGCGTTGGGGTGAATGTTCAATGAATATAAATGACATAAAAGTGGCTTGTTCAGCTTTTATATGTCATTTAATTTATTGTACAGAGCGGGTTGAAGCGTAATTTGATCTTGACTTTTTTGTATCTTATTTTGTTAAGAAAAAAAGATTAGTTAAAAAGAGTCCACAACTTTCTCAACTGATCATGTATATCGCTCTTATTCAGAGCTTTGTAAATCGGCCCGTTTTAGCTCAAACCCCATGTCCTTCAGATCACTTTCTGCAACTTCTGCCCCATTTTCAGCGGATGCAATATTTTGCATAGTCCAAAAAAGAAAAATCCCGAAAGACTATTGCCTTCCGGGATATTTTTATGATTGTTTTGCAGTGAGATTATTATGCACTAAGCTAGGCCGTTTTAACGAAGTAATTTCGGCACAAGCCCAATGGTTAAATGTAATCCTTGCGAATTGAAAGTCCTTTTTCCTGAAGCTCTTTGCTTACTCGTTGCAGTAACTCCACTTTATCTTTTAACGGTAGAAATGCCGATTTAAAGCCATTAACGATCAGGTATTTAATTTCCTCAGCAGTAAATCCGTATTTTTCTACGGCTATTTGGTATTCGTGCGTTAGTGTGGTATTGCTGATAAGACGATTGTCGGTATTAAGTGTTACCCGAATACCCATATCGAAATAAAACTTCACCGGATGTTTTTCGAATGAAGGAACCGATTTGGTTTGAATATTCGATGTAATGCACATTTCTAATGGAATTCGATGATCATTCACATAGTTGAGCAGTTCGCCATCTTCAAATAAACGTGTTCCGTGTCCCAAACGATTGGCCTTGTTGTAGTGAATGGCCTGATGAATAGACCGTGGCCCATAAGCTTCGCCCGCATGCACGGTGGTGTTAATATTGTTGTTAATAATTAAAAAGAATGCCTCTTTGTGGTCTTTGGCAGGGAAGTCGATTTCTGCTCCGGCTAAATCGAAGCCAACTACGCCTCTGTTTTTAAACGCAGTAGTGAGTTCCGCCAACTGTAATGTTGTATCGGGGTCGAAGTGGCGCAAACCACAAATAATAATTCCGGTAATAATATCGAAATCTTTTTCGGCGCGTTTTTTCCCTCTGAGAACTGAATTTACAACTTCGGTAAGTTTCATTCCCTTATCTACGTGGAGTAGGGGGGAGAAACGTATTTCCAGGTAACGTACATTCTCTTCGGCAGCATCTTCGGCCAGTTCGTAAGTGGCTCTTTCCAATGCATCGGGCCATTGGAGTACCGATGTTGTAACGTCAAAAGGTTTCAGGTATTCGGTCAGGCTTGCACAAGTTTCGCCAACTTGCAAGTAATCGGCCAGCTTTTCTTCGCTATCGACCGGAAGCTTAACTTTATGTTGTTCTGCGAGCTCCCAAATTGTTTTCGGACGCATTGAGCCATCCAAATGACAGTGTAGTTCTGCTTTGGGAAGGCTTTTCAAAAATTCGTACGTTAGTTTAGTCATATCTTCCTTATTGTTAATCAGTTATTATTTCTCTTATATTTCTTTAAGCAAAGCAAATACAGTTGGTTTTTTATGAAAATCAAATGATGTTTTTTTCCATTCAGCAATGGTTTTTGTAGTAATATTTTCATCGGGAGCTGTAATGTTTGCGGCTACTAAAAGCTTCGTTGCCGGGTGGCAACTACTAAGAAGTTGCTTCATCAGTTGGTTATTGCGATATGGGGTTTCCATAAAAATTTGGGTTTGCCTGTGCATTGCAGACCGTGCTTCCAGCTCTTTTATTTCCGCCGAGAGTTGGGGTGTTTTTACAGGCAAGTAACCGGAGAATGCAAATGATTGGCCATTTAAACCCGATGCAATAAGTGCCAGCACAAATGACGAGGGACCGGTAAGTGGAACTACCTGAATTGCATTGGCATGAGCCATATCAATTAATTTACTTCCCGGATCGCCAATTCCGGGCAATCCGGCTTCGGAAATAATGCCTGCATCGTTGCCTTTTTGAACCAGACTCAGCATAGCTTGTAGTTCGGGCGTTTGTGTTTTTTTATTGAGCACGAAAAACTGACTGCCGTCGATATCGAAACTTTTATCGAGTTTGCGCAAATAGCGCCGCGTGGTTTTTATATTTTCTGCAAAAAACAGGCTTAGAGAGGTTATACGTTTTTGCACATTTGCCGGTATTACATCATTTACATCAGATTCTGCCAACAACATGGGTAAAAGGTATAATTTTCCGGCCATAAGGTTTTTTTTTAAGTAAAATTGAGCAAAGATAATCGTTTTAAGTCATATAGACAAATAGAATTCTCCTATGTAGTGGAATATAGTTGCGGGTAATTGTTGCTTGCGCTAATATTTGTACTTTTGCACCTGCTAGTGTCGTGTCAGGCATAACCTGACGGGTCGGGTTTTGATCTTTTGTTTTTTATCTGCGTTAAAAAGTGTTTACAGAAGGCTGTTACGCACACATTTTTTGGCCTGCTAAAAACGAAAACTAGTTCAACTTACCCGTCATTTTTTATTCGCCATGACACGTGTGAATTGGGAAGGATGTTTTTTGTCTGATACAAATCATTCGAATGGAACCGCATCCACGAAAGTGCACCAAAAAGGACGAAAGATAACTGTTACCTAAGTTGAGCGGTTTGAACGGAGTGAAAAAGCGCTTTACTTAGGTTTAACCCCGATTTAGAAATTGTCGGTTTTCACCGAATAGGTGAGGTGAAAATCTTACAATTTCTTTATCGTGAGCAAAAATCGCTCAATTTGGGTGTTAATGTGATACAATTGGTTTTATGGTAATTTCCTAATTTTGAAAGTGCGAGCCGATTTTTTTTGAAATTTTTATTTGGAAACTTAAAGTAGGATTTGATGTTAAGATTTATTCAACGTATTGTACGTAACCGAAATACTATTTTGGTTTTGGCCGTTGTGGCCGGCATGGTGGGCGGCGCGTGGGCTGAGCCTTTAGAGGAATACACTATTTGGGCACTGGCGCTTGTTATGTTGGTCTCAACCACAGGAATTTCGGTTAAGTCGCTTGTTCCGTTTAAAAAGACACTCAAAACTTTTGGAGTTGCTATATTTTTCAACTACGTGGTTTTTTCCTCCCTGGCCATTTTCTGTGCGTGGTTTTTATTTCCCGATTATGCCTATTTTATGGGGGTTGTGGTTATTGCATTTTCGCCACCGGGTATTGCTGTTATTCCGTTTTCGAATATTTTACATGGCAATTCGAGCTATACAATATTGGCCACTTTAGGCTCGTACTTGGCTGCTGTTCTTATTCTTCCATGGATTTTTGATTTGTTTCCCGGCAATTTGCAACTCAGTAGAGTCGAGAGTTTTTTGTTTTTATTTAAAATAAATATTCTTACCCTATTACTTTCCCGTGTTTTATTACTAAAAAAAATCAGACCTTTTGTAGAGAAAAGCCGTGGAAGAATTACCGACTTGGGATTTGCATTTATTATTTTCGTGGCTGTTGGCTTAAACAGGCATGTGTTTTTCGAGTTTTCCGATGTGTTAATTAGAAGTATTGTACTCATTGCCTTATTAACGTTCGGATTAGGAGGTATTTACACTTGGTTGAACCGAAAGTTTAGATGGGTAGACCGAAAAACCGAGACAAGTCAAAAATTATTGCTCACTATAAAAAGCAGTGGTTTTACTGCCACTACATCGCTTGCTTTGTTTGGTAAAGAGGCCGCAGTTCCGTCGGCAGTAATGGCAGTAATGGTTTTAGTTTATTTAATTTATTTGGGATTAAAAAAGTAGAATAGTTGCAAGTAACATTTTTAGGCACCGGTACATCGCAGGGAGTTCCTGTTATAGGATGTAATTGTCGTGTTTGCCGTTCGGCAGATCCGCGGGACAGGCGCATGCGCACGGCACTAATGATTGAAGCATCTGGAGAACGCATTGTTATTGATGCAGGGCCCGATTTTCGAAACCAAATGCTACAGCATAATGTTGATCGGATTTCGGCGCTATTGTTGACGCACGAACATTACGATCATATTGCCGGAATTGATGATTTGAGATCATTTAATTATGTAATGAATCGGGCGGTTCCAATATGGTCAGAGAAGCGGGTAATGGATGTTTTGCAGCGACAATTCCCCTATATTTTTGCGAAAGACAAGTATCCGGGAACGCCAAATATAGAGCTTAAGGAACTTTCAAATTCAACTTTTTTCGTTGGCAGTATGTCTATAACGCCAATTCGTTTATGGCATTACAAACTGCCTGTTTTTGGATTTCGGGTGGGTAAAGTAGCCTACATTACCGATGTGAGCCGCATTCCCGAAGAAGAAATGTCCAAATTCGCAGATCTTGACCTTTTAATTGTTGATGCACTGCGCATTGAACCACACATTTCTCATTTTTGCTTAGATGAGGCAATGGCATTAGTAGAGCGGGTGAAGCCAAGGCAAGCACGCTTTGTGCACGTAAGCCACAAGCTCGGTTTGTTTACCGAAGTGCAAAAATTATTACCCGAAAATGTGAGGCCGGCATACGATGGGCTGGTTCTGAATTTTTAGTGTGCACAATCCCAAAAGTACCTTTCATTAGACATCCTGTTTCGATAAAATAACTTATTATGAAAAACATCATCATTGCAGATACAAAATTATTTCAATTTTCAATTATCAATACCAACCATGTTGTAACCAGACTCCCATTTGATATGCATCGAATTTATGGAAGTGAAAACCGGAAAATTCTTGCAAAAGCAATGCAAGCGCGCGATAACCAAATCGTGTTTCCGAAGCAAACTCATGGAGCAGCAGTAGGGGTGGTACGTTCCACGAATGAATCTTTTCCTGAAACAGATGCATTGATAACTAAAGAGCCCGGCATCGCTATAGCTGTTGAAACTGCCGACTGTGTTCCTATTTTGCTTTTCGACCCTGTTAAACGAGTGGCAGCCGCAATACATGCTGGCTGGCGAAGCACCTCCAAGCAAATCGTTGTAAAAACCATTCAGCAAATGGAAGAGGTTTTTGGTGTTGTTCCATCTGATATAAGAGCAGGTATCGGACCTTCTGTTTCGCAGAAAGTATACGAAGTGGGCAGAGATGTGTACGATAAATTTACGAACGTTGATAAAAAGTATGCCGACTTTTTTAAACCAAAACCTCACGGCAAATACATGCTCGACCTTTGGCAATGCAATGCTTTTCAAATGAAAGAGTGTGGAGTGCCCAACAAGCAGATAGAAATTTCTGAGTTATGTACCGTAAGTTCTCCGGAGCTCTTCTATTCTGCCCGGCGCGAAGGAATAAATACGGGACGTTTGGCGGCAGTTATTATGGTTTGATATGGTTACCGCCTGCTCACAAAAAGAGAAGAGGATTATTTTTATTCACGCACCGTTTTATTAACTTTATATAAGTTTTTGTTTATGTGTACTCGCGGTTATGCGTACTGTGTTAGTATTTTGCTGAAAATCAATTATTTGCCACAAATCCGTCAGATGGAGGACAATGGGGCAAAAGAAGAAGTGGAGCTCGATGAAGTCAAAATCAATACAATTTACTATGCATAGAGGCGGATACAAAAATTTTGATTAATAATAATTGCAACCTTTTTTACTTTTTGTGTCTATTAAACGGACTGATAAAGAGGGAAGCTCGTAATTAAGTAATGTATTGTGAATCATAATCTTGAAGATGTTTACAACGAATACTCTGAGACCTTGTTCAAAATTTGTTTGCGTTATAGTAGCTCGCGAGCAGAGGCCGAAGATATTCTTCACGATAGTTTTATTCATATTTATGAACGGCTCGCACAGTATCAGGGAAAAGGTTCTTTTGAAGGTTGGTTAAAGAGGGTTGTAGTAAGCGTTGCGTTGAACAGGATGCGCACAAATCGATTTACACCTAGTCATTATGAAGCATTCGACGAAATAAGCGAGTCGAAAATTCAGGACACACACAGTGATGAGCTTCCCGAAGACCGGGAAAAGCTACTTGATGCAGGACTTACACACGATGATGTGTTATCTTGTTTACAAGAATTACCAGTAAAAGCCCGAACCATATTTAACCTGTACGTATTTGAAGAAAAAAAGCATAAAGAAATTGCCAAAGAGCTTGATATTTCGGCAAACACATCGAAAACTCAACTCAAAAGGGCACGTTTGTTACTCAAAAATTTATTAATTAAGCACGCTGACATGAAGTTAAAGAATTTGAAAAAGCTATCCATATTTGCTGTATTTGCCCGAAGCGGGGAGAATACATTTATAGATGGTTTTGTGAAGGAGCGAATTAACAGTGCTAACGTTACACCACCAACAATAGATATTTCATCAGTAATAAACCAGGCAAATACCGCATCGGTTGCTGCATCAGGCTCTACAGGTCTTTTATCACAAATTGCATCTTATTTAAAAATGAACGCAATTACATATTCTGTTGGTACGGTTATTGCAACTGCGTCTGTGGTGGGTTTGGTTACTCTAAACCAGGGCGATAGGGCTGTATTATTGGAACCAATGTCGCCTCGATTATTACAGCAAGAGCTATATGAGGAAATTCCGGAATCTTTTGAAGAAACTTCGGATTATCTGATTATCGAAACAAAACATGAACAAGTAAAAGAGGTTTCACAGCCTGTAGCCGCTGATACAATTACTTTATATGAACATGTAAGAGTAGTGGATTCGGCGCAATAAAAAGAAAAGATTGTGTTTTTTTTATAGTAAGTTTTTTTAGATTAGGAAGGCTCTTTAATAGTGCCTTTCTTTTTTTATGCTCTTTTTTTTTATGTTTCGCAATCATTTCGGATCAGTTGAGAAAGTTGTGAACTTTTAGTTTTTAAAATTTGGTAATGCTCATGGTTGCAATTTAAAGTTTGGAAATAAGATTGTCGTGTAAGGGGTATTAAGGGCTTCCATCTTCACTTTTGTCTTGACATTAAAGCGAAGCAAAACTTAAGTCCAGCCAGCTAGCGGATTTGTGAGGGTGCGGGCGGCAAAAAAGTACCGCTACCGACTAAAAACACTAAGGCTTTGTAGGTCTTTTCAACTATATATATGTTCTTTTCCTTAATGAAAAGAACCAAAAATCAAGACTTAGTTTCTTTCGCGACCTTCTTAGCTTTTACAAGCGGAA
>JAQICA010000204.1 GCA_027858775.1 Salinivirgaceae bacterium | reverse complement strand
AATTGAGCGATTTTCGCTCACGATAAAGAAATTGTAAGGTTTTTACCTCACCTATTCGGTGAAAACCGACAATTTCTAAATCGGGGTTAAACCTAAGTAAAGCGCTTTTTCACTACGTTTAAACCGCTCAACTTAGGTAAAAGCTAAATACAGAACATAATAGTTAAAATAATAATTAACATAAAATTTAGGAGAGTAAACGATGAAAAAGATAGTATTAATTACAGCAATTTTGATTACAGCAACATTTGCCAATGCACAAATGATGGGTAATAACCAAATGCAACAGAACCAAGGTCACGGAACAATGATGCAACAAGACATGATGCATCCAATGCATCAACAAATGATGCAACAACAAATGCCAATGCAGAGATATATGATGATGGTAAAAATGTTACCAAATATGCAAGAATATTTGTCTCTGTCAGATGATCAAAATGGAAAACTTATCGATATGCAAGCCGGTTTTAAGAAACAGCAAGCAGATTACGAAGCGGAACTTAATAAAAAAAGAATGAAGTTAAAGAGTTTGTTAAAAGATAACGCATCAGCCGATGATGTTAAAAAGCAAATGTTGCAATGTGCAAGCAGTAAGGTTGATATGGGGATTTCTGCTTATGAAACAGCACTTAAAATGGAAGGTGTATTAAGTAGTGAACAGAAAAAAGAAATGAAAAGTTTCATGCAAAATCATAAAAATATGAAGATGCAACGCGGAAGTATGCATAAATCTAAAATGAATAAATAAAAGAAAGGGAATTTAAAATGATGAATCAATTTGGAGGTCATGGATGGGCCATGGGATGGGGCTGGATAATAGGTATTATTTTTTTGATAGTGATAGTTTGGGTAATCGTAAGGTTTATTAACCAAGGTAAAATAGACCAATCCAGAAGTAAATCACCACTTGATATCTTGAAAGAGCGCTATGCCAAAGGAGAAATCGACAAAGAAGAGTTTGAGCAGCGTAAAATTGATTTATTGTAAAATACGAATTGCTTCTGTAAGGTTGACTTAGGCAATAGTTTCGATATAAAATATTTTATAAAAATTAGAAACTAATAAAATAAGTATGGACCACGATCATAGTAAACATAAAAGCGAAAGTCACAAAAATCATAACCACAACAAATCACAGGAAAACCATTCCCATGATCATGGTTCACACGGACATGGGAAACACGATCATACCAAACATCATAAAATGATGATTAAAGATTTCAGAAAACGATTCTGGATTTCTCTCATTATTACAATTCCTATTTTGGTAATGTCGCCCATGATCCAGAATGTGTTTGGCTATGATTTCTCATTCAACTTCGAAGGTTACATCTTATTTGGGTTATCTACTTTTATTTTCTTTTATGGTGGATGGCCTTTTTTAACAGGGTTAGTAAATGAATTAAAGAAAAAGCAACCCGGAATGATGACCCTTATTGCTGTAGCCATTACAGTAGCCTGGGGTTATAGTTCCGCCACAACATTTGGAGTTGAAGGAAATACATTTTTCTGGGAACTGGCCACCTTAATTGATATAATGTTGCTCGGCCACTGGATTGAAATGAAGTCTGTATTAGGTGCTTCAAAGTCACTTCAAATGCTGGTAGAAATGATGCCTTCCGAGGCACATCTCCTTAAAAATGGCGACACGAAAGACGTAAAAGTTGATCAGCTGAAAAAAGATGACGTGGTTGTTGTTCGTCCTGGAGAAAAAATTCCCGTTGACGGAGTAATTGTTGACGGTGAAAGTCATGTTAACCAATCCATGGTTACAGGCGAATCCAAACCGGTTAAGAAAGCAAAAGACGATAAGGTTATTGGAGGAACGATTAATGGAAATGGATCGTTAAACGTAAGTGTGCAGCAAGTGGGCGACGATGCTTATTTGAATAAAGTAATTACTATGGTACGCGATGCACAAAGCGAAAAATCTAAAACGCAGCATCTGGCCGACCGCATTGCTTTTTGGCTAACCATAGTTGCTCTTACCGTTGGATTTGGAACATTGGCAACCTGGCTAATAATTGGAAAACCATTTGTTTTTGCCCTGGAAAGAATGGCTAGTGTAATGGTTATTACATGCCCTCATGCTCTTGGACTTGCAGTGCCACTTGTTGTAGCTATTTCAACATCAATTTCGGCACAACAAGGACTGCTCATACGAAACCGAACAGCTTTTGAAAATTCACGTAAAATTTCATTATTGGCATTTGATAAAACAGGAACACTTACGAAAGGTAATTTTGTTGTAACGCGCTACGGATCTTTTAGTGACGAGCTAGACGATAATCAGGTGCTACGATTTGCCGGAGCACTGGAAGCAAAATCGGAACATCCGCTAGCCCTGGGTATTATGCAAAAGGTTAAAGATGAAAAAATTGAAGTTCCGGAGGCCGAGAGTTTTAATGCAATTACAGGAAAAGGCATTGAAGCTGACGTAGAAGGCAAAAAAGTAAAAGTAGTAAGCCCCGGTTTTGTTAAGGAAAAGGAAATAGAAGTACCTGAAAAAGCATACAAGAACGAGGCAGAAACTGTTGTTTTTGTGATGGCAGATACTAAGCTCGTAGGTTTTATCGCAATGGCTGATGAAATTAGGCCTGAATCGTACGATGCAGTGAAAACACTGAAGAAAAACGGGTTGAAACTGTATATGATGACAGGTGATAACGAGAAGGTTGCCAAAAGCGTGAGTGATGAACTCGGGTTGGATGGCTATTTCGCTGGAATTCTTCCCGATCAGAAACTCGAAAAAGTGAAGGAATTTCAACAACAAGGAGAATTTGTAGCTATGACCGGAGACGGTATTAATGATGCCCCGGCACTGGCAACGGCAGATGTTGGTATCGCAGTGGGCTCAGGAACCGATGTAGCCGCCGAAACAGCTGATATTATCCTTGTGAACAGTAACCCGCAGGATATTGCTTCGCTGGTTATTTTCGGTAAAGAAACCTACAAAAAAATGATTCAGAACTTCATTTGGGCAACCGGTTATAATGTAGTGGCAATTCCTTTAGCCGCTGGTGTTTTGTATGGTGCGGGTATTCTTATAAGTCCTGCATTGGGTGCAGTTCTAATGAGTATTAGTACAGTTGTAGTTGCTATCAACGCACAACTATTAAAACGTAAAATGAAAGTTAATAAAGAATAAAATATAGAATTATGGAAATTATTATTGCAGCAACAAAATCATGTAATCACAGACCAATACTTGTACATGAATTAAAAGATGCCGGACTATATTATGAGGTTAAATTTTTTGAAGAGCATCCTGAAATATTCGAAAAGTTTAATTTAAAAACCTCACCCTTACTTATATGCGACGGAAAACTAGTATCTGAAGGTATGCCTACGCAGGTGAAAATATTGGACTTGTGTGAAGAAGTAAAAAATAAATAAGAACACTAATTGTAAAACATTTTAATTAAAAAGATATGAAGTATTACATAGAAAAAACTGCAAATTACAGTTTCGATGAAGCGGTACAAAAAATAACCGAGGAATTAAAAAAAGAAGGATTTGGAGTACTTTCAGAAATTGATATTCATGAAAAACTG
>JAQICA010000015.1 GCA_027858775.1 Salinivirgaceae bacterium | reverse complement strand
TTACCGAAATATCGGGTGAGGCATTATCGAGCAAAGTGATAATGTATCCCAACCCTGCTAGCAATGTATTAAACATACAGATAACAACAACAATGGCCGATGAGGCTACCGTTAATGTTATCGACATGCAAGGACGTGTGGTTTCATCAACGAAACATTTGCAAGCAATGAAGGGTGAAAATCTTTTAAGCATAAACACACAATCTTTCGAAGCTGGCATATACATTGTAAATGTTACAACATCAGAATTCAAAAATTCAAAAATGATTGTAATTAAAAGATAAAAAAATTATGTTTTATTAGAATGAACTACTCTCTGTCGATTAAAATCGACAGAGAGTTTTTTTTGCTTCTATACTCCGTGTATTTAGATTTTATGGAATTAGGACGTTTTTTTCTTTATCATGTCACCATTTTCATGCATAACCGTAACTCCGTCAATAATTTTATTGATGCAAAGAATGAGGAAACGAAAGAATGAATAACCCGAAAAACTAGGTGGTTTTAGTATATATATTATTGACTTTAATATTGCAAAACAAAAGACTACAAATAATTATGTTTGCAGTGATATATTATTATTTTAAATAAAACTTTCGAAATAAAAATCCAACCATTTGTCGCATATGTTTTGAATTTTTAGAATACTAAAAATAAAAGCTCCTCATACAATATTATAGTCCATGACCTCTGAATTACAGTGCGTCGAAGTACGTTTCAACTTTCAAAAATGCATACCCAAAATCAACAGTAGTGTTTATTATTGTTCCCGACAAGCTTAACCTTCCGAAATAAACAATGGCAACCATATACCCCTCCCCGTATAAAAAACGAGTAAATAGCAAGCAATAATTCATTGTTTTTTATATTTTTGGATTTACCAAAAATCCTAATAATTATGAATTTGCTAAAATCTGCATGGATACTTCTATTGGTGTCACTCGCAACAATTCTAAACGCACAGCCTAAAAAAAATCTCATTGAAATTGCAGTTACTCCAAACCACACCAACTGGACGTATAACCTTGGCGAAGTACCTGTATTTAATATTCAAGTTTTGCAAAATGGACAACCCCTATCGAATTCAAAAATCAACTACAAAATTGGGTTAGAGCAATTACCTGCAGCCCTCGAAAAGGAATTAGATTTAAAAGATGGAACTACCTCCATAAAAGCATTTGGTTTAAAAGAGCCCGGATTTTTGCGCTGCGAGGTTTCAACCGAAGTAAATGGAAAAACCTACAAGGCCTGGGGAACGGCAGCTTTTGAACCCGAAAAAATACAGCCTTTTGTTAAAATGCCGACCGATTTCGATCAGTTTTGGAATAATGCAAAAACCGAATTAAGCAAAATTCCAATGGATGCCGTGGTTACACTTCAAAGCGACCAATGTACAGCCGATTATAACGTGTACCATGTTTGCCTTAAAAACATTAATATGCCCGAAGCTTGGCGCGGAAAAAGTAGCGTTTACGGGATGGTTTCTATTCCTAAAAAACCAGGCAAATACCCTGCAATACTTGGCGTGCCTGGAGCAGGTATCCGTTCGTACCATGGAGACGGAAGAGCCGCTAAAGGAGCCATTGTTTTCAATATTGGAATTCATGGAATACCCGTAAATATGCCCGATGAAAACTACAGTGTTTTAGCAAACGGCGCCTTGTCCGATTATTGGACATTGCATTTGGAAGACCGCGACAAATATTATTACAAGCGTGTGTTTTTAGGCTGTGTGCGTGCTATCGACTATATCTTCTCATTACCTGAATTTGACGGTAAGAACCTTGCCGTTAATGGTGGTAGCCAAGGTGGTGCACTATCAATTATTTGTGCTGGCCTCGATAAACGAATTACCTGCCTTGCTGCATTTTACCCTGCCATGTGCGACATGCCGGGCTACCTTGCCAAACGTGCAGGTGGATGGCCGCATATGTTTCGAAACTGGGACAAGGAAGTCAATCCAAAATGGCTCGAAACCATTGCTTACTTCGATGTGGTAAACTTTGCACGTCGCGTATCTCAGCCCGGATGGTACACCTGGGGTTACGACGACAACGTATGCCCTCCAACTTCCATGTTTGCTGCCTATAATTCAATAACAGCCAAAAAAGAATTAACCTTGTTTTACGAAACCGAACATTGGAATTTCCCCGAACAATGGGAATTTTCGAATACTTGGATGTACCAACAATTGGGGATTTCGACTGAGAATTAAATGTCGTAGTTGAGTATACCTGAGATTCTAATCTTCATTTTTTTTGATATAAATACTTTTCTGAAAATAGAATTGTTTTTTTTGATACTGCACTTAATAATCCAATCTTGCTCCTGCCAGTAGTCAAGATTGGATTATTGTTATCATCACCCCTTTCCCTAGACGGATGGCAACTTGAAATTCGAAAACTGTTTTCCAACAATCGACTATCAAGCAAGTAAATGAGGCTACTTACATCATTCGTTTAGCAATGTTGAAATTGTGCTCCTACCCTTTATAATTATCAGGAAATTGGATACGAGGGAACAAACTGCTTTTACCATGTCAAGTAAAAATCATTTAGAATTGATAAAATAGCCTTGGGAACTGCATAAGTACGTTAATTCACTTGAGATTGGATAATTGAACTTTGTATTAAATGAGGCCATTCTACTTCTAACTTTGTAGCCAGAGTTTCCATGCGCCCAATTAAATACTTTTTATCTGCTGCAGTGGTTAAATCGTAACACCAATCATAAACCATAGAACCGGCAACAATTGAACGGCCAATGTCTCTGCAAACATCTTGTTTGGTATAATCGAAATCAATAGTTTTTAAGAAATTAATAACCGCACTAATAGCCTCCTGTCCTAAAACCCGGTTATTTGTTAAAGCATATTGCAAGGCTTTTGATTCAATGGCATTCATCACCTCCAAATTCATATTGGTTTTTCCAACCACTTTATAAAGCTTTCCATCGGTAACCATCTCCGCACTTTTAGCAATTCGGCTCCAGCTCTCTTTGAGTAAAGGGTGTGTCATTTTTGCTTTTAGCGTGGGAATATCGCCTTTACGGAAATACAACCGTGGATGCTCCTTTGGTGGAATAGGAATTTCCAATCCTTTACCTTCCCGTTCGGTGATCGGAGAGTAATGTAAGAACTATATCCATTCAGAAGGAAGGAGAGAATGTTTTTCTCTCCTTCCTTCTGAAAAAATATTGTCTGATTATTACGCTCCTAAGCAGTTGCATTTACTACTTGAATTTGGGTACTATTAGTGTCTTTGATCTGGATTATTCATATAGTACTTTGAGCTTGAATTCCCGAATGGAAGAATACAAAGAACACCATACTAAATAAGCTTAAAAATATTTTTCTCTTGCTAATTAACTTAACCTGTTGTTGATATTAATACGGACAACTTAGATTTGTATTTTATTTAAAGCGAAGCGAAGGAGGCAAATCGGTGGTTCCCCAATTCAGCGGTTTATCACTCATTTCAAGTTCTAAAACTCCACCTGCTTCTATATCAGCATGTTCTATCCAAGACTTTGAATATTCGTTTTTATTCAGTTTTGCCGATTTGATATACTTATTTGTTTCTGACAAGTTTTTTGCTACAATTTTAAAGCTTTTCCCATTGTCTAAATGTATCACACTTTCAGCGAGCATTGGGGTATGGATAAGGTAGTAAGATTGCCCCGCATTGGGGTAAATGCCCATCATGTGAAAAGCAAGCCATGAAGACATTGCCCCGGAGTCGTCGTTACCCGGAATTCCTTTCCTTGAATCATTGTATTTGGCCTTCACAATTGCCAGTATTCGGTCTGAGCTAAGTTCAGGTTTACCAATCCAATGATACAATAATGGCGTAAGAAAAGCGGGCTCATTACCTACGTAATATATCCCTTTATCGAAAAAAGTATCTAACCTTTTTTTGAAAGCCTCTGCACCACCGCAAAGCTTAATTAACCCAGCAATATCGTGCGGAATTGAAAGCGAATATTCCCATGAGGTACCTTCGTATAAAAACCCAGACCACCAATCTTCGCATTGCCCAATATTTACATACCTTGGACTAAACGCAATAGTTGTATTAAGCATTTTAGCCGAAGTACATTTAATAGAATCTACCCAATTTCCTTTCGCATCTTTAGGCCAGATAAAACCAGTAACGCCGTCTGATGTGTAATCGCGCCAAAGGTTTTTCCAATTATCAGCCTGATTAGCAAATCTTTGATAAATTGCATTTTCGCCCAACCCTTTTGCTACTAAAGCTATAGCGAAGTCATTATACGAATATTCAACCGTACGAGTGCCTGCTCTTACAAAATCAGTAGACACGTAACCCAACTTATTATAGTCTATAAGTCCACCTCTGCCTTCTTGCTCTTCGTTTCCACCGGGTGCAACATCGGCATCGTTTAACATCGCCTTTAAAGCCAGTTTGTAGTCTATCCCTTTCAAGCCTTTTACATACGCATCGGCAATCAAAATCTCCGCATTTGAGCCGCCTTGGGTTCTACCATTTGAGTTTCCACTTCTGGCATCAGGCAAAAATTTGTCAAACTGATAAATATCCAGCATTCCGTTCACAATATCAGCCTGGCGCTTCGGATCAATAAGCGTAATTAAAGGGTGAGATGAACGGTAAGTATCCCAAATGGCATAAAAATCATCGTACGTTGAGTTCTTTGATTTCCATAGTGGGTTCTCATCACCTCTGTCAACAGGCATAAGCATAGAGTGGTACATGCCGGTATAAAACATTTTTTTATAACTGTCAGAGGCATTTTTATCGATTTCAATGCGGCTTAGAAGTTTTTCCCATTTTTGTTGGGTTTGAGTTAATATTTCTTCAAAGCTCCAATTGGGGGTTTCTGTTTCTACATTTAGTTTTGCCCGCTCTTCGCTTACAAATGATATACCTATTTTCATTTGTATTGTAGCTCCATCATTACCGAAAGATAAAAGTGCACCGGTTTTTTCGCCTGTTTCAATCTGCTCTTTTTTATCGGCAAATAATTTATCGGTTTTCCATGTTTTAAAATTCTTTATCGGCTTGTCGAAAACAGCATGAAAATAAACAGTATACGCTCGTCCGCTGTTCCATCCACCTCTCACACGATTGTACCCGCAAACTTCGGTATCCGAAATAATTTTTATTTGTGAACCAACAAAATGTTGTGTTTCACGTGCAGAGATATTGCCGCCCTCGTTTAGAAATTCCCCTGCATCGAGTTTTACAGCCCTAATGCCCGGAGCATTAAAACCAAAACGATAAAAAGCTACTTTGTGTGAAGCTGTAAGTTCGGTTTTGATATTCGACTTATTAAGTATAACAGAGTAATACCCCAAGGTTGCCTTTTCATCTTCCCGCAACGAAGTTTGTTTAATGGAAGCAAGTTCTCCCATAAATGGCATGACCGAAACATTTCCGTATTTAGCTCCTCCACCTGTTCCGCTTACATGCACCTGACTAAACCCCAAAACCGGAGATTTCATATCAGGACGGTATCCGGCATTCGCATACCTGCTACAATCTGGGCCAGGTTTAACCATACCATAAGGGCAAGTAGGACCCACCACCACATTTCCACCACCTTCAGAACCAATAAATGGGTCAACGTATTTGTAATACTGAGTTTGAGCCTGAATGCTCAAATTAAAGGTGGAAAGAATAAAAAATAGACCGATTACTTTGATTTTCATTGTATTTGTTTTGATTTTTTTAATTTTCTTACTGAATACTGATCTCAAATAGTTCCCCGTCATACAGTTTATTAATGGGAACCTCAAACCCATTCATGCCCAGTTCTTTTCCAGTTTGTGTAACGATTACTTTACCATCCATTTGTTTAACCTGATAGGTTTTTTCGGCATCGAGGAATTTGACCCTTACAATGCGTTTCGTGTCAGGCGACCCATGTCTGAACACGCCAACGATTCCACCTGATTTTGTGTCAGTATTTATGCGTTGAAATCCATCCCACATACCCTCCATAGGTTCACCAAATCCGGAAAGATCCTGCCGAAAACTCATTATTTGGTAACGATTTTCCATTAATTGCAACCAATCTGCAAAGCCTCTGTATTTCTTTAGAGCGGGAGCTGTCAATTTTCTTGGGTCGCCCAGCATAATGGGCAAAGCGCCCGCCAACGATTTAATATGCAGATCCCAACCAGCATCCTGCATTTCGGGGTTGCCAATTACCAGTGCGGTGGCTGGCATGGCAGGAGAACGCCACCATGCCATATTACGAATGCGCAAGTCGGTTTTTACGCCTAAATCACCTTCGAAATTGGATAGCCAATTCCCTTCGGCATGTTTAATCATTGCATAATCAATGAGTTGAAGTCCGCCCATAGTCTCAAAAGTACAATCGATAAAAAGGTTTGGTTTTGCCGCATGAAGTTCGTCAAAGAGCTTCCACATGTTTTCGTAATTGGCATAAAACGATTCGCGCTGATCCTTGTGATGGGCATGGTCGGTAGCATAACAACCCGATTTTTCCTTGTCGAAAATATATGGGCTGGTAACCACTGAAAAGTCAAGTTTCAGGTATTCCAGTCCATAGTCCAATGCCAATTTTAGTAATTGACCCTTAATATAATCTTTCCAACCGGTACTAAAACAAGCCGATTGGATGTGTTCAAACCCCGGAGCGGCTAAAAGAAGGTTTGCTATATTGCCATTTTTATCCCGGCAAAACCATTCAGGATGATCTTTATAAACCTGGCTTCTGGTTGATGCACTTCCCACGCTAACCCACAAACCAGGTTTCATTCCCAACGATTTTATGTAATCGAATACGGGTTTCAATCCATGTGGAAATTTTATTGTATCCACTCTTAAATCACCATAATTGGCTTGCCAACCACCATCAATTATAAATTCTCTCATTCCGGCATCGGCTGCTGACTTAGCCAGTTCCATAATTAATTTTTCATTGATTTCTTCCTTAAATGGCGTCCAAGTATTGTAAACAAACGTTGGCTTTTCTTTTAGTTCAGAAAGGCGAATGCCCATGTGTTTACGGATAAAATCGGGAAGCGATGTGTTGAGTATCACCTCGGGTGTTTTCTGGTTGTTGTAAACCATTGTGAAAACCTGCGGCGTTTCGAACGATTCCTGTGGTTTTATCCATTTACGAAAAGGGTAACGATCATTTTTATGCGTTAACCCGCTGCAAATTTCATCGGCATTCCAAAAAGCAGTTGTGTGTTTTAAAACACCCGTAGCCTCGTTTCCAATAACAATACCTGCGTCACTGTCCATATTATGCACTACCACTAATGCATCGTGCATATTTCCGTCGTAAGAGCCAATTTTTTTTCGGCGACCATAATCAGTATAAATCCAACTAAAGGTACTTGCCCAATATCCGGTGGTGGCAAATTTCTCAACATCAACCGATTCTAAAGAAACATCTTCATTTCCCAAATTTTTCACTGTTAAACTTTTGCGAATTACGGGCAAATTTGGGTACATCAGAAAGTTTACGGTTACTTGAATTTTCTTGTCGGAACTTTGCAGGGTCACTGCCGCACCATCGCCCTGACGAGTGTCGGAAATCTGCTTAACACTTGTCAAACTCCAGAGAGAATTCCCCGAATAAATGGTTCCGTTTATTTCAAACTGGAAATCGCCACTGCTGGGTACAAAGTATTTAAACTCGCCACTTACAGGCTTGTACGAAGTGGTAACGAAACTCCCTTTTTCGGCAGGAAGGTTTATTGTCCGTTGAACCAAACCGTTGTTTAATTTTAGTTCTGTTTTTGTCCATGAAGCATAAGGTTGAGCAACAGATATGGAGGCTCCTATAAAAAGGAAGCTAAATAGCAAAGCGTATATTTTAATCATTATAAAATTGTTTAAATTAATGTTGATATATCTATCTGAATACCGATTCCTTTTATTATCGAGCTATTATTTTTTTGTTATCACATACGTTCCTTTTGCAGCATTAAAATAAAGCAAGTTTTTGCTGTTTTTCACTATTCCTATTGATTGCTTTTTATTATCAATGCATTCTATATCCCAAGTGCCTGTTTCCAAATCTGTAATAAGCACTTTGGTAATTCCACTATGGGCAATTTTAAGCTTGATAGCTTGATTTTCCACTTCGCTGTTTTTGCTAAAAAGCACCATTCTGTCGCCAATTTTAGTTCCTACAAACTGCTCCGTTTCAATTTTCTCGACTTTGAGAGACGTGTTTTCTGTACGCAAAGATATATTTTCTGTACATAAAGCAGTATTTTCAACTTCGAGTTCCGATATACGAGAATCTAATGTCGAAATACGACACAATAAAATCTGGACGTGCGTCTGGAGGTTCAATATGTCGTCTGAAATGCTCAATCAATAGATAGTTTTAAATAAATACGCCGCAAAGTTAATTAATTTTGAGATTAGGACAATAGGAACCTAAATAGTTACATAAAATCAAAACTAGATAAAAGTGTTTATGAAAAAGGGATTAAAATAACAGATGAAGAACTGAGTAAAATAAACATTAAACAAAATGAATTTCATGGTGAATGGAACTACTCAATTGCTCCGAATTTGTAAATGTTATTTCGTATCACATCCTAAATTAGCGAAATTTCAAAGAGCCGATTTTAAAATATATCACAAACCCGTAACCTCATACTCAGTAATCACCTGGCTTTTAACAACCATATCAAACAGTATATATCCATCATCAACTTTACAGGAAACGCTTTTCCCATTAATTGATACTAAAGCGTTTTTGAGTGCTGACGGAAGCTTCACCTTCATTTTCACCAAATCGTCCCCTACGGTTTTTACAAAACCAGACACTGAGTTTTTACCATATTTAACTTTAAGCCGTTCACTTTCCCAAGAGAAGGTATCGAATGGGAATGCAGGTTCTATAAGATATCCCTGGCTATTTGGCCAAACTCCTGCAAACCTTACGCTCGATAACAATGCCTGGGAATGTATGTGCATTAGAAGTTGAGGCCATGGCCTTGTATAATTTCCAACCCTTCCATTTTTTGGATTCCAATAATCGGGGGCGCTAATAATTCCATAAAACACGTCGGGCCACTGTTCAGCATGGTGCCCAAGGGTCATTTCGGTGAATTCCTGCCATACCAGTTTTTTTGCTGATTGGTTACTGTAAGCATGTTTGGCAAGCCCTTGTATCATGGCGTGTCCGGGTGCAAACCAAATTCCTTTGCACTCTCCGTAAGTAGGTTTTGAATTGGGATTGGCCACAATCATCCCGCTTTCGGGATAGGCATTGTCGGTTTGGATGCGCGACACCAACGACGATACCATCTGTTCTGTCATTAAACTATCGGCAAGGAGGGCGTAGGCATTCGATTCAATATGCGGGTAAGCGCTTCCTACTTCAATTACATTGTTTTGTTTATCGATAACCCAACCACGGTTATAAAATTCCTTTTTCCAACATGTTGAATTGAGTGTGGTAATAATCTTTTGGGTTTCGGCATGCAAGTTTCCGGCAAATGATTCGTCCTTTTTGTAACGTGCCAACGACTTCAGCATTGGATATGTTAAGGCTGCCATTGCTTGGTCTTGGGTAGATTCGCCACGCTTAATTGTTCCGTGTTCGTTACCCGCCGCATCAAGGAAATTGTCGGCCCAATCGGCCTTTTTTACCCTTATAACATCATGCTCGCCTTTGCCTGCGGTTTTTACTACATATTCGAACGATCGTTTAAGCGCCTCGTAAACGGTTGCCGAACCTCCATTCCAGAAGTTAACGGTTTCATCGAGAAAAGCCCAGTCGCGGGTGGCAAAAATGTAATCGCAGAGTGACCAAAACAGGAATAGCTCCTGGTCGGAGGCATCATAATCCAATGCTACCACCTGTCCATACTCAATGGTACCCCGTTCGAGTTTACCATTGTTGAGCATGGTGCGCAATACATACCTCAAGGTAGCCTTTGCATATTCGGGTTTGGTGTAACTAAGCGGCATGAGGTGTTGAAGCGGGTCTCTGAACGCAATATTGCGACCTTCGTGATAGAGGTATAAGCCCGATTGGTTGATGCAGCTTGTGCCAAAATATTCTTCGCGTAACATCCCGGACATGAGGTAATAATTGCTCCAGGCCATTTCGCGTGCTATCCATTCATTTCCTGATGGGAAGTCGAGTCTTACATTTTTATTTTCGGTAATTACCTCTTCAAATTTGGATGCGTAATTCTTACGATAAGTATCAATAACCTTATTTTCAGTTCCTTTCAATGTTACACCATACAATACATAAATGGTTTTGCTTTTTTTTGCACCAATGCTGATTTTTGTTTGTGTTGCCAGAACAGCATCCTGATTGGGTAACAAACCATTGGCATCAATGGAATTTGAAAGTTGGTCTTTGCTCACGCCATCTGGTTTTGCAATGTTTCCAGAGCCAAAGAACGCGTCCTGTTTTGTGTCGAACGAACTTACAGGGTTATTGAGTACCGAAGCAAAGATGGCAAGTTTGGCCGGATCGGTTGACGATGGTTTTGAAAAATCTCCTTGTGAGCCTTCCATCACAGCTTTGATACTTGACCGAGTCTTATCGTAATACGTTTTTACTTTATCAGTATAATATGGTCTTTGGGGGTTAAGAAACACCATGGCAACATCCCAATAATCGGTATATGTTATGTTTTTTTCGGTATTACCTTCGTTATAAAATGTAATCTCTTCCAAAATTACCTCATCGTTACCCGTGGGGACAAATACTTTTTGATCAACCTTCAATTCATTGAAAGTGATTGTTTTTTCAACATAGCCCATCCCATATACCATTTTGCTGATAGCTCCCGAGGGGCGGTTATCGTACAATGTACTCCATGTGGTTTTCCCGTCTTTTACCCAACCAAAACCGCCCGAATAGGCGTTTTCAGACTTCTTTAAATTATTGACAGCTTTGGGGAAATACCTTGTGCTGTACAATTCAATGTATCCACCGCCATGTGCCACTACATTACAATAGCTATTCCCCAGTAGGTGCTGCATAGAGTCTTTACTCCCCTGTGTAAAATCGTAAGCTGGCAATCCGCACCCATCGGTTATCCATTTGCCAAAATTGCCACTTCCATAAGGTTTTGTTTGGGCAGATACCATCATTGATAATAAACATGCTACTAATGTATGTTTTGCTCTCATAACTATGCGATAATCGATTTGTAGTAAGTGATTACTTTCACAACGTTGTTTACCTTTAACTCGGCTGGAAACTCTTTGTCTCCTTAACCTGATAATTGGCTTGAATATCAGGACTATCATTATGATAGCCTGAATAGATGCTAATGCGATTGTTTCGGACAAGCCAGTGTTAGAATCTTTCCCGTTTACGACATCAACATAGTAGTTGACTGCAAAGAGAGGAGACAAATTAAATATCGCCATTACTGCGACAAATGTGAGTTTTTTGTAGAATTTTGTTTTCATGATGTTTTTACAAAAATATAAGGAATAAGCGAATGATACTTTGTTGAAAATTGCAATTAATTATGCTATATTTGCCCTAAAATACAATTGGGTAAACAATCATGCAGTAATTATGTCGAAAGTTGAACTCGAAAAAGTAACTTCAGACAAAGAAAGTTCGTTCAAAGCAGCTATTTATGAAGATCGGTTTTTTACAGCACCACTTCACTTTCATCCTGAATTTGAATTGGTAATTATTATGGAAGGCGATGGGCTATGTTTCTGTGGCGATTATATCGGGGCATTGAAACCGGGTGATATCATGTTGTTTGGCAAAGGATTGCCACATTTCTGCCTTAGCGACAAGAGGTATTATGAGCTTGATAGTACAGAAAAATGCAAATCTATCTACATTCAGTTTCGTGAAGAAATTCTTCCATTCGATTTTAAGCAAATGCCTGGTTTTAAAAATATTCAACATATCTTGAATTTATCTGTCAGGGGACTTTTATTCTCATCAACCGATTATCCCGAAGCAACCAGTTTAATCTGCAATTTGCCTTCAATAAAAGGTTTCGAAAAAGTAATTGCCCTTTACACCATCCTCAATTCACTGGCAAAGGAAAAAAAATATAACTACATGGCTTCAATGGCTTATGAAATTCCATATGTTTCGAAAGACATTATCTATTTAAAAATTATAGATTACATAAATCTAAACTACAAATCAGAAATAACTCTTTCACAAATAGCCGAAAACGTGGGCATGAATAAGAGTGCATTGTGCAGATACTTTAAGAAAATACAGGGAAAGAGCATTTTCGATTATATTAATGAATTCCGTATTTCGTACGCCTGCAAGCTGATTGCCAATACCGACATCCGTATTTCTACTATTGCCTACGATTCCGGATTCAATAATATTTCGCACTTCAACAACCAATTTAAAATAGTAACAGGCTACTCACCAACGGCCTATAGGCAAGCGTTTTTAAACTTATGAAGCGAATAAATTTTTCTGATATCGTATTTTTCTGATTGAGCTTGCACTTAAAACAACTCTAAATATTTTAAATAAACACCTTATGAATACTTGCGTACCAACTGTCTAACCAGTCTTAAGGCTATAGTTCTAATTTTGAGAACTCAAGAAAGTGTATTATTCCCTTTTTTATAGTGTTGCATAAAATGTTAGTTAAATAAACGTCCTCCTCCGCAAACGGACAGGGTATTATTCGCTCCAATTCTCTATATAAGAAGGCTTTTTACCGCAAGTGGAGTTGAATTCACCCAAAAGAGTTTAGATTCTTTTTGACAAATGATTATTTAAATGAAGATCTATTGAACAAAAACACTTCTAAGAACGATAAATTACAAATAAAAACAAGAGCTGCTACCCAAAAGAATAGCAGCTCTCTAACAACATAAGTCTTAAATAAAAAAACTACAGAACCGTAACAACCTTAGAGAAATTTTTTTGATCTAATGCCCCTGTTACCCCCTTAGTGGTAAGAGTAACTGTGTAAGTTCCCGCAGCAGCATAAGTATGATTAGGTGTCTTATCTGTTACAGCAGGAGTGCTGTCACCAAAATCCCATGAGTAAGTCATTCCAAATAGCAGTTGTGTGTTTTAAAACACCAGTAGCCTCGTTTCCAATAACAATACCTTCGTCACAGTCCATATTATGCACTACCACTAATGCATCGTGCATATTTCCGTCGTAAGAGCCAATTTTTTTTCGGCGACCATAATCAG
>JAQICA010000183.1 GCA_027858775.1 Salinivirgaceae bacterium | reverse complement strand
ACATTGGAAAATTCCAAATAGTAAAATCCAAATTCCAAAAATAACTACAGGAATAACATTTTTATGGAACATACAGAGTTACTTAAAAAAGTACGGAAAATAGAAATAAAAACCCGTGGACTTTCCCGCAACATCTTCGCGGGCGAATACCATTCTGCGTTTAAAGGTCGGGGTATGGCATTCAGCGAAGTGCGCGAATACCAGTTTGGCGACGACAACCGAAACATCGACTGGAATGTTACTGCTCGCTACAACAAACCGTTCGTGAAAATTTTTGAGGAAGAGCGGGAAATGACTGTTATGCTGGTTATCGATGTCAGCGGTTCACGTAATTTCGGGACCTTCGATAAGTATAAGAAGAATGTCATTACTGAAATTGCTGCCGTGCTTGCTTTTTCAGCCATACAAAACAACGATAAAATTGGCGTTATTTTCTTCTCAGGGAAAATCGAAAAGTTCATTCCTCCCAAAAAAGGGAAAAGCCACATTTTACGTATCATCCGTGAGCTTATCGACTTTGAGCCTGAAAACCGCGAAACCGACATTAAGGGAACACTTGAATATCTCACCAATGCCATTAAAAAACGTTGCACGGCATTTGTTATCTCCGACTTCATCGATGACAACAAAGAGCTGAAACGGGCACTTAACATTGCAAACAACAAGCACGATATAGTAGGTTTGCGTATTTTTGACGATCGCGAAGCCAGCCTGCCCCCAATCGGAATGATTAAAATGAAAGATGCTGAAACCGGAAAATATATGTGGGTTGACTCATCGAGCAGCAAAGTGCGGGGTGCTTATGCCCATTGGTGGCGCGAACTGAGTTCCGAACTCGACGGGGCATTCACCAAATCGGGTGTTGATTACGTGAATATTAATACCCGCGAAGACTACGTAAAATCGATAATGACATTATTCAAAAGACGAGGGAGCAAACAATGACATTGAAAATCATAACCGCTATATTTCTTCTTCTTGCGCTTCCTTTTTTAACAGTTGCGCGCGAAATTAAGACTAAAGCAGAACTCGATAGTGCCATTATTCTCATAGGCGACCAGGTAAAACTAAATATAGAAATTGAGTTTCCAGATGATGTGGAAATATTTTTTCCTGTCCCATCCGACTCACTGGGAGAACATGTCGAAATAGTGGAACGTAAAACAATTGATTCGATACAGCTTGACAAAAACAGGCTGAAGATGATGCAGTCATTTATCGTTACATCGTTCGACACCGGCCATCATACCATCGACCCGTTTTATTTCGAGTTTAGCGTTAACGGGATGACAGATTCGGTACCAACCAACCCAACAACATTGCATGTATTCACGCTTCCTAAGCTCGATTCGCTGATGAACGCCATGCAGGGGCTTATCGACATAAAAAAACCATACGAAGCACCGATAACTTTTAAAGAAGTTGCCCCATGGCTTTTTGGCATCTTGCTGGGGGCCGGTCTCATTTTTCTGATTATTTATGCCATTAACCGCAGGAAAAACAACAAGCCGATTTTTAGCTTTCCACAAAAGCCAAAAGAACCCGCACATATTATTGCATTAAGGGAGCTTGATCAAATAAAAAAGCAAAAACTATGGCAACAGGGAAAAGTGAAAGAGTTTTACAGCGAAGTAACCGATGCCACAAGGGAATATATTGGAAACAGGTTTGGTATTATGGCAATGGAGCTTACAACTGATGAAATTATCAGAAAAATAAATGAGCAAAAAGGATTACTGGATGACAAATCATTCGAATACCTGAAACAAATGCTCAGTAGTGCCGATTTGGTAAAATTTGCCAAATTTACACCACAAGCCGAAGACAACGAACTTTTACTGGTTAATGCTTACTTCCTTGTTAATCAAACCAAAATAGAAGTACAAAACCAAGAGGAAGAAGAACAAAACGAAGAGGAAGAAGGAGAAGATGTTATTTTAAAATAGCCAACAATTATGTTTAACTATACGTATGCACATCCCGAAATGTTATACTTGCTGTTAGGGCTTGCCCCCTTGATAGCATGGTACATCTTTCGGCAAAAGAAATTTAGTGCCAGTCTGCAAATCTCAACAACAAAAGGTTTTTCAGGGGCACCTAAAACATGGAAGCATTATTTGCGCCATCTCATTTTTGTAACCCGCGTACTGGTACTTGCCCTTTTAATTGTGGTAATGGCCAGGCCTCAATCTTCCGAAAACTGGGAACATCAGGTAACCGAGGGCATTGATATTGTAATGGCCATTGATGTATCAACCAGTATGCTGGCACGTGACCTAAAGCCCGACAGGCTTGAAGCTGCAAAAGATGTAGCTACGCAGTTTATTTCGGGCAGGCCTTACGACCGCATCGGGCTGGTGGTTTTTGCAGGAGAATCGTTCAC
>JAQICA010000179.1 GCA_027858775.1 Salinivirgaceae bacterium | reverse complement strand
AGGAGAATTCTCCTTTTTTATACATTCTTCAAGAAATAATTTCACATCGTCATTTCTTAAAAAATCCTTTGGTAATTTTCCAAAAGGTTTTGCCATTTAGTTTGCATTCACCAACATGTTTTTTCCTTGACGAAGATCGAATTCAATCTCTGAATCGCCATAAATAAACTTTTTAATATTCATACTAAATGATTTTAGATTAATAATTAGACAAATTTATATAACTTTATTATATAATGCAAATAAAAGATTAAACTTTTTTTATGATTTCTTTTAATTTCTTTTTAAATATTTTTAAATTTACATCATAAACAAATAAGTTATGGGTGAAAAACAGCAAATAAGTTTTAAAGTAGATTCGGATGTTCTTTCTGAATTTGATAATGTGCTACATAAGTATCATGAAGCCACTGGCATTAAACCAGTAAAACAGGAAAGTTTTGAAGCGGCCTTTAAGGATTACATTCAAAAGCTTAAAAAGCAAATTGAATTATTGAAGAGCGCATAAAACCAAACCGAAGATTATCGTTTTGGTGCAAAAAGAAAAGCCCGAGTCGAAATGACCCGGGCCTTTTTTATAGAAAATGAAAAGAGAAAAATATGTTTAGAAAATTATCTTCACTCCGACACCGGTATCAGCCGGTTTAATTGATGAATATTTCAGCCACTTTTCAGCATTCAAGAAAAAAACGATCGACGACAGGTTTAACACTGCACCTCCGATAGAAAGATATTTTGACGCATCAAGGTCATCAATAAATAGAACACTCCCACTCAAAACAGTTCCTGCCCCTGCTAATAAAAAAGATGTGCGACGTTGCTTATAATAACGATAATTACAATACCGAATAAATTGAGATTCTATTTGACTTTTTTCAACAGGTGCATCAGCAAAAATTTCATTATATGAAAATTGTTTTACTGTTGGAGTATATTCTCCATAAACAGGATCCTGAATTTCACTTTGTTCAACGTTAAAATAATTTGGACTTTGGCTTTCCTGTGCATTAACAAGAACAGGAAATAACAGAAGAAAAAACAAATACTTTTTCATGATTTTTGGTTTAAATTGGTTTATCAAAAACGCAATTTAACAAAAAACATTTAAACGACATTGTTTACTATTTCAAATTTGGCTTCGTTGGCATACTTTTCACTTAACAACTCACCCAATTTTTTCACCTGCGAAAAGAATACTTTGTTGTACCAGGGCTTTGGCTTTCGGTTACTATATGAAACCTCTTCCATTGTTACGCCACGGCCTACACCCATATCGACAAATTTACCGTAATACTCAAAAATGAACTCGATAAGCGTAACATTACCGCCGCTTTGTGTAATTACAAAGTTTTGAAAGCTGCTAATAAGCTGACCAGATGATGAGATCCCGAGCCGGATTATTTGCTGTTCCCACCGCTCGATAACATATTCAGCCCATTGTTGAATATCCTGTTCCATTAACCTTCGGTTTCTTCAAGTTCAAAGTTTTCGTTATCCATAAGGTAACTGAAAGAGTATCCGTATAAACCATTCGCAACGGGACCAAGGCGCATTTTTTCAACACGTGAAAAGTCGATACCATAACAAGGATCGCCAAAATTATGCGATTCAGAAATCATTTGTTTCAAAACCAATAGTGCAGTTTTTTTACACAGCAAAAGCTTTTCTTTGCGTGATGCACTGCTGTTCACATCGGGTTTATCGAGAATGTAAAAAGTAAAGAAAGTATTATCGTGGTTACCTGTGACAAGCGATAGAAAGCCGTCGCCATCATCTTCAACAACCATAAGCGGGAATTTTTGCCCGCGAATGTTTTCCGATAGTGTTTCCTCAAGCTCGGTAATGCCTGAAGCACGATGCAATGATTTAACGGCTATTATTGTACCGTTGTCGATTCTTTCTTTGAAGTATTCGTATTGGTCATACATGGTCTGTGGCTTTTTCGGTCATAAGGTTAAGCTGATGCAGAGCCTCATGAACGTGGGTTTTTAACAATGTTTCGTTTTTGGTAATATCGCCCTGGTTAAGTGCCGAAAGCATGTTCATTATTGATTCATCGGGCGACATTTCTTCTCCACCTTCACCCCTGAACAGGTAAGGGTACTTGTTCATCATCCACTTTTTTACGCCCGTGTACCAAATAAATGTTGAATGTAGCTTAGCCCTTTTCGCAAACCTAAATCGCCTGGCGTTTTTCTTTACCCGTGAGGTGTCAAACTTTTTATCGAGATAAAAAACTGCATTGAGCTGTCGGAGAAACTTTTGTTGTTTCGTTTCGACAAAATAAGCATAAAGCTGATCGGCAAAAATAAACTGTTCGAGCGTAATACCGTACAGACGATGATCGCACGCCTTTCGGCCTGCAATTTTCGGGTAATTACGCATCAGGGTGATATCATCTTCGAGCCAGTCAAATTTTTCGAGCATTGTAACAAACACGTTTCGCTCGATGAGAAATTTCCGGTACCCGTTTTTCTGAAATACGTAATATTTACGGTACCGGCCATGTTTATCTTTTTCAACAAAGTTTCCTCTTTTTATTCGCAACCCGTTAATATCGAGAAATACGTTTGTTTTAAACGATGCCTGATAATTTTGCTTTGCTGCATTTTTCGCAACAATAAGAAGCTGCTTTGGTGTAAGTTCATTCCACCCCGATACTGATATTAGCTTTACTTTTCTCATAATGCTGTGCGGAAAATTGTACCTGAATTCTCGAATGATGTTTGTACAATAATTTTGGCGTATAGTTCACTGTTTGCGAATGCCGGATAGTCATCAGGAGCTGCAATGATAATTTTTCTCACCTTATTGAGATAAGCGCTTGCACTTCGTTCCTGTCCTATTGTGAACAGGGCAAAAGCATATTTTAGTTTATCAACCAATAGAAGATTTTTGGGAGTAATATCATCATCTTTCAATTGCTCTGTAATTTCGTCAATTAGCTCTGAACTAATTACCGGCGACATGACGTTATTCATTATATCGAGCATCCTGGGTTTAGCCTTGATATAATCGAGTCTGTTACCCTCGAAATGAGCATAACGATTGAATTCGCGCAAAGTAGGAATGAATGTATCAGTAAGCAACGAGTAAGCAAGTGATACCTTCCAGGCTTCGTGATACATTTCGTTATCTTCGAGGTAATCAATCAGCTCATCAATTGCATCGGATAGCTTTACTTTTATTCCTTCAACCAGCTTATTCACCCGTTCTTTTGAAGCCGGTGCTTTGCTGTCTGTTTTAATAACCGCAAAACCGCTATCGGTTTCAATTAGATCGAGGAACGGAACAGCATCTAAATAAGCCTTATGAGCAACAACACGCTCGGCACGCTTCACCAGCTCGCCATGTGTTGAATCACTTGAGGCCAAATCCTTAACAGTATCGTACAATGTAGAACCTAATAATTCACGACGCACCCAGGCATTTGCATCCTCTATGTACGATTCGTACTTTTCGTAATTATTGCTAACAATAGTGGCAATGTGCTTTTGCAATGTTTCGATTGTAGATACAAGCATTATTCTTCAGTATTAAGTTTAGAACCCGACTTGTTTTCATCGAGCGTTGTAAAATTGAAATCTGGTACTTTAAACACCACATCTTCGCCCCAGCCATTGAAGCGCCTGATTAAATGCAGAGGCTTGAAAAGCCGGTCCCGGAATGGAGCCATAACGGCCTGTTTCATTTGAAACATTTCGCGCTTATCGGTACCCGACAGGTTATTTGCGCTTTTGAGATTACTAATAAGCGAAGTGTTCACGCCCATGGCATAGGATATCATTGAAGCACCCTCCTGCGAATCTTCTACATATTCCCCACCTTTAAGGTCGGATTTAATTGGAACAATTTCGATAAACTTTTCTTCAGCAGAGCCAGAAGCACTATTTACCATTTTTTTCAGAGCTATCATGCCTTTACCGGCATTACTTTCACCTGTAAGAAAGTCCTGAAAGGCATTGTGTTCTTTATTTTTTCTATCGATAACCGCTTCTTTGTCTGTAGGATCGATATTCTCAGCGTCGAAAAGATAATCCCAGTACTTATCTGAGATGTAAATGATATACTTCACCGACATTTGATTTTTAAGAATAGCCTTTTTGAAGGTAGGAATCATCATAATGAAATCGTACCAACCAGACAGGAAGATCGACCACCAGTATGAACGCTGATAATACGTTTTCCCGGGCGTTGGGAAGAATACGGGAACAATAAACCGAGGAACTTTTATTTTTCGCTCATCGATCCGCTGTTGTAGGTCTCTAAGAGGATTGTATTTATCCAGAACATCACTAATCACCATGTCTTTAATTGTTGGATTGTCATCCCACTTTGCAGAATAATAGTGCTTAATTATACGACCGGCTTTCGGATCCATAGCTCCCCAGCGGCTAAACGCAGCTTCCTTTGAGCGTAATGTTGTTATTTTTGATAAGTCTTTTGATAGGATAATTTCCGGGAAAACATTGAAAAAAGTGTTCAAATCGGTAAGCTGTTCAAGAAAGTATAGGTCGATATCATTGTCTTGAAAAAACTCATATACTTCTCCTTCGAGTATCTCATCATACCTGTAGTTATTACCGTCCTTGATACGTCGGTATGGACGTACACTTTGACCATATCCCGTATCAATATTGAACTTTATGTTTGCTCCTACAATCTCACACTTTTCAATCTTACTCATTACGTCCTGCGGCATAGTATTGTTCTGTCCCCAGGGTACAATCTTATGACCGTCAATATCGAGCACTTCATCAGGTTCTTTCATCATCTCTACAGATGACACCTGTTTAACAATTGCCTTAGCTTCTGGCAGGCATGTTGACCCGCCTACATTGATAATGTCCATTATAGAAATACCTCCTCTCCGTTGTATTCAATTATTGTACACCGACGGATCTTTCTCACTTCATTGCTATCAATGAACATCACGTTCAATGTTCGCCCACGTGAAAAGAATGAAGTGCAGACACACTTTTCAGCATAAACTTCAGAACCATCTGATTTAACGAACTTCATTGAGAACTCAGCATTCTTAACAAGCTCATGTATATTCGATAAATGAATCATACCTCTGTTTTTGAGGCAAATTATAACAGGAGTATAGGAAAGGAAAGGACAAAGAAAGAGCCACGTGCTATCGTGGCTCTTGTATATCTACTATGAACTGTTTCGTGTTCCAATCGGTTACACTATCATCACACTCTATCATATCAGGTGAAACACCTATTGCATTAATAAGCTCTAAGCCTATAACTTTAGCTTCGAGTTCATTATTACATTCAATAATTAGCTTTACCTTACTCATAGCTTCCAATTTGGAAGCCTTCAAAATATATAGAAGGCCCGATCTGTACTTACCGGCACACATGTATTACAGAGTAATAAATGTGGTAAGACAGAAAGGGCCTTGTATTATGCCCAATCCGTCTCTGTAATACTAAATGTGCGCCGATACAAATATAAGAAATGTAATTACACAATGGTATGCTGGCGCATGCAATTTAATAACGGGGCATATTGCAATGCCAACCCACTCAATTACATATCGGTATGCTGGCGCATGGAATCAAATAACGGCTCGCGCCAGCTGTTACCTCCCTGCATATATCGCAAAAAATAAAACATGTAATTACCAAAACAGGACAGGGCGGGGCGGGGTCTTCTGACAGAAAAAGGGAGAAGTTAT
>JAQICA010000152.1 GCA_027858775.1 Salinivirgaceae bacterium | reverse complement strand
CGAACACAGCAGTTAAGCACTTTAGCGCCGATGGTAGTACATTGTGCGAGAGTAGGACGTTGCCAGGCTTCTTTCTTTATTATTTACTAAAATTAAAATTGAAAATTGAACAGTATTATTTAGAAGAACAAACCAATACTTGCCTAATTAGCTCAGTTGGTTAGAGCACATGACTGTTAATCATGGGGTCCAAGGTTCAAGTCCTTGAGGGGGAGCCAGAAAATCAAACACTTAGAAGCACTCAAAACGGGTGCTTCTTTTTTTTGCATAAACGCGAATGCAGATTCACACCAGCTTCACCTCTTTAAAATAATACGTGCGCAAAATGCCGGACGTATCGACAATGTGAATTTGCCCATCGGTTTCCACATGCCGTATTTCGCCCGTAAACTGCCCGATATCATCCTGATAACGAAGAACCTCGCCCAAGCCCAACAAATGCGAATGGTACATTTTCACTACATGGTCAGCACTTTTTGCCAAGGCTAAATAACGACTGTAAACATTACCAAAAAGCTGGTGAGCCACAGCTTTAACGTTAAAGTCTTGTCCGGTAATCTGTCGCAACGAAACAGGGTTAGGCGCATCTGAAAACTGATGCTGATTTACATTCAACCCAATTCCAATAATGGTTCGTGTAACAGCTTTTGCAGTAAATTCATTTTCGATAAGAATGCCGGCAAGCTTTTTTCCATCGACATAAATATCGTTTGGCCACTTAATGGATGCCTGCACACCTAAATCATCCAAAAAAGAAACAATCCCTAATGAAACTGCCATAGAAATTAAGAAACACTCGCCGGGAGTTACAAACACAGGTTTCAATATGAGGCTCCCGGTAATATTTTCGCCACAATTGCTTTCCCAACGATTAGCGCCCATTCCACGACCACCCGACTGATAATCAGCAATTACACACCATCCCTCTTCGGCATTTCGTGCTTGCTTTGCCAGCAAATTGGTACTTACAGTTTCATCAACAACATGAAGATTAATGTCAGCCATTCTTTTTCTATTTTTTAATTCTTCTACAAAATGCATAATAAGGAATTATACCGTTTGGAACCATTTCATATCCATAAAAAAGATATTTTTAGTCCATCTGCGAAAGAGCATCTTCAAAACTGCGCGATTTAAATCCATAATGCTCCACTGCCTTTTCCGATGAAAAATGCGTACAGGGTGGCCGGGGCACAACATCGACCACGGAGGAGTGCACCGGGGAAATTAAATGCTCAGGGAGTTGAAAGTGGCGAGCAACGCAGAGAGCCATTTGGTAAATACTTAAATAGCTACTCCCACTGGCATGATATATTCCCGACCGGGGATTCAATGCCATATTGATTAACAATTCGGCCAAATCTTGTACATAAGTGGCCGTGCGGAAATTGTTTTCGGTTACCCGGATAGCCTTTCCCTGCCCGAGCGACGACTTAACCCAAAGCACTAAATTTGATCGCGTTCCAGCTAAGGTATTTCCGAAAATCAAAACCGGACGAACGATTGTAGCTTGTGGCAATATATTTTGAATAACCATTTCGGCCATTTCTTTTGTTCGACCGTAGTAGTTCACGGGGTTAGCCGGTTCATTTTCGTGCACCAATTTATCTACTCCTTCCATCACAAAATCAGAGCTAACAAATACTAGATGTGTTCCGGTCTCTTTGCAAGCTTCAGCCAATTGGCGCGAAGCTTCTACATTAACAAGAAAGGCTTCCTTTCTATTTGCATGGCAATAGTCTACATGAGAAAGGGCCGCAGTATGTATCACTGCATCATATCCTTGTAATAATACAGGTGTGATCCGTTGACAAACAAAATCAATTTGTTCAAAAAAACGACAATAATTGTGAATATTAGGTTTTGCCGAGCACCCCTTCAAGCTGACATTCGGCATCGCACCAGCCAAACAGGCCACATGTTGCCCCACAAACCCGTTACTCCCCGTTAACAGTATCCGTTTCATTTATTATTTCTTTGTTCAAAAGTAACTATTTGAAATAAAAACATGGCCGGTAGCACACAAGTTAGTCATACTTTTTTTTCGCAAAGACGACAAGCAAAGCGCTTTGCTTCATAAACCGGACTGCTATATCATACCCAACTCAAATCATTAACACTATTTTAAGCGTTTTGTGTTCATATTGTGGCGAATATATTCTAATTTTGGGCGCATTGACATATTGTAACATTATAGAAGAGAAAACAACCGCTTATGTTAGTAAAAACCTATGGCTCTGCTGTTTTTGGCATTGAAGCCACCACAATAATCATTGAAGTAAGTGTATCGCAAGGCTTTGCATTTTTTCTTGTTGGCTTGCCCGACAACGCCGTACGGGAAAGTCAGCAACGCATAGAATCGGCTCTCCGGAGCAATAATATGAAAATGCCCGGCCGCAAGGTGGTCATAAATATGGCTCCGGCCGACATAAAAAAAGAGGGCTCTGCATACGATTTACCTTTGGCCATAGGTATTTTGGCTGCCGATGAACAGTTAAACCCCGATAAAATTGGCGACTACATCATTATGGGTGAGCTTTCGCTCGATGGATCGGTAGTTCCGATAAAAGGAACACTGCCCATTGCCATCCAGGCGCGCAAAGAGGGGTTTAAAGGTATGATAGTACCAAAGCAAAACGCAAGAGAAGCGGCTGTAGTCAACAAATTGGATGTATATGGCGTATCGGACATAAGTGAAGTGATTGATTTTTTCGAAGGTCGCAGCACGTTGGAACCTACGGTGGTAGACACACGAGCAGAATTTTATAATGCAGTAGCACAAACAGATCTGGACTTTGCCGATGTAAAAGGGCAGGAAAACGTCAAGCGAGCATTGGAGATTGCTGCCGCCGGGGCACATAACGCCATAATGGTCGGTCCTCCCGGTGCAGGAAAAACCATGATGGCCAAGCGCATGCCGGGTATTTTACCTCCACTCACACTCCATGAAGCGCTGGAAACAACAAAAATTCATTCGGTGGTGGGTAAGCTCGATAAAGACACATCGTTAATGACGCTACGCCCATTCCGATCGCCCCACCACACCATTTCCGATGTTGCTCTTGTGGGCGGAGGTGCATTTCCGCAACCCGGAGAAATTTCTTTGGCACATAACGGGTTACTGTTTTTAGATGAATTGCCTGAATTTCAGCGCACAGTGCTTGAGGTACTTCGACAGCCCATCGAAGATCGGCGTATAACCATTTCCCGCGCAAAATTCACTGTCGATTAACCGGCCAGCTTTATGCTAATTGCTTCCATGAACCCCTGCCCGTGCGGTTATTTTAATCACCCGACAAAAGACTGTGTATGTCCGGTTCCGGTGCGCCAACGCTACTTAAATAAAATTAGTGGCCCATTGCTGGACAGGATCGATATTCACATCGAAATAACGCCCGTACCATTCGACGACTTAGCAAACCAACCCGATGCCGAAAGCAGCGAACGAATACGCCAACGTGTAATAAAAGCGCGCGAAATACAACAAGAACGATTTGAAGACACCGAAATTTACGCTAATTCACAAATGTCATCGCGCCTCCTGCGGCGGCATGTAGAAATAGATGAAGCCGGGAAAAAAATTCTAAAGACTGCCACCGACAGGCTGGGACTAAGCGCCCGCGCTTACGATCGCATTCTGAAAGTAGCGCGCACTATTGCCGATTTAGACAACAGCGAAAAAGTACAAACACACCATTTGGCCGAAGCCATTAATTACCGCACGCTGGATAGGGACAACTGGGCCGGATGAGAGTAAATAATACAGGTTGGCATACGTGAGTAACCACCAAACTTGCAAACAACTAAAAGCACGAAAGAACCTCCACTAACTTACAAACCAATTAACTTATTCAACCAATTAACTCAATTTACTCAATTAACTTAATCACTTAATCAACCATCCACCAACGCCAACCATGTAAACGACTAAAAGCACGAAAAAACCTTCACTAACTTAATCAACCAATTAACTCAGTTAACTTATTCAACTCAATTCCCTCAATTAACTCATTCCCTCAATCAACCATTCACGCCACCTTCTAAACAACTAAAAGCACTAAAAACACGAAAGAACCTTCACTAACTTACAAACCAATTCCCTCAATCAACCAATTAACTCAATTTACTCAATTTACTCAATCCACTCAATTAACCACTCACGCCACCTTGTAAACAACTAAAAACACGAAAAGCACGAAAAAAAAACTCACTAACACACAAACCAATTAACTTATTCAACTCAATCGACCAATTAACTCAATCAACCATTCACTCACGCCACCTTGGAAACAACTAATAGCACGAAAAACACGAAAAAACTAAGCATTCAGAACGCGCCCAAAACAAGTTAACTAATCAACCAATTAACCACGATCGCCACATGGAAACAACGAAAAGCACTAAAAACTCGAAAAAACCTCACTAACTTACAATCCAATTAACTCATTCCCTCAATCAACTCAATC
>JAQICA010000141.1 GCA_027858775.1 Salinivirgaceae bacterium | reverse complement strand
AAGTTCAAGGCTTGGTCTTTCTGAAAATCAAGGCGTTTTCTTGCAAAGACTATGTAAATTTCGATATTAGAATTTGTTGTCTCGGAAAAATGCCTAATACCGTGCCAGTCGGCTGTGATCGTCCCTAAGCATTCTGACGGAACCTTTGTAGAAAATAAAGGCACTGACAGCCATGAGTGTATGACTAATATCAAAATGGTTAAACCACTGACTAATGCCTATTTCATTCATATAGAACAGGGCCGCAACGGCTGCTACGGCAACACCAATAATAAATAGCTTACTTCCCTGACTATTTGTTCTATAGTAGGCATAACTTTGCAGACTAAGCACAACAAACATTAATCCATATCCCGAGTGGATTTCAACATAACGAAAATTGAGTGTAGCCAGTGTAATTGCCATAAACAGCAGTAATTCAAACAAGTTTACCAAGCGGAAAGCCCGCCCGATACCAGGTTTTACTATAGGCCGCACTTGTTCTATAGCGGCACGTTCCACATACATAATCGATAACATACTCATTATCCAACCGGGTAGCTTCCATGCGTAGGCCGGCTCATGCGATTCGAGAAATGCAATTTTATCAATAATGGCATTAACCCATTCCGGATTTTCCCATGTTGCCGTAAAGTGCCATAAAAATGCATGTCCAATTAACCCTCCAGTGGCTGTAGCCAATGCCATAAGCATGAAATACATCAACAAATAAAATTTGAGTCTCCCACGCGAAGTAATAGGCAAAAGCTTGAAAAATGCATAAATACAAACTGCTGAAACCTTTAAATCTGTGCCAACTGTTACGGGTTCATTTATTAAAACACCCAGGATTTCAATAGATGGTTGTTGAAAAGCCATATTTACTCTAAATTTTATGCAGTTCGTATCTGTAAATGTAAGTATTTAATAATCATTTTGTTCAAAACATCATTAAATTTTTCGATACAACAAATCGTAAGGAGTTTTTGTAGCTTAAAAATGTGAGTTTACAATGTCCGTTATTGAGCACTTTGTTTTATCTGTATTCGGTCTAAATAATTATAATAAAACCTGATGTGTAGCATATAATTAAAACCCTAATTGGATTAGGATTTGATCTATCTTCGAAAATAAAAAATTGCTCCTATGACTATCGAAAAAATATCACAACTTATTAATGGAAATATATCCGGGTGCACCACCAACCGGGACGAGTATAAGGTTTGTTTTGCATCTGATCTAATGAGTGATGTGCTAAGAATAGATACCGATAATCTGATTTTATTAACCGGATTATCGAACATGCAATCCATTCGCACAGCTGAAATGGCCGATATTACCTGCATAATTTTGGCACGCAATAAAAAAGCGGCCCCGGAAATGGTTGAGTTAGCTGCTGAAAATAACATTACAATCATCGAAAGTGCCTATTCCATGTTCCATATTGCCGGTATACTATTTCAAAACAACATTAAACCTCTCTTTTAGTTATGAAGCTGGAATTTGCCATATCAGGAGGAGATTTCTCCAGGGCCGGCATTGCTTCAAGTGAAGTGAAGAAAATGTTGAAAAAAATTAATGTCGAACCTAAAATTATTAAGCGTGTCGTAGTAGCTCTTTACGAAGCCGAGGTAAATGTATGCGCACATGCATACAAGGGAAACATATTCGTAGAAATCGATGGTACAAAAATCAAAATCGACATTATTGACAAGGGCCCTGGCATAGAAAATATTGATGAGGCTATGAAAGAAGGGTATTCAACAGCCAGCGATGCGGTACGTGAAATGGGTTTTGGTGCCGGTATGGGATTATCCAATATGAAAAAAAATGCCGACGAAATGTCTCTCGAAAGTAAAGTTGACGAGGGCACAAAGGTTACAATAATCAATTATTTAAAGTAAAGGAATACCATGGAACCACAGTTTTTTCATCATGCACTCAAAATAAATCTCGATGCCTGTTATGGTTGTACACATTGTATGACTGTATGTCCGACCGAGGCCATTAGAGTAAAAAACGGGAAAGCCTTTATTTATGAGCATAAATGCATTGACTGTGGTATGTGCTTAAAAGCCTGCCCTGCCAATGCAATTCAGGTAGAACAAGACGATTTTAGTACCATTTTCAATTATAAACACCGGGTTGCGCTTTACCCAAGCGTGCTTACCGGACAGTTCCCTTCGCGCTATTACGCATCACAAATTGCTGCCGTAATGCTCGACTTAGGATTTACACACGCATTTGAAGTGGAGCACGGAGCCGATTTTCTTAAAAAAGAAATACCAAAATATCAGTTAGAAAGTGAATTTCGACCTGTTATTTCATCCTTTTGTCCGGCCATTATCAGGCTAATACAAGTGAAATTTCCTTCGTTGGCCAATCACGTAATGCAACTAAAACCACCAGTTGATATTGCCGCCCAATTTTATAGAAAACATCTCATCGATCAGGGACTCAAAGATGAGGAGATTGGAATTTTTTATATTACACCATGTGCTGCAAAAATTGCTGCAATTAAAAGTCCTGTAGGAGAAACAACCTCGGCGATCAACGGTGTAATTAACATGGATTTTATCTTTAACAGGATTTTTAGAGCTCTAAAACAAGGTAAAGCCGGGCATCGCGAATTGCCCGACAAGCCAACAATGAGCCCTGATGCCTTGAGCTGGAGTCTCACTAATGGTGAAGCAGCTCATGCTAAGGGGAGAAGTATTGCCATTGATGGCGTCCTGAATTCAATGGACTTTTTGGAGCAGCTCGAAGATGAGGAAATTTCGAATATCGACTTTATCGAAATTCGGGCTTGCGATGAGAGTTGTGCCGGAGGTATTCTAAATCATAATAATCGGTTTTTAACTGTTGAACGTCTCAAGTTAAGAGCAAGCCGATACAAAAAAGATCAGAAAAAATCTACCGATACCAATCCCATATTCGAACAGGAATCGTACCTGAAAATGAATAGCCGAATTGGCGCTGTTAAACCACGTTCAATGCTAAAAATGGATGAAGATATGACCAGAGCATTGGTGAAAATGGAAAAAACACGCCGCTTAATGTGCTTCCTTCCCGGTATTGATTGCGGTGCATGTGGAGCGCCTAATTGTCAGGCACTTGCCGAGGATATTGTTCAGCATAAAGCAGCCCTGACCGACTGTATCTTTTTACAAAACCATATGCAAAAACACGGAAAACTATCGCAGGAAACTGCGCATAACCGAATTGAGAAAATTTGGGGTGAAAATAGGTTGGAAAAAGATTGTAAACGCAAAGGTGCACAGGACGAAACCCTGTTTTAACCCAACAGAAAAAAAGTGGACTCGGCATATTGATAATGAAACGAGTTGAATGAAATTACCATAAATAAAGAAAACAATGAACGTATCAGACATAGTAAAAGAACTTGATCTTACGGTATTTACCGGCGAAGACTATCTTTCCAGAGAAATTTACGGCGGCTATGTAAGCGATTTACTCAGCGATGTAATGGGGTTTTCTTCCGAAGGCGACGTTTGGATTACCTTACAAACACACAAAAATGTGATGGCCATTGCATCGCTTAAAGAACATGCTGCCGTTATTTTAGTAAAAGGGTTTAAACCCGATCAAGATACTATTAATCACGCCGCAGAAGAAGGAATCCCAATTTTGGGAACACACAAAAAGACCTTCGAAATTTCGGGCGAACTTTATAGCCTGTTAAAAAAGTAATCGCCTCGATGCAACAGTTTAAAGTAGATTTACATACACATACTGTGCTTTCGCCATGTGGCAGCCTGGAAATGGCGCCCATGCAAATTATAGAGAAAGCTTGTCAGCAAAACATCGATTTACTCGGAATTACCGACCATAACTCGACTTTGATGTGTAGAATTATGCACCAGGCTGCTTGCGAAAGAGGAATAGCCATTTTACCCGGTGCCGAAGTAACCACAAAAGAGGAAGTGCATTGTTTAGCGTTTTTTGAAACCTGGGATCAATTAGATCAGTTTCAACAATACCTCGATTCACATTTACCTCCAATAAAAAACGATCCAACTAAATTCGGCTATCAGGTAATTGTAAATCAAAACGAAGAAATACTTGACGAAAAAGAGTTCCTCTTAATATCGGCGCTCGATCAAAGTATTGAACAGGTAGAGGAGACGGTTCACAATATTGGCGGATTATTTATTCCGGCACATATCGACCGGGCAGCCAATGGCCTTATTGCTCAATTGGGTTTTATCCCTCCGGGAATTAAGGCCGATGCTATGGAAATTTCCAAATTTACTACGTTTGATGAGTATCTAAAGATGCAGCCCACTCTCACTGAATATCCGGTAATTCGAAGTTCTGATGCACACTTTATCGATAATATCGGTGATGCTACAACAATGCTTTATATGAACGAATGTACGTTTGATGAGTTTAAAAATGCGTTGAAAAACAAAGGTGATAGAAAGATAATTGTTTGCTGATTATGAAAGAGATTGCCCAACATATACTCGATATTGCCAATAACTCTGTCAGAGCCAGGGCAACGTTAATTGAAATTTCAATTAACGAAGATATTGATAATGACAATTTCGTTGTTACAATTAAGGATAACGGAGAAGGCATCCCTGAAGATAAACTTGAGGCTGTGTGTGACCCCTTTGTAACCAGTCGTACAACACGCAAGGTTGGGTTGGGTATTCCATTGCTAAAGCTGAATGCAGAACGAACAAATGGTTCGTTTTGTATAGAATCAGAAGTAGGAAAGGGGACAGTCTTAAAAGCTGTTTTCAAACATAAAAACGTGGATCGTCCTGTTATTGGGGACATTGCAGGGGTTATCACCATGTTAGCAACCACTGACCCCAAAATTGATGTGGTATACATACATGCCAAACAATCAAATGAATATATCTTTGACACCCGGGAAATAAAAAACGAGTTAAACGATGTTTTAATTTCCAACCCGCAAATCATGCGGTTTATAAAAGAGATGATAGAAGAGAACTTAGAATCAATTAATTATACGAAATAACCAGTTTTTGTTTAAACCAAAAGAAGATAGAATGGCAAAAGTTAAATCATTAGCTGACTTGCGCAAGATGAAAGAAAACCTTCAATCGAAGGTGCATCTTCGCGAAAAAGCCGACAACCCCGAAGCCTTAGTGCAGATTAAAGTAGGTATGGGAACATCAGGAATCGCCTCCGGCGCTAAAGAAGTGTTCAACTACTTGGTTGATGAGCTTGAGAAACGTAACATAGAAGCCGTTGTTACCCAGACGGGCGATATGGGCTATAGTTACGCAGAACCCACAATTGAAGTTACTCTTCCGGGAAAAGAACCAATTGTATACGGTTATGTAGACGTTAAAAAGGCCGACGAAATTATTGAAAAATATGTAAAACTCGGCGAAATGGTAGATGGAATTATTCCTGCCAATTACAGAACCATAGAAGAAAACAAATAAGGAGGAAAAAAAGCATGGCAAATTATAAAATGCAATTGCTAATATGCGGAGGTACAGGGTGCCGCGCATCTTCAAGCAATCTTATCATAGATGAATTAAAAAAACAACTGGAAACAAAAAACCTAGCCGATGATGTACAGGTTGTAGAAACAGGTTGTTTTGGTTTTTGCGAAAAAGGACCAATTGTGAAAGTGTCGCCAGACAATACATTCTACACACAGGTAAAACCTGAAGATGCAGAAGAGATTGTTGATGAGCACATTATCAAAGGGCGGAAGATCGAACGGTTACTGTATACCGATCCCGAAACCAAAAAACATATCAGCGATTCAAAACACATGGAATTCTACAAAAAACAGGTGCGTATTGCATTGCGTAACTGTGGATTCCTCGATCCTGAAAATATTGAAGAGTATATTGGTCGCGAAGGTTACGAAGCAATGGGGAAATGCTTGCTAGAGAGAACCCCGGAGCAAGTAATCAAAGAGATTAAAGAGTCTGGCCTACGTGGCCGTGGTGGCGGTGGATTCCCCACAGGTCTTAAATGGCAATTTGCTGCTGCAAACAAAGCCGATCAGAAATATGTAGTTTGTAATGCAGATGAGGGTGATCCCGGAGCATTTATGGATCGTTCAATTCTTGAAGGTGATCCACACAGTGTGCTCGAAGCAATGGCTATTTGTGGTTATGCAACCGGTGCAACAAAAGGTCTTATCTACATTCGTGCTGAGTACCCATTGGCAATTAAACGATTGGTTATTGCTATCGATCAGGCCAGAGAATATGGTTTGTTAGGTGAAAACATACTCGATACAAACTTCAATTTCGATGTTGAACTGCGCTACGGTGCCGGTGCCTTTGTTTGCGGAGAAGAAACCGCACTTATTCACTCAATGGAAGGGGAGCGTGGCGAACCTACCGTTAAACCACCTTTCCCTGCAGAAAGCGGATATTGGGGTAAACCTACTAACGTAAATAATGTTGAAACATTTGCCAATGTCCCAGCTATTATTAACAAAGGAGCAAAATGGTTCAGTTCTATCGGTACCGATAAATCGAAAGGTACAAAAGTTTTTGCCCTTGCAGGAAAAATTAATAATGTTGGTCTTATTGAAGTACCAATGGGAACCACACTGCGCGAAGTAGTTTTCGAAATTGGTGGTGGAATTCAGAATGGTAAGAAATTTAAGGCTGTACAAACAGGTGGTCCATCTGGAGGTTGCCTTACCGAAAAACACCTCGATACACCAATCGACTTCGATAACCTGATTGCTGTTGGCTCAATGATGGGCTCGGGTGGTATGATTGTTATGGATGAAGACGATTGTATGGTTGCAGTGTCAAAATTCTACCTCGACTTTACTGTAGAGGAATCGTGCGGAAAATGTGCACCATGCCGTATTGGAAATAAGCGCTTATACGAAGTATTAGACAAAATTACCAAAGGAAATGGTACCGATGAAGATCTTGAGTTACTCGACAACATGAGTCGTGTAATTAAAGATACAGCACTTTGTGGTTTAGGTCAAACATCTCCAAACCCTGTTCTTTCTACGTTAGAAAACTTTCGCAACGAATATGAACAGCATGTTAGAGACCATAAATGTGCAGCAGGAGCTTGTAAAGACCTGTTAGATTATGTAATTGAGCCGGAAAATTGTGTTGGCTGTACAGCTTGTGCACGTGTATGTCCGGTTGGAGCCATAAGCGGAGAACGCAAGCAAATACACGAAATCGACCCTGCACTATGTATTAAATGCGGTGCTTGTATCGAAAAATGTAAGTTTAACGCCATTTTCATTCAATAAGAGGAGAAATTAAGCAATGAAGAATATTAAAATCACAATAGATAACAGGCAAATAGAGGTTCCCGAAGGGACAACCATCTACCATGCAGCCAAGCAGCTGGGGATCGATATCCCCGTGTTGTGCTACATGGAGCTAAAAGACATGAATATTGAAAACAAACCGGCCGGTTGCCGTATTTGTGTAGTAGAAGTTGAAGGACGCAATAATTTGGCTCCCTCATGCTCTACTAAATGTGCCGACGGTATGGTTATTAAAACCAATACACCTCGCGTGCTAAATGCTCGCCGTACTGTATTAGAGTTTATTCTGTCTGATCACCCAAAAGACTGTCTTACTTGTGCAAAATCAGGAAACTGCGAGCTGCAGGATATGGCAGTGAAGTTAGGTGTTCGCAAAATTCATAATGAAGATATTTCGGAGATGTCAACCTATAAAATTGACTACTCTCCATCAATTATTCGCGACTTGGACAAGTGTATCATGTGTCGTCGGTGCGAAACCATGTGTAACGACGTACAAACAGTAGGAGCGCTCCACGCTATTAACCGCGGATTTGAGTCAGTTGTAGCTCCGGCATTCGAAATGGATCTGGAAAAATCGACCTGTACTTATTGCGGACAGTGCGTGGCTGTTTGTCCTACCGGTGCGCTAACCGAAGTAGACCATACAACAAACGTATTGCGTGCATTGGCCGATCCATCGAAAACAGTGGTTGTGCAAACGGCACCTGCGGTACGTGTAGCCCTTGGCGAAGAGTTTGGTCTTGCTGCCGGCACATTAGTTACCGGAAAAATGGTTTCGGCGTTGCGTCGTCTTGGTTTCGACAAAGTATTTGACACCGACTTTGCTGCCGACCTCACCATTATGGAAGAAGGTACAGAGCTTCTTGGCCGCTTAGGTAAATTCCTCGAAGGCGATAAAGATGTGAAACTTCCTATACTTACATCGTGCTGCCCAGGTTGGGTGAACTTCTTCGAAATGCAGTTCCCCGATATGATTGATATCCCATCAACAGCACGTTCACCACAGCAAATGTTTGGTGCGATTGCTAAAACTTACGTTGCTGAAAAACTTGGCGTGAAACGCGAAGATATGGTTGTCGTGTCTATTATGCCTTGTTTGGCCAAAAAATATGAAGCTCAACGCGATGAGTTTAAAGTGGAAGAAAACCCCGACGTTGATTTTTCAATTTCTACTCGCGAATTGGCTCACTTAATTAAAGAAGCCAATATGGATCTGGAAAACATGCCAGATGAGGACTTTGATAACCCAATGGGAGAGTCAACTGGAGCAAGTGTTATTTTCGGCACAACTGGTGGTGTAATTGAAGCAGCTACGCGTACAGCATATGAAGTTCATACAGGTAAAACGCTTGAAAAGGTAGACTTTGAGCAATTACGCGGTATGGAAGGTATTCGTGAAGCAAAAGTAGACTTTGACGGACTTGAACTCAATATTGGCATTGCCCATGGATTAGGAAATGCCCGAAAAATGTTAGAAGACATTCGTGCGGGTAAATCACATTTCCATGCAATTGAAATTATGGCATGTCCCGGAGGTTGTATCGGTGGCGGTGGTCAACCATTGCACCACGGAAATTCAGACATTCTGAAAAAGCGTGCTGAAGCCCTTTATCGTGAAGATGCAGGGAAAAAAATCCGTAAATCGCATGAGAACCCAATGATTAAAGAACTATATGAGAACTTCCTTGGAGCACCATTGAGTGAAAAAGCGCACCACTTGCTGCATACTCATTATGCTGACAGAAAACCTAAGGTGGAACTCAAAGAAGAGTAAACAAATCATTGATAAATAGTAAAAATAATAAACGTACAGATATGAGTGAATCTAAAGTAGCCCTCAAAAAATCAGACGTTGAAAAGTTAAAAACCATTTGCAAGGAATTTAACTATCAGCACGGTGAGCTGATCAACGTACTGCATAAAGCTCAGAGTATTTTTGGCTATCTGCCGGCAGAAGTACAAGAAATTGTGGCAGAAGAACTGGATATGGCTTTGGCAAAAGTTTATGGTGTAGTTACATTCTATTCTTTCTTCACCATGATTCCCAAAGGTCGTAACCCAATTTCAATATGTACCGGTACAGCCTGCTATGTAAGAGGTGCCGACAAAGTACTTGATGAGTTTAAGCGAATGCTTAAACTCGAGGTTGGCGAAACATCGGCCGATGGCGAGTTTTCGTTGAACTGCCTCCGTTGTGTAGGTGCTTGTGGTCTTGCCCCTGTGGTGATGGTAGGTGAAAAAACCTACGGACGCGTAGCTCCCGACGAAGTAAGTAATATTCTGAAAGAATACAATTACGAAGTAGAATAGGTATTCTAAATGCCTGCAAGAAAACCTCTTGTTTTTGAGTCTTTGATAAGAAAGCGTCAAAGACAAGGCTTTCAAAAACGAGAATAACGCAGTATTTGGCGTTTTCTTGCAAAGACTAAATAAATTAAGATAGAGCCGTCTCCATTTGGGGGCGGCTCTTTTATTTTTATTGCGGCTATAATGTCGTTTACACAATTTGGACTACTGTATTACAGCGGTGCTTCTGATCCTTCGAACGGGAATAATAGTGTCTAGAAACACTTGAATAATAAACGCTATCGAACATCATTCTTAGTTGGTGCCGACTGGATATTCTGGAGAAAAGTTGGTCTGGGACTAAACCTCGCTGTTGGAACAACATATATACATGAACAAAACCTACCATATACATCAGAAAAGAGGTATGAATTAGTAATTGAT
>JAQICA010000116.1 GCA_027858775.1 Salinivirgaceae bacterium | reverse complement strand
GATAAACTTCGATTTGGAATCAAAAAACTGGGAAATAACAAACGTGATACCTATCGGTACTGAGAATGGTATTTCCAATTGTCATTTCCCAACCTGTTTTTTACGCCACCCAAACGGCGATTTTTATATTGGAACCAAAGGTGGCGGGTTAAACCGAAGAGTGGCGGGCGAAACCAAATTTACATTCTTTCTACACGATGCCGTTAACAAAAGAAGCATTTCAGATAATTCGATTGAATGTATGGTGGCCGATCGTAAAGGCAATATTTGGATCGGAACACAAGCAGGATTGAACCTTTTCGACATTCAAACATCAACTTTCAGCAGATTGTGGGCTTCGGATGGTTTAACCGATGATTATATATTAGCGATCGCGATTGACTCGAAAAACAGGGCATGGGTAAGCACCAGGCGGGGCATATCATCTGTTTCTGACGATTTAAAGACCATTAAAAACTATGACATTACCGATGGTTTGCCCTCCAATGAATTCTTGCCCCGATCGGTTGCAACCGATGACGCAGGCAACATCTATTTTGGCTCTACGCGAGGGTTAGTGTGGTTTCACCCCGACAGCATTGGCAACAATCACTTTATGCCCGAAGCGGTTATCGTCGATTTTAAAATAATTGGAAAAGGTGTGATGAAGACCGATAACTCACCTTTAAAACAAAGCATCGAACTTGTTACCGATATAAACCTAAACCATCGGCAATCGTCATTTTCATTTCAAATGGCTGCAATAGACTATTTCAACCCTCTAAGGAATCAAATTTCATACAAGTTAGATGGGTATGACAAGAATTGGATAAAGGCTAGAACGGATCAAATAGCAATATATAAAAATGTTCCGTCAGGAACGTATACCTTTTCGGTGCGTGCCTCGAACGAAGACGGGATATGCAATCCAAAAGAAAGGCAAATCAAGTTGACAATATCGCCGCCTTTTTGGTTTTCATGGCATGCCATCTTATTTTATGTATTGTTATTTGCAAGTGGTAGTTGGTATGTTACACACAGAAAGAAAAAACCAGAGGGCGCAACATCGGGTAATTCAAGTTTATCTCTCCTAAAGAATTCAAATTACGATTTCATCCAACCAAGCATTATTATAACTGAACCTTCCGATCAACGATTTATCCAGAAAGTGTTAAGTCAAATTGAAGAAAACATTGCAGATAAAGAATTTGGAGTTCAACAATTGGCTAAAAAAATGAACCTTACCCGATCTCAACTCTACCGCAGAATAAACAATATTACCCATATTTCAGTTGTCGAATTTATTAAAGTTGTTAGGCTTAAGAGGGCGGCACAGCTTTTATCGCAGCAACCAGAAAATATTTCAGAGGTTGCCTTTCAGGTAGGTTTTAACGATCTCAGTTATTTCAGTAAATGCTTTAAATATCAGTTTGGTGTTTCACCTGCACGTTTTTTGGCGGAACAGGAACACGTACTTCAATCCAATAATTAAGAATGTAAAATCAAAAAAATCATCCAAAGCCAATATCGATTTAACCTATTTACTTAATTTTTAATCAACCTCCTTCCGAACGGAAAAATCATCAAAACACACATCAATTTTATAAAACTGTTCAAAATGTACAAGTGAATGTAAATTTTTTACAATACGAAATCCCCAGTTGTCTCTAACTTTGCTGAATATATATGTCAGTTATTTTTTAGATACGAGATAAGCATGGGTCTAATAAATGGAGTAGTCAAAAATTCAATATCTCACCGTAGATGTTTTAAGTTAATACTTTTTTATGGGTATTAGGGCATCTCTGGAAATTGCACTGCTATATGCAACGTTGTTTCTAGAGATGCCCTAATAATATGATCCCGAATTTCAGAAACTGTTTAAAATATGAAATGATGCACAAAATCAAAATAAGTGAAATTTAAACATACGAGTTTCTCAATAGTCAAATTAGAAATATTGTAACTACTAAATTTTAAAACTATGAAAAATAAATACTTAAATATACCAGTTTTAATTAGCTGTTTTTTTCTTTCATTTATATTAAGTGCAAATGCTACAAATTACTATGTATCAGCATTAACAGGAAATAACGATAATACAGGTTTGTCAACCTCATTAGCAAAAAGAACGATTCAGGCTGCGGCAAACCTCACAAACCCCGGCGATACGGTCTACATAATGAATGGAAACTATATCTATACATCATACAACGATATGAAAATCCTGGCAATTAAACGTTCCGGTGAAGCGGGAAAATACATTACTTACAAAGCAATGAAGGGACATACTCCTAAACTAGCTCTCAGTGCCACAGCTACATCGCAAGTTTGGGGATGTATTGAAATTACTGCCTCATACATTATTATTGATGGACTAGAACTTATAGGTAATAATGCGAGTTTGACATATGAAGAAAGTTACAAAGTTTGGCAAGATTACGAAGCCGGTATTGGGGATTGGGTTAAAATAGCAAAATGCAATGCCGGTGGCATTGGCGTTAAAAGTCATCATATTGTTGTACGCAATTGCAAGATACACGATTGTGCAGGTGGAATTGGTGCTGGTAACTGTGATTATGTTACGATTGAAAATAACACTATTTATAATAATTGCTGGTATTCGATGTATGCCGGTAGCGGTATCAGTATATTTGGACCCAAAGACATAGATGCTGTAACCGGTTATAAAATATTTATACGAAATAATACTGTATATAATAATAAATGCTTAGTGCCATGGGAACAAATAGATAAACTAAGCGATGGTAACGGCATTATACTTGATGCAAACCATGGCACACAAGGTATGCCTATTTATGTAGGCAGAACTTTGGTACAGAACAACGTGAGTTACAACAATGGTGGTGGTGGAATTCACGCCTTTCAGGCATGGCATGTTGATATTATAAACAATACAGCATACAATAATGGTACAGTAGTTGGTTACCCCGAAATAGATGCCAATAGTTGTACCGATGTTAATATTTACAACAACATAATGTATGCACGTACAGGTGGCAATTGCAATGCGAACGACAATGCTATTTACAATTATAATATATATTACAATGGTCCTGCTTTTAAAATTGGTGCGAATGATATTGTTGCCGATCCGAAATTTGTAGCAAAAGGATTAGATGGTACTGCAGATTTCAGGCTACAAAGCACAAGCCCTGCAATCAACAGTGGTAGCACTACTGCCGGACAATTCAGCACAAAAGACATCTTAGGGATTACACGGCCACAAGGATCAGCATCTGATAGAGGAGCATATGAAGTAGCAACTGTTAGTAACAGAACACCCGAAAATCCATCAAATACGGTAAATGGCCTGGAGTATAAATATTATGAAGGTACATGGAGCGCACTGCCAAACTTTGGCAACCTTAGCCC
>JAQICA010000082.1 GCA_027858775.1 Salinivirgaceae bacterium | reverse complement strand
AGAGGCTTGTTCAGCTTTTATAGGTCATTAAATCTATTGAATAGAGCGGGTTGAAGCGTAATTTGATCTTGAATTTTTTGCAACTTTTTTTTTCAAGAAAAAAAGTTTGGTGAAAAAAGTCCACAACTTTTTCAATTGATCCATGGCATGTCCTATGGTTTATACGAACAAAAAAAAACGCAACTCATTTCGAGTTGCGTTTTTTGTATATGGTTTGTTATTATGCATCTATATTTGCATACTTGGCATGCGATTCAATAAATTCGCGACGTGGTGGAACATCGTCACCCATGAGCATAGAGAATATGCGATCTGCTTCGGCGGCGTTATCGATGGTTACCTGACGTAAAATTCGGAATTCCGGATCCATTGTGGTTGACCACAGCTGCTCTGCGTTCATCTCTCCTAAACCTTTGTAGCGCTGCACGTGAATATTGCTTTCTGTACCGTCTCCGTATTTTTCTGCAAATTCTGCACGTTCTTCTTCAGACCAGACATATGCTTGTGATTTTCCTTTTTTCAGCAAATAGAGTGGAGGAGTGGCAATGTAGAGATACCCTCGTTTAATGAGCTCATTCATGTACCTGAAAAAGAATGTCATAATTAGCGTTGCAATGTGGCTACCGTCAACGTCGGCATCACACATAATAATTACTTTGTGGTAACGAATTTTGGTTAAGTTAAGCTCTTTGCTATCCTCGTCTGTACCAATTGTAATTCCAAGTGCCGTAAAAATATTTTTAATTTCCTCGTTATCAAAAACCCTGTGCACCATGGCTTTTTCAACGTTCAGAATTTTACCACGCAGTGGCAAAATAGCCTGAAAGTGTCTGTCGCGGCCTTGTTTTGCCGTTCCACCCGCCGAATCTCCCTCCACGAGGAATATTTCGGCTTTTTCGGGGTCTCGCGCCGAGCAGTCGGCAAGTTTTCCCGGTAGTCCGGCACCAGTCATAGCCGATTTTCGTTGCACCATTTCGCGTGCTTTGCGGGCAGCGTGGCGGGCTTGTGCAGCTACAACAACTTTATTTACAATTATTTTTGCATCTTTTGGATTCTCTTCCAGGTAGTTGGCAAGCATTTCGCTCACAGCCTGATCTACAGCTAAACTAACATCGGAGTTTCCTAATTTGGTTTTTGTTTGGCCTTCGAACTGTGGTTCAGCCACTTTAACCGAAACTACTGCTGTTAGTCCTTCGCGGAAGTCGTCGCCTGAAATTTCGAATTTGAGTTTGTCTAACTGGCCTGATTCTACTGCGTAGTTTTTTAGTGTTCTGGTCAGTCCCCTGCGGAATCCTGTTAAGTGTGTCCCTCCTTCAATGGTGTTAATGTTATTCACATACGAGTGAATGTTCTCATTGAATGAGTTATTGTATTGCATTGCCACTTCTACCGGCGTGTCGTTTTTTTCTGTTGTAATATGGATAATATCATGAGTGATTTTTTCTCGTGTGTTATCCAGAAATCTTACAAATTCGGCCAATCCTTCAGTTGAATGGAAATCGTTGGATTTAAAGTTGCCGTCTTCGTCTGTTTCTCTTTCGTCGATAAGTTTCAGGCGTATTCCTTTGTTAAGAAATGCAAGTTCGCGCAGACGAGTCGATAATATTTCGTATTTATATTCTGTTGTAATGAAAATGCTATCGTCGGGTTTGAACGTAATAATGGTACCTGACTTTTCGGTTGGGCCAATGGGTCTTACTTTTTCAGTTGGAACACCAATTTTGTACTCTTGTATCCAAATTTGTCCTTCGCGATGAATCTCGGCCTTTAGGTCTGATGACAGTGCATTTACACATGATACACCTACACCGTGCAGTCCGCCCGATACTTTATATGATTCTTTATCGAACTTTCCTCCGGCGTGGAGTACGGTCATTACAACTTCTAGTGCCGATTTGTTTTCTTTTGTGTGATTTGAAACCGGTATACCGCGGCCGTCGTCTCTAACTGTTATTGAATTATCTTCATGTATAGTTACTTCAATAAAGCTACAGTGTCCAACTAATGCTTCATCTATCGAGTTGTCTACTACCTCGTAGACAAGGTGGTGCAGACCTTTTTCACCAATATCGCCGATATACATCGCCGGACGCATACGTACAGCTTCCAGTCCTTCCAGCACCTGAATACTCTCAGCAGAATATTCATCTTGTCCCTTTTTTATTCGTTCTTGCTCAGTCATGAGTCATTACTTTGAATTAATATTTCCTTATTTTATTTACTTAACGTAAATAGCTCACAAATATACCTTTTTTATTGTGATTTACAGCCTGTTTAGGGTAGGATTTCATGGTGATTTATCAACAATTAATTAACATATTTTTCGTGTCGTATTGTCTTGATTATTAGGGTGTAATAAGGTTTTACCCTGAGGCGGTTTTCGATTTGAATTTCACTTCTCGAGTAGGCATTGTTAAGAGCGCTGAAAAAGCTGATTTTTTATGCTGACAATGGAGCGAGTAGCATGTGTTTTTACAAACCCCCATAATTATCAAATTAATAAAACGCGTATGTCCTGTAAATTGGGGCTAGAACCGATAAGTTGCTCCGGCTGTTACCCTGAAGCCAAGCAGACGGTAATTATTCCACTCGAAACGTTTTTGTGCCAAAATATTGTTGAACTGCACAAATGCCGACAAGTAGTGGTTGTACAGGTATTCGCCTCCCACATTTAAATCGATAATATCTTTCAGGTGAATATCGCCGTAGCGCAGGTCGTGTGCATAGCGTTCGCCTTTGTAAAACAGATCAGAGGTAAGAATAATTTTATTTTTGATGTTGTAGCGTAAATGGGTGTTTATTTCGTATATAGGCATGTAGTAGGGTTGCGAAAGCGAATCGAGTGAGTATTGGTTATATGTTGCTTGCACTAGCACATTAAAGGTTTCTGATTTTTTCCAGCTCACTTCTGCCATGAATTTCATTTGTGTCAAGTTATCATACTCCACATCAAAGTATTGAGTCGACTGGGTTGTGTCGGCATCAATATAGAAATATTGATCTTCAATATTGTTGTAGGTTGCGTTCAGGTTAAATCCTAATCGGGAACTTACATTTCCGCGCAATCCTCCGCTTATAATATTTTTGTAATTGGTTGGTTTTACATAAAGTGATGGCAGAACAAAGTGGTTTTCGTCGGTTATATTTTTGTATGTATTCAGTTGGTAATTTCCCGAATATTCGAAGTAGGGAACCATAATAAAACTCACGATATTGTAGTGGAGCTTCACGTCGGGGTAGAAGTAGTATTCTGCCGTTTTTTGATCGTATGAGGTGTTTACTCCGGCCTGAATGCGCCATTTTTTTCCAAATGCACCAATCCACGGATTAAAGTCAATATACACATGCTCTAATGTATCGTTGAGTCCTGCGGTTTGCAAATACGTAATTTTTCCTCGCGTACCAATAAACTGTTTGTTAAAATAGTAATCCAGATCTGCGCCAATGTTTGTTTTGTCTTCTTTTATAGTCGTTTTTGCGTTTGTGTGCCTCAGTTTTGCATAAAGTCTGTAGTTGAGGTGCGCTGAGTCCATATGTGTGGAGTTGATGCCTAGTTTTGTGCTAAAACTATTTACCGGAAGGGCTTTTAAATCTTTCTTTTCGAACTCTGTAGTACGAACATTGGCCAATTCATCATCGAGTGTTTTGCCAAAGTAATACGTTTTTCGGTTATCGAAATCTATTTTGGCGTAAGCAACAGCAGTGGGCAGCATTTTTTTTCCGTGTGCGCCAATTTTATTACTACTGTAGCCTGCATATTGTTTTTTATCGTACTGGTTTGTAATTTTGCCATTTACAGATTCATGTAAAAGGTAGGCGTTCCAATGGTGTTCGGCCGACCTTTTGCTGTGTGCTCTAATTTCCAGTATTGGGCTTAAGTAGTTGCCAAAACCTCCGCGAACAAATCCGTTATCGAGCAAATCGGCTTCTTCTGATTTTAAGCGTGCGGGCTTAATATTATCGGGCGTAAAAAACGATAAAAACGGAGAGGGCATAATATCGTATTCGAATGATACATCAATTTGTGTTGTATCAGAAATTTGTGGCATTTTCGAAATTTTAAATGCATCTTCAATGGCCGGTTCGTAAGGCTTTTCTACGTCAACTTCGCTTTGCGCGTAGGTTTGAGTGTTTATGCCACCACTTATAAGCAAAAGCAGAAACAAGGATTTTACGATTGTTCGTTTTTGCATGGTATTCGCAATAATGGTTCGTATAACTTTGGTCAGTAGTGTATATGTGGTGTGCGTATTTTTGTACTGCATGTTTGTAATATTTTCGCTTATAATTGATTAATTCAATTCTGTTCGCTAATTAAGAATTATTTTGGAGTATCAGTATCATTGTTTTTCTGCAGTTCCAACTCAATATTTGAGGTGTCTTTTGTGAATTTTTGAGCACCATCGATGGAGAGTTCGCTGAGACGTTTCTTTGCTTCATCAACTATGCCATCGTCTTCAATTGCATAGTTGCCAATTATACTTTGCAAAAATGCTTTTGCCTGAAATGTTTTTCCGGTTTCTTCATAAATTTTTGAAAGCAGTAAGAACGATTTTCCTAACCAATATTGGTGAGGTGTTCCTTTTTTGATGAATCGTTGTACTTCTGATTCTGCCAAAACAGTTTTCCCTTGTTCGTATACGATACGTGCAACTTCGTATTGGGCTCTTGCACCGTACTTGTTTTGCGGGTTTTGCGCCAATAATCGATATTGTGTAAGTGCATCTTTTGGATTTTCAAGTTTTTCCAGGGCTTGTGCTTTGGCAAACCGTGCTTCGTTGGTTATTTCCGGGGGGACTTTATCTGTTATGAGGATTTTTGAAGCTGCATTATTAATTTTGTCGTATTCATCCATTTCTATCGCCGCTCTCATTTGTCCAATTCGCGATTCAAGCAACAAACGATTTGTATTGGCTATTGTTTCCAGCTCGTTATAGTATTCCCATGCCTTGCTATGGTTTTTATTATTTTCGTAAATGGTTGCAATGTTGTAAAGAGTAGTTTGCGTAAAGCTATTTTGTGGTTGCGCCGCAATGTATTCGTAGTGTGGAATGGCTTGCTGGTAATCTTGTTTGTTGTAAAGAATTTGTGCCAAATAAAAATGCGACTTTAGCACAAATTGCCCGTCGTTAAAACGCTCCAGATATTCTTCGAAGAGGCTTCTGCTGTGGATTGTGTCGTTATTCAGATAGGCTTTTTCTGCCGAAAGGTATAGCAGTGAATCTTGCTCGTTTGCACTAATGTTGATGCTATGCGATTTTGCATATTTAAAATACCGATCTACCTGGTTTTGATCTAAATACACATTTTTTAATGCAACCAGTGCTTCTGAATATTCGTTTGTGCCTTTATGGTTTTCTATAAGTTGCTTGAAGTGGTGCTCGGCTTTGGGGTTATTGCCTAAATTGAAGTACATTAAACCGGCTTGTAAGTGGCTCTTTTTGTAATAATTACTGTTCGGAAATTTTTCTATTAATTGCTCAAATTGCTGTATGCTTTGTTCAATTTTATTGAGATGAATGTATGCCAGTCCACTTTCAAAGAGGGCATCGTCGGCAAGTAAAGAGTTTTCTCTGGTGGTTAATGGTGTTAGAATATCTATTTTTTCCTGATCGCGGTGAAGAATGCCGGCCGAAAAACCTTGTTGAAATATCGCATAATCGTTTTTCTCGGTTGGCACCTGAGCAGCCTCTTTGTACGCCGTAAGAGCCTGTTCGTAGCGGCGTTGCACAAAATAACTGTCGCCAAGGCGTACCCATGCATCGTAATTTATTTTTGATTGGTCGGCAGGGGCATTATTTACATATTTTCTGAACCAGACCGAGGCTGCCTGGTAGTTTTTTTGTTTAAAATAGCAATAAGCCAGATTGTAATTGGTAAGGTTGTAGAAATCAGAACTGTAGGCTCCCGGAGTTGTTAGGAATATTTCGTAGTGCTTGATAGCTAAGCTGTATTCCTCCTGTTTAAAATAGCTTTCACCCTTCCAGTAATGAGCCAGAGCCATTATTGATGCATCGTTTCCTCCTGCATTTAACGATTTATCGAATAGTTGTATAGCTTCGGCGTATTTTAAGTTGTTGTATAGTTCTATGGCGTGATGGTAAGCCACCTTTTGCAATGCATTTTTAATTTGTCTGTTTTGGCTCGATATTTTCTCAATGGATTCAATGGCAGCTTTATAGTTTTTACTGCTCATATAAACGTCTACCAGGTAGTTGTAGATTAGGTCGCTGCGGTCTGAGTTTTTATACTGTTCCAGGTAACTGTGGAAAATACGCAAGGTTTCGTCGAACGGGGCAAACGATAGTTCATACGTGAGTTTGGCGTAATTAAAAAGTGCATCTTCTTTTATTTTATCGTCGAACGCCATACGCGAGGCGTTGCCAAATGCAAAATGTGCATTCTTTTTGTCGCCGAGCTTTAAGTAGCTTGCAGCCATGTGGTAGTTGGCGTTTTGCGATAAGCTGTCATGTTTGTTGGTTATCATTTCAAAGTTTTTGACAGCATTTTCGTAATCGCCTTTTTGATAGTAGGCATAGGCCAATTGGTATAAGTCGTACCGCTGAAAGTTGGTTGTAGCAGCTTTGTATTTTTCCAGATAAACAAGCGTACTATCGTAGTTTTTTACTCTAAACCATGCATTCCCAAGCATGCGCTGCATCTCTGCTTTGCGTTTTGGTGTTACTTTTTCAATAATTCCGGGAATATAATCAATTACTTTTTCGAATTTGTGTTGCAAAAAGTAGATGTGTGCCATGTAATAGGGAACAAGCGGTGCAAATGTAGGATCGTTAACCAACGACTTAAATCCTTTGAGTGCTGTTTCGTAATTGCCTCTGGTATATTCGATGTGCGAGTAGTAATATACGCCCGGCCCATAATAGTCACTTTCCGGAAAGTCGAGTAATTCGTAAAATAGTTTGTTTGCTTTTTCTGTCTCTTCAATCATCAGGTAGGCGTACGCTTGCTTGAAATAGTATTCGGCTTGTTCATCTTTTTCAAGAATATAGCGTTCTACACGTGCAAACCAGTATGCTGCGGCTTCCCATTCTTTTTCTTTGTATTTGTATTGCCCCATAAAAAAGCAGGCTCGTTGTATGCGTGGACTTTCGGGGTTTCGTTTTATGAAATTAATAATGCGGTATTCTGCATCAGAATTATTGAGTTTTAGTGCAGATACGGCTGCGTAGAATTCTGCATCGGACGAAATATCATTAAACCCAACCCGGGTATGGTGTGCCACAATATCATCGAAAATGCTCAGTGCAGATCCGTATTGCTCTTGTTCAAAAAGTGCTATTCCTTTTATTAATTTTTGGCCGGGTGCGGGTTTGCCGTGTTCTATTTGGCCGTATGCAAAGTGTGTTGATAGGATAAACGAAAGTATAAGCAGTATATTTCTTGTTGTTCTAATACTCATTTGTGTGATGTTTATAGTTTGCAACTATTTTCAAATTCCTAAGGCATTTTCCCATAGGGAACGTTTCTCTTTTGCGTTTTATTGGTCACTGCGCGTGTATATTTTACGTATCAGTTGTTTTGGTTCAAATTAGTCTTTTTTTTAAAATGAACCTGTAAAAATATCGAAAAGAAACGAGCACTCCAATTGAATTGCACCATATTTTTACTGCTGTGCAAAATGAGTTTTGAAAAAGTAATATACATATCTGTGTGCGTATCTAAGATTTTTGTAAGATTATGAAAATCAATTGTTTTGCCCCGGGCTCTTCTCTGTTTGTGTATTGAGCTCGACGGAGGTCAGGTAAAAATTATAAATGAGTAAAAAAACGAATAAGTTTTGAAGGTAAATTGCTGTTTAGCACCACATGAATCCTGATTGATGAGTGAATTTCTTATGTGCAAAAGATTGCATAAATGGGATAAAAAGGTCTTAAAATAATTATTGCGCCAACAAATTCCAACGATTCTTGTTTTTCATTAAAACAGAAGAATTATGCAGTACAACGAAATTTTTGACCGGTTGTGGAATGATTATTCCAAACAAAACGCTTCAGCAGGACGTGTGAAGACGCTTTTCGAAAAACAAGGTGATAAGGTGGTAAACGATCATGTTGCATTTCGCACATTTAACGATTCGCGTGTAGACATCAACAAAATTGCCCGTCCATTTTTACAAGCAGGTTATGTAGAGTCCGGGCAGTATCATTTTGGGGCTAAGAAACTGAATGCGAAGCATTTCGAATTGCCCGGAATACCAAATGCTCCTCGTGTTTTTATAAGTGAACTTTTGTTGGAAGAATTTAGCCCGTGGCTTCAAAAAACCATTGCCAATGCCTTGGATGCAGCAGATTCCAATGTATTCGACGATGAAAAGCTTATTTTCCACGGGCGGCCATGGAATAAAATCTCATACGAAACTTACAACAAATTGCGTGAAGAGTCGGAATATGCTGCATGGCTTTATGTTTATGGCTATAGAGCCAACCATTTTACGGTAAGTGTAAACTATTTATCTAATATTGGTAGCATTGAAGATGTTAATAACTTGCTGAAGGAGAGTGGTTTTACATTGAATACTTCCGGAGGTGAAGTGAAGGGAACGAAAGATGAATTGTTGAAGCAATCGAGTATTATGGCCGATATTATTCCTGTTGAATTCGAAGAAGGCGTTTATAATATTCCGGCTTGCTACTACGAGTTTGCCGAACGTTTTAAGAACGAAGATGGGGAGTTGTACTCGGGGTTTATTGCCAAATCGGCCGATAAGATTTTTGAATCGACCAACTTTTATAAAAAATAGGTGTTATACTTAATAGTTCGTGTGTGTAAGAAAGCCCCGATTACTGCACGCAACAATAAAGAAGCGTTTTGATTTATGCGCTAGTTAGTCTGTATGTTTAGTACAGTTTGATTGTAGTTTTTTTGATTTGTGGAGGAGCCGAAGCATTTGCATGTAGGCTCCTTCTTTTTTTTACAAAATCATTTTGGTTAAAGGTATCCTAATAGGATGCCTGAAAAATGCCAAGGGTTCGTAAAGGAAACGGTTGGCCGGTTTTAAGGACGTTTTTTTGCGCAAATATTAAAGAAACTTTTGTGCAAACCGTTCTACCTCTTCGTAATTGATGTTGTCGACGGTTTTATCTATTTCCGCCACCTTTTTAACGATGGATTTTTCCATGTTGCTCATCTTATCCATGTAAAATGCACCACCTACCAGTGCAGTAGCTTTAGCCTGGTTACGAAGGCTTTTTGGAAAGTTTTTATTAAACTGTTTTACCGATATGTCGCCCGTTTGAATGGAGCACAGAAATAAACCCAATTCTTTCTTGAGTAGCTTTTTTTTGTTTCGTCTTAAAAAACGACGCATACGCCCCTGGATTTTTCCACCATGTATGGATGCTCCAATAATAATTCGATCATAATCCTTCAGGTTGATACGATTATTCTGTAAATCGAACACCTCAGCTTTGCCTCCCAATATGTCATTTATTCGCTCTGCCACTTGCTGTGTTGCTCCATGCCTCGTTGTGTAGGCTATTATCGTTTTCATTGATTAAATTTCGTTTAAGGAGAGGTTTTTCGTCACACGAAGTTAAAACAATTTGTGTTCACTAATGTATAAAATCGAAAATATTCTGGATCGATTCGTTATTACACAATTTACGTATCTAATTATTCGTCTGCTTTTATTTTTCAACACCATTTATGCCAATATGAATTTGTTATGCTAAGGGCCATCTAATTGTTTGTATCGCCTGTTTTGGCATGATATTGGTTAATTTATATATGTGAATATGTAATTTTAATTAAAATGATTTTGATCGATAATTTAGATAATATTCCAACCAAAACGGACATCTATTTTGTATTGGTGTACCGATCGGGGAGCGATCAGAGTGAGTGTGCCATGCGAAGTGTGGAACAGGCAGCTGCTAAGGTTGGTATAGATGTGTACATGGCCGATGTAAATAAAACGCGTAGTGTGCATGAGCCGTTGCGTGTTGCGAGTGTTCCCACATTTGTGAAAGTAGTAAATGGATTGCCGGTTAGTCATGCAAAAGGCTGCCAAAGCGAAAATTATTACCAGACGTTAATGGAAGGAAAATCTTTTGTGGCAGCATCGGCAGGCGGGGGAGGTGGAGCTTCGGTGACGATGTATACTACGCCAACGTGCTCGTTTTGTAGCAGTTTAAAAGCCTATCTGAACGAGAAGAAAGTGCATTTTTCCGAAATCGATGTGTCGAAAGATCATGCGGCTGCACACGAAATGGTGCAACGAAGCGGGCAGCAAGGTGTGCCACAAACCGTTATAAACGGCCATGTTGTTATTGGTTTCGATCGTAAAAAAATAGATCAATTGCTCAATATTAATAATTAACCATTAAAAAGAGACGAAAATGAGAGAATTACAACCTATCAATCAACACGTACTTGTTGAGCTACACGAGGAGACAGAGCAACAAACCGCATCGGGTATTATTATTCCTGATTCAGCCCGGGAAAAAGATAATACAGGTGTTGTTGTGGCTATTAGTCAAATTGAAAGCTCTGAAATATCCGTTGGTGAGAAGGTTATGTTTAAAAACCGGGCAGGAGAGGAGCTCGATTTTGAAGTTAAAAAATACCGAATGCTGCCTTACGCCGATATTCTGGGAAAAATAGTAGAAACAGAGTCGATATAATTGGTATTTGTTCGATAGTGTTTTAATGGTTTTGCAACATGATTAATATTTCTGATACTAAACTTCTACCATCGTTGAGTAATTGAAAATGAGAGAGCGCCTATCTGATAGGCGCTCTTTTTGTTTGTGTTGTGTTTTTTTTATCGCACCGCTCACACCGATTTCCAAATGGACGGGAGTCCATGTAAGAGCTACTCCGGAGGGTTCGTAAACCCTGTTGCCCGGGATTGGGGCATGTGTCATTTCATTCAAATCTGGTTTCGATTTTAATTCATAAGCTGTGGGCTTTTTTCACCAAACTTTTTTTCTTGAAAAAAAAGTTGCAGAAAATTCAAGATCAAATTACGCATCAACCCGCTCTGTTCAATAAATTAAATGACATATAAAAGCTGGACAAGCCTCTTTTATGTCATTTATATTCATTGAACCCCGATTATGAAAATATAAAACAATTGTTGAGACAATTGTAATATTTTCTATATCGGGATTTACTCTCATACAATCCATAATTATGATTTTCAATCAATTTATAGATTAATTCGAGTAGAACATTCAC
>JAQICA010000062.1 GCA_027858775.1 Salinivirgaceae bacterium | reverse complement strand
CTTGTGATAGTTGCTGTTGGCAACGGATTCACTGTTAAAGTGAGAATAACAGTAGAATCGCAACCTGCAACAGAAGTAAATACTTCGGTATAATCACCTGCAACAGATAATGTTTGTGTTCCGAAAGAATAAGTGTCTCCAGAACAAATTCCTGCAACATCAGTTTCGTTATAAACCGGATTCACAGTAACAGTTGTACTATTTCCAAAATCTATTCCTGTACAATTTGCATCTGAAACGGCTATTACTTCATAAGTTCCTGCTGTTGAAACGGTAAAAACATATGGATTTTCGCTTGTTGTTTCTGTTGCCGGTGTTGTTCCATTTGTATAAGTAATATTCCAGGGCGCTGTGCCTGTCAATTCAATTGAAATATCGGTTGTTTCGCCTTCGCAAATTGTTGCATTTTCACTTGTGATAGTTGCTGTTGGCAACGAATTGAAAGCTGCAATAATCTCATCATTTGAAACACAACTGTTCGCATCTGTCACAGTTACACTGTATGTTCCGCTTGCTGTAACTTCCAAAGTTTGTTCTGTGCTTTCATCGTCCCAAAAATATATTTCAAAAATGCCAGCATCTAATTCTACGGTTTCGCCTTCGCAAGTAGTAAAATCAGCACCAAGATTTACTGTATCGGGTTCAGTTAATATAATGGTTTCGTCCCAATTTACTATAGTTTCAATTGCATCTTTAACTGTAATTTGATATTCGCCTGGTATTAAACCTGCAAATTCGTTGCTTACCTGGAAAGTTGTGCCGTTGTCTATTGAATATTGATAAGGTGCTAAACCACCAAATATATTTACTGTAATTGAACCGTCATTATTTCCTACACAAGTTATATTTGTCGTTTCAGGGTTTTTAATAAGAAAAATATCAGATAATAAAAGACCTTTACTGCTGCTTCCTGCATAAAGTCCTTCGGCACGTTTACCAAGGCAAAGAATATTTTGGTCCGGTAAATTCAAACTTGCTGGTTTCCATGTTTCGCCTAAATTTGTGCTTATGTAAATTCCATTACCTTGAGTTGAAAGATACAGGATATCACTATCAATAGGGTCTATTTCAATATCCTGAACATTTGCATTTGCAGGTAAACCAGTATTTGATAATATCCAATTTTCTCCTCCATCAATTGTTTTAAAAAATGAACCTGTGCCATCAATAGTCCCTGCATATATTATATTAGGATTATTTTGATTTATCACAATTGAACTAACATTCCAATTTGTTAGACCATTGCTTATTGAAGCCCAATTTTCACCAGCATCAATGGTTTTGAAAACTCCACCACCACGAGTAGCAGAATAAATTATATTTGAATTGCTTGGATGTATTATTAAAAGGCGAACATCAAGAACTAACAATCCGGAATTCTTTTGTTCCCACAGATCTCCACCATTAATCGTTTTATAAATTCCGCCCTGATCATTACTAACATAAATAGTATTTGTATTAGAATAATCAATTACTAATGAAGAATTAGCAGAGACAGATTGATCATCGTGCATAATCCAATTCCATGTAGCCCCACCATTTATACTTTTTAAAATGCTTGAATTATTAAAACAAACATAAATTACATTTTCATCAGTAGGGTCTGTAATTACAGAATTTGAGTACGGGGGAGATGCATACCAAACGCCATTATCCCAAACAGAACTGTTTTCCCAAGTTTCACCATTATCCAAACTTGAAAACATTCCGGCTTGTTGAGTTCCAACAAATATTGCATTTTCATTTGCCGAAGAAAAATGAAGATTGTTAGTATTATATGAAATAATACCTGTTTGTTTCTTTTCCCAAGTAATACCTGCATCAATACTTTTTTCAAGTGTGCCATTTTCTATACCTGCAAACAAAGATGAAGAGTTGTCAGATATTTCAATAATCCATGCTCTGCCTACATCACGAATTTTTGTCCAATTAATACCACCGTCCATTGTTTTATAGACACCAAATTCTGCAGGTGCATACAAAATATTAGTTGAATTTTTATCAATGCAAATTGGAGCAGTAGTATTAGATAAGCCCGTTTGAAACCATACAGCACCCCCATTAATGGTTTTATAAACCCCTTCATTAGAAGGAACATACATAATATCAGAATTAGTTGGGTCAATTACAATTTGATTTGGACTAGTAGTGAAAGAAGAAAGATTATTTGTAATATTTTGCCAGTTTATTCCATCAGTAGATTTAAAAATTTCAGACCAATTGTCAATAATTAGTATTGTATTAGGGTTATTTGGGTCAATAAATATTTTATTAGCCGAATTTTTAATTTTATTCCAATTAGTTCCACCATCTTCGCTCATATTAAGCCCATCTTTTATAGCATAAATAATATTTGAGTTTGATGGATTGATGGCTAGATTAAATCGTCCGCTGTTAACAAAATTTAATTTTACTAAAATCCAATTTTCTCCTCCATCAGTTGTTTTGTAAATACCCTCTGTTTCAGACCAAGAAGTCATTACAAAAAGAATATCCGGATTGTTTTTATCAATTTCAACATCAAATATTTCTCCATAGGGTAGCCCATTACTTTTCAATGTCCAATTTTCGCCACCATTTATTGTTTTATATATTCCATTCACTGTTGAAACCCAAACAATATTTTCATCGGTTGGGTGAATGGCAATGTCATTAACATTTCCTCCATACAAGCCTTCAACAACTGACCAATCAGTATTAATTGAACCACTTTGTCCTTTTACAGAATTAAATCCTATAAAGCACATTACTGTTATTAGTAAAATTATTGTTTTCATAATTGTTTTTTTATTTATTGGGTTTTATTGTAATCTACTGACTGCCTGTAATTTAATGCCATTCATTTTAAAAATATCTAATTTATTCTCCACATTTTCTTAACGTATCATTCAAAATTAATCTCGTCCCGATGGTTTCTGCAGAAAATTACACCTAACGGTAACTTCTTTGTTTCGTTTGCTTTTTTTTGTACAACGTAAATTTGAAAGTTAAATGTCAATCAATCAACGCACCCAAAGCTAAAATCACCGCACCCAAAGTAAAAAGCAAATGGAATCCAAGGAAATGTTAGGTGTATTCGTTTTATTATCAATTCATTATTCTATTATCAATTTTTCAGTTTTCACAAAATTGTCACTCTTTATTTTTACAATATAAATACCTTTTGACAAGTTTTGCACATTAATTCTGCTTGTGGTTGAATTAAGTTGCTCTTTAAAAATAATTTGACCGTTCATGTTTATAATTTCAACAGATTGAATAGAGTTGTCGGAATTATTTAGCGTAATAAATCCACTTGACGGATTTGGGTATAATGAAAATGTAGTATTATTTATAGGACTTATGTTTGTATAAATATTTGAATTTTTCCATATTCCGTTTGCCTGAGTTCCTATGAAGAAATCTTCCCCAACAAATTCAACTGTTTTTAACCACATTCCTGGAATTAAATTCTCCATATCACCTTGTGTCCAATTTTGGCAATTATCTTCACTAATATAAAAATCACTTTCTGATAATAAGAGCCATTTTCCATTCAAGTATTTAAAATCAGCTACTTCGAGACTGCCTTTTAATGAAGTAAATCCAGGTAGAATTTCGTCCCAACTTGAAGTTGTACTGTTATAAACATACAATCGAATAATTTCCTCTTCTCCAACTTGATCAATAACCGGAATATAAACATGTTCATTATTTTCACCGAAAGCCATAAGCGGCATTTGTCCTCTTTCTGGTGCACCTTTTAAAACTGGGGAACCTTCAATTCCGTCCATCTCTTCGGTCCAGGTTGCACCATTATCAACCGACATGTATATTGTGCAATTTCCTTCGGAATTTTCTGCGTATAAAAACATTGCCCCTGCTTTACCGTTAAAGCTGTGATAGCGATTAATATTGTTCGTTGGAAGGTTTGCCGTAATATCTGTCCATGTTTCGCCTCCGTCTGAAGACATTTGATAAGAATACCCATTTGTAGATGACCCAAATCGCAGAAAAAATGTATCCCCAGCTTTCCCCATATAGCCTGGGCCTCCTTCAAATTCAGGAAGTGTGGTTAATACTGTCCAGTTTTCGGCAAGATCGGTTGACTTATATAAGATGAAGCTCCAAGTATCCATGTCAAAACCAACAATATAAGCACTGCTTCCGACAGTATATAAAAGATGAACATTGTAAATATTACCAAAAGACGCAGCCATGCCGTCATTTGCATAATTCCATGTTACTCCATAATCGCTTGATTTTATAACTCCGCTCATTTCGGTCTCTATCAGTAGAGTATTGTCAATGGCACACACGATTTCGGCATAACTGCCAAGCAGTCCATTTGTTCTTTGTTCCCAAGTGTCTCCATTGTCGGTTGAAAAGTAAGTTTTACCAAAAAATGCGTCTGTTCCCATTAATTCATTTGCTCCAGTTTTTACTATTTTGGAAGATAAAGGAGTGTTAAATATTTGTTCCCATGTTGCTCCGTGGTCAATAGAACGATAAAAAGCAAAACTATAACCTTCGCTGTAACTCATAGCAGCAATAAAAATCACATCGTTTGCAGCTACCCCTATAAATTCGTCAGCTGTAGGAAGACCTGCGGAAATATCTTCCCATTCTTCGGTACTTGAGTTATATGAATAAACATCGGGTTCACTTACATAATATATTTTCCCGTTATCAGGTTCTCCGATAATATTTTCAACAGAAAAACCGGTTTCAGGGATAGTATCAACATTTATTCCGTCAGAGGTATATAACAATTTCTCAAACGGGTCGATGAAATAAAACACTGAATTTGATATATCTACGGTATTGTATCCCTCTTCACCATAGCTTAATTGTGCTCCTTCTGTCCAACTTACACCATCGCTTGAGTAATAAATTGCAAACATATCAGGTTCCCAAGTTCTTATAATTGAAAACAACTTATCGGCAGATTTGCCAACTGCATTAACCTCTGAACCTTCGGGTAATCCGGTCATGGAAGCTTCAGCCCAAGTATCTCCGTTATCGGATGATGCATAAATAACTTGACCAAGAGCATACAATACATTGTTGAATTCAAGGACATCTTTAACATCTAAGTCATTTAATCCTGTACTTGAATAATTCCAATTTAATCCTTTATCAGCAGTTTTAAAAATTCCGCTCGTCGTAGCAAGGATTACATCTCCATTTGAAGTATAAACCATTTCTTGAGCCTCGGCACTTTGAAATACTTCATCATTGATTTGTGTCCACTGAGAGAACGCGTTAAAGCTTAAAAAAGCTAACCCTAATAATAATGTCAATTTTTTCATAATTTACTTCTCCTTTTTAATAAACTGTTTCTTAATACATGACAAAAAAAATACTTGATTTTCAGTAAATTAGAAGAATAAAACCACTCATTTTTCTAATGGCGAATATCAACGTCGAAAGTAAAAGTAGGGAATTTATATCAATTTTAGACACTCATTTCCAAGAAGATAATAATCTATCAAAATTAAAGCTTATTAAAATGCTTGTATTTGCATTATGTGAGGCTCAAACTGTGGGTAACGTAATAATTTGTTTTAAGTCCATGGGATCAAGGGTATTGGCCATATCGCATCTTTTTTTTCCTGCGATATGGCAATTTTTCTTGATCTTTCAAAGTGGTACTGTGAGCTTGTCGAATTGTGGCACAAATCGAATCCTATTATCCAGAGTGAATATTCATCCAGTTTAAATTTGATTTTAATGGATGGATGTAGCTCGCTAATCGCTCGGTTCAATCAATATAAATGACATAAAAGAGGCTTGTCCAGCTTTTATATGTCATTTAATTTATTGAACAGAGCGGGTTGAAGCGTAATTTGATCTTGAATTTTTTGCAACTTTTTTTTTCAAGAAAAAAAGTTTGGTGAAAAAAGTCCACAACTTTTTCAACTGATCCATTAAATGTGCACAGAGTGTAACAAAGGACGATCTAATTTGGCTTTTTAGACCGTCCTTTTTAAGGGTTTTTGGGTTAAGAATTGTTGTGAAACAATTCAGAGGGTTGTTTTGAATAAGTAGTGCATCTAAGAAAACGTATCATTTTTAGTTGTGTGTAGTTTTCTTACGCACCCTGAAAATACTCACCTATTCGGTTTCATGGTGCGAGTTATTTATTTCATTTATGAGTTCATTAATATTATCCTCATTAATTTTATTCACAGAAGTGGAAATTCCTGTTATTTTTTTCACAATCATTCGTTCCAGAAACGTCATTTTATCGAATAAAAATGCTCCCCCCACATGCTTTATGCTTATTGCATGGTTTCGCAAAACTTGAGGATATGCATTTTCGATTTGCTCCTGCGCCTTTTCGTCGTCCATGCATGAAATATACAATGCCAGAGGCTTTTGTAGTAGCAGTACGGTGTTTGCTTTGCAAAATCGCCGTACCTTTTCCTGTATGCCGCCTGCATGTATGGAACCTCCAATAATTAGTTGGTCGTAGGCACTTAAGTCAGGTTTTTCTTTATTGCGGAGATTCACAATATCGGTTTGTCCGCTGAGTTTTTCAGCAATGGCGGATGCAACCTTTTTTGTTGTTCCGTGCTTCGACGCGTATACGATGAGTGTTTTCATAGTTAATGTTATTTTTATACTGTTCATAAAGTTGAATTGTCTAGTGAATAAGCTCAATTTTCAAGGCTTTATTCGCAATTCTCTATATTTCAAAGGTGCTCATGAGCTCCCTTTGGTCGGTTCGAAACTCAAAACCGTTGATTTTACTGGTGTAAATGATACGGGTTTGAGTAAGATTAACGTAGAAAATGGAGCTTATTGACGGGTATTTAGTTTTTAAATCGGTAAACGATGCCTGCTTTCAAAAAACTCGACCCAGGTTCTTCAAAAGTACTTTTGTTATAAATATCTTTATAAATTTGCGTTCCCCGGTACACATCGAGAAATACTCCAATACTATTACCGTTGGGCAATGCAAAGGGCGTTGTGGCCAATCCAAAAGTGGGACCACCAGAGTAGCCGTTTACAGAGTAACCGGGGAGTTGTGTTCCTGTGTTTTTTGCCGATAAAAAATTAAACTGCATGAGGTAGCCAATCTTAAATTGCAATAATCCATGCGGGTATTTGCTCCGGAAAATGCCCGCATTATAAGTAATTGGTATCATTAGTTGGTACAGGTTAATTGCACGCGTACCATAATAATTTCTGTATGTATCGTTATACCTCATTGTTTTCGGATTCCACATCAGGGTCAGTCCGGTTTCCACCTGGTTTTTCAATACGGGTAGTTGCACAGTGGTTCCCACATTGACTCCCGTCTGAGTTGCTCCTGAGTAGGCATCCACGGAAGTGTTTTCTAATTGTTCCACATCGGTGTTTTCTGTTATTCCCCCTTTGTTGATACCTGCGTAAACCGATATCTCGGCTTTTCGGTTAGTTTTTTCTGCGTGTTTAACCGGTGAGCAGGCTATGACAACTAGTGTAAGCGTTACGGCAAAAACTTTTTTTATCATTTCATTACGGTTTTGATGTTCGCTACAAATAAACTGTATCGAATACAAACCGAAGTCTCATTGTGATTTTTAGGGGTCTTACTTTAATGTTTTTTTGTGTTTTAATGGTCTCACTTTTCTGAGACTGTTTGTAGCCAAGCGCTGGGAGTGCTGCCAGTTTGATTTTTAAATACTCGGTTAAAAGTAGCTTTGGAGTTAAATCCGGAATTGTAAGCAATGCCAATAATCGATAAGTTCTTGTTCTTTGGCAAGCGGCATTGTTGTTTGAACTCCTCAACCCGATATTGGTTTATAAAGTCGAAAAAGCTCTTGCTTAATTGATGGTTTAAAATGCCGGAAAGGTACTCCGGTGCTACATCGAGTTGTTTGCTTAACGCAGATATGTTAATGTCAGGACTTAAGTAAGGTTTTTCGCTTTCGAAATAGTTGATCAATTGGCGAATAAACTTTTCGTCACCCGAATTTAGGTTATTTATCTCTTGCCTGGCAGGTGTTTTACTTAATTTTATTTCAGATGGGATGGAGCGAAAAACATCGGTTTGCTGCACTCCATAGAAGCCCATAGCCAAAATATAGAGCGCCCCAATGATAAATGTAGATAATTGCATGCTCTGGTACGAAAAAAGATCAAAGGTAAAATCAGCTATAAAAATTGTACTATTGAGGGCGTAGGTAAAAATTGCTGATACAAGAATAAATTTAAGCCACTTAAGATCTTTGTTTTCAACGGCAGAAAAGAATTGTTTTATTCGTTTTCGGTAGTTTCTAATCAGTACAAGTCCCCAGATAAAATACCCTTGAGAAAAAAGTGCAATTCCGGCAATTACTGCAGGATAGGCGGGGGAGTTCCGAAATTCTTCGGAGGCAAAACTGTTGATGCGTTCGGCAGCAGATAGCCGGTAACTAAAAAAATACATGTTTGTTAGTGCTGTAATAAATGGAAGCAAGTGCAACAAGTGTATTGGTTTTATTGAAAACTTTTTTGTTGTTAGCGATTTTATATAAAACCATAATAGCGGGCCGTGAAGAAAAATTAGTGGAGGCGAAATGTGAATGAAAAACGGGTAAGGAAAATTGTTTCGTAAATTGTATTGTTCCATGTAACTGGCAATAATTGTAGATGCCATAACAATTAGTGTTGTAAGTAATATGAAATCAGGTTTTGATTTATTGTTTTTAGCTAGAATTAATCCTGATAGAAAAAGGGCTTCAAATATTCCGATAATCAAAATGGCAGTCATGTTATGGCTGTTTTTGCAGGTGTGTTAAAAAGTAACTGTTTAATTCCTTCAACGTAGTAATGTGAACCATTGCTCCTGCATTAGTAAACTCCTGTGTATTTCTGACTGCCGAAACGGCCACGGTTTGTATTCCGGCTCCGGTAGCTGATTTTACTCCTGTGGGTGTATCTTCAATGGCCAGGCATTGAAGTGCACCTTTGTTGAGTTTTTTCAATGCTGTTTTATAAACGGCTGCATCGGGTTTTCCTCTTTCTTCGTCTTCGGCCGATACATGCACAGCAAACGTATTGTGGAGATTTAGTTTATCAAGAACGACATTAATTAGCGATGTGGGAGAGTTGGTGCAGAGTGCCAATTGAATGTTTTGTTTTGCAAAAAAAATGATTGCCTGCAATGCCCCGGGTAACGAATTTCCATCTTGTTGTATTAATTCAGCTACGCGATTAACGATGCGTTGGGCAACCTCCTCTTTGCTTAATCCTTCCCATGCGCACCGTTCAAACCAATATTCGGCAACTTCTTCGGTGGTAAGAGCTGCGGTAATTTGTGTTGAAGCTTCATCTAGTTTTACCCCAAGCGATCCAAAAACCTCCTGTTCTGCCAATGTCCAGTAGGATTCGGAGTCGATAATAGTTCCATCCATATCAAATATTACGGCTTCAATCATAAAAATTAGTCTTTTTTAAAGGTTTTCATAAAAGTCCATCGCCTAAAGCCTTTGTAAAGCCGTGTTTTCTTTGGTTTGTCCTTTCCCAGCGACGACATTAAAATGCGGGTATTAACGCTGTAGAAGAATTGGTATAGCTTGGCAAGTTTCCATTTCCGGAGTTTTTTATAGTGTTCATATTCGGTTATAGAAGTATGCGCCACTATTTCGTCATTAATTTTATTGAGCCATTGTGTAATCTGTTTAATATGTTTACGATTGTGCGCCAAAAACCTTTTGTTTGTTAGAAAAGTGTGTATCGATAATGGATTGTCGATGTGAATTATGGGTATTGTATTGTCCTTCAACTCAAAATAGTAAGGTAGCATCCATTTGGGTTCATCAATTTCGGGCACCGGAAATTGTAAAAACAGCCCGCGCGGAATCAATAAGTTATTTGTATCTAAGTGAAAATAAGGGTATTGACTTCGGTCGTCGGCGTGGTAAGAATAGAAATTGTGTTTGGCATACCAGTGTAATTGAAATTCGGGTTCGGGTCTTTTCCCAATGGCTGTAATGCCTCCGCACACAATTAATCCGGGTTGCATTACTTCAATATAGTTTTGGAGGTATTTACGTTGTGTAATATGCATACTTCCGTTGATAAAGAGAAGGTACGATCCGCTGGATTTTTCCCCGAGAATTGCTTTTAGCTGGCCGTGCGACAAGTTTTCATCAGTAAAAAAATAGTTTGCCCCAACGTGGTTAGCAGCGAGCTCATTATCTTTTTTGATCAATGTTTCAGAGCATGAATCGGCAATATTTATTTCCGTTTTAAGATCAAGCATTTGGCGTTGCTCATGTAATCGGTTGAGCAGGGTGGTAATATTCGAATTTGTGTTGGTGATACAAATGCTTAGCATGATAACTGATTTATTCTCTTGTTTAATTCAGGTACAAATATAACAATCTGCTAGTAATTTGCATGCCTTTTTATTACCCAACAACGAAGTTCATTTTTTGGCGAAAAAAATCTCACCTTTTTTATTAAGCCTGCCCAAGCCGGGCAATAAAAAAAGCTACCCGTTTATCAGGTAGCTTTTTTATCACCAAGGTAATAGAGATGTTTTTCTTGTTCGTAAACGCATGTATGTTTAATCGAAAGAATAAATTCTACTATTAGCGGTCATTGAATTCGCGGGGTGGGCGCGCTTCGTTAACAATCATTTTACGACCTTCGTACTCCGATTCGTGCAGAGCTTCAATGGCAGTGCGTGCTTCGTCGTCGTTTTGCATTTCGATAAATCCAAAGCCTTTCGAGCGACCACTCATTTTGTCAGTAATAACTTTAACTGATTCAACCTGTCCGTAATCTTCAAATACAGTTTTCAGATCGTCTTCTTTAACCTTGTAGTTAAGGTTGCCTACATAAATGTTCATTATGAAAAAATTTAAATTAGAAAAGAACTGTTTAATCGCGAAACCCAACTTGATTGCTAAAAATGAGTTACTTTTAAAAGTGTGACGTGTGTGAGTATATTAAAATCCATTTTTTTGTTTATCCTTATGTAAGCAAGTTACAACGAAAGAATTGTAAAAACAAAAAAAATAGTTGCTCCGCAAAGACTATCTAGTGTCTGTCCATAAAGTCGGAGTGTCCGGTGAATAAATTCCATTTTCAAGGCTTTATTCGCAACCCTCAAAATATTCAAAGGCGCTCATGAGCTCCTTTGGTCGGTTCGAAACTCAAAACCGTTGAGTTTACTGGTGTAAATAATGCGGGTTTGAGTAAGAGTAACGAAGAAAATGGAGTTTATTGACGAACACTATCTAAGAAAAGGTATCATTTTTAGTTGTGTGCAGTAATAAATTTCCAGAACAAAAATCAGCAAACGCGGACAGCGGAGCAAACCCGCCCTTGAAAATAGGGAGCTTGTTTGTTTTGAAAATCAAGGCGTTCCGATTCTTAGGCTAATTGTTTTCGAAATATATAAAGTAGGACCAGGAGTTTTTATTATACGCACTATTTGTCTTTTACGAGCCGTAACCCATACATAAAATAGTTCGTGTATTCGCCCACACTGATACGGAAACTTAAGCGACACGATTTTTTCTGGTCGCCCCAACTTCCGCCGCGAAGAACTCTCGAATCGCCACTTTTAGGGCCTTTCGGATTGTTGACTTCTGAAACCCCATAGTAATCGCGAGTGTACACATCGTTACACCATTCGTATACATTTCCACTCATGTCGTAAATACCAAGTTCATTGGGCTTTTTTTGTCCAATACGCATTGTGCCGTGTTTTTCGTAGAACTGCGCACTTTCATCAGATTTCGTATTTTCGAAGTGCCAGGCTACATCGTCCAAATTGCTACTCCCGCTGTAAGTGTATTTGTTGCTTTTTTGTCCGCCGCGTGCTGCATATTCCCATTCTGCCTCTGTGGGCAATCTGCCGCCTGCCCATTGGCAAAAGGATTTGGCAGCAAAGTAGCTTACTTCAACCACCGGATAGCTGCCCATGCCTTCAGCAGGTACAAATTGTCCGTTTTCAAAATTTATCTGACTTAGTTTCTGATCAGAGTTCATAAGTTGTTTGCCTTCAATAAATGCATCTTCGCCTGCATTTTTGCTGTTTAAAAATGCACAGAACTGGGCGTTGGTTACTTCGTACTTTCCAATGTAAAAGTCACTAAGAATAACTTCATGTGCCGGAATTTCGTCTTCGGAACATTGGTATTGTTCGGCTGTGCAGCCCATTTCAAATGAACCGCCCTTCACGGCTATCAACTCAACGGTTGTGCCTTCCAGCTCAAGTACGTAATTTTCAAAATCCTGAGCATGAGAGGAATATCCGAAAATTCGATCGAAAAATCCAATGGGTATATTTGCGGTTTGTTGGGCATGCATCTTTTGACTGAATGAGCATAATATCAGCAAGCTAAGCCCTAGTAATGAGTTTTTAATTGTCACAAATAACGGTTTTTGCAATTATGAAATATAGCCGTAAATGTACAATCTTTTTTGTACAAAACCTTTTTTCAGTAATTCTATTGAATGCAACATTATTCAGAATTGTTTTTTCACTTGCGTGGATACCGTATTGTACTGACAGTTAATGTTATGTGCAGAAGTGCAAACTTTAGTATGTATATACGTTCAAAAGCCAATTTTTTTTTTGAAATTTGCAGCCATAATAACTCAATATATACTATGCACGACTATTTAAAACAACTCAATCCAGTACAAAAAGATGCTGTGGTAAAATCTAGCGGACCGTCATTAGTTATTGCCGGTGCCGGTTCGGGTAAAACACGCGTTCTCACATATCGAATAGCCCATTTGCTCGCAAATGGCGTTCCCCCATATCAAATATTAGCCCTTACATTTACAAATAAAGCCGCTCGCGAAATGAAAGAGCGTATTGGTCTTATAGTTGGCCATCAGCAGGCTGCCAGCTTATGGATGGGTACATTTCATTCCATTTTTGCACGAATATTAAGGTATGAGGCTGCATCGCTCGGTTATAAATCAAATTTTACTATTTATGATACATCCGATAGTAAAAACCTGCTGAAAAGTATTGTCAAAGAGAAAAAACTTGAAGAAAAAACATATAAACCCAAAAATTTGCTTGGGCGAATATCCAGAGCCAAAAATAATTTAATTACACCAAAAGCGTACAACAACGATTCGCGTTTTTTTACCGCCGATCAGGCTGCACAAATGCCGTATACGGGCGATATTTACTCTACATACATGAAGCGTTGCAAAATTACCGGTGCAATGGATTTCGACGATCTGCTGCTCAATACAAATATTTTGTTCCGCGATCATAAAGCTATTTTGGAAAAATATCAGGATAAGTTTCAGTATATTTTAGTCGATGAGTACCAGGATACCAACTTTGCACAGTACCTTATCATAAAAAAGTTGGCCGAACGCCATCAAAATATTTGTGTGGTGGGCGATGATGCACAAAGTATCTATGGTTTTCGGGGAGCAAAAATTGAAAATATTCTCAATTTTCAGAAAGATTACCCCAACTTATCGGTTTTTAAATTAGAGCACAATTATCGATCAACACAGAACATTGTTAATGCTGCCAGCAGCGTTATTGCCAATAATCAAAAGCAATTACAAAAAAATGTGTATACCGAGAATGATGCCGGAGAGAAAGTAACTATTATAAAAGCCATTACAGAGGTAGAAGAGGGGCACTTAATTGCTAATTCTATTCAGGATAAACGCCTTACAGAGCAGCAGCATTATGGCAATTTTGCCATTTTGTATCGCACCAATGCGCAATCGCGAATATTGGAGGAAGCACTACGCAAGCGTAATATTCCCTATCGAATTTATGGCGGGCTCTCGTTTTATCAACGTAAAGAGGTGAAAGATTTGGTAGCATACCTACGCTTGACCTCCAATACCAGTGATGATGAAGCATTAAAGCGGATAATTAATTACCCGGCCAGAGGAATTGGAGCAACCACCATGACCAAAATTGAGCAGGCTGCTTTGAATGCCGGAGTTTCTATTTGGCAGGCAATGAGTACTGCTCCGCAAATGCAAATTGGAATTAATGCTGGAACCATGAAAAAGTTGCTCAACTTTGTAGCACTCATTAATGGTTTTGGTGAAGTAATTCGTAATTCCGATGCGTATGATGCTGCCATGCAAATAGCTTCTGATTCGGGCTTGCTAAAAGACCTTTACAACGATATGTCGCCCGAAGGCCGCAGCCGATACGAAAATATTCAGGAACTGCTCAACGGAATAAAAGATTTTGTGGCCAATGAATATGAAGAAGGCCGCCAAACCGGCTTGCAGGAATATATCGAAAACGTTTCGTTGCTCACCGATATGGACTCCAATAAAGGCGACGAGAAGGAACAGGTTACTTTAATGACCATACACTCGGCCAAGGGGCTGGAGTTTCCGCATGTATACCTTGCGGGATTAGAGGAGGGATTGTTTCCATCTTCGATGTCGCTCGAAAGCAAAGAAGATATTGAGGAAGAACGCCGACTTTTTTACGTGGCACTTACACGAGCCGAAAAAACGGCAACAATCTATTATTGTCAAACTCGTTACAAATGGGGTTCTCTTGAGCAGAAAGTACCCAGCCGTTTTATTCAGGAACTCGATGATGAGTACGTAAACCGAGAAGATGACGGCACGGTTTCGGTGCACAATCCGGCTGCCGGCACTGGCGAATCGGTGTTTAAAAAGCGAAGCTCCAAACCTACATTTGGCGAACGCAGCAAACCCATTTCAACCACAAGTGGCAAAAAACCACTGCGCCGAACTATGCAAAACCCTACCGCCCAATCAAAAGCCTACGACGGCAATTTTGTTGCCGATAGTGCCGATCAAATTATGGAAGGTCAGATGGTTATACATCAGCGATTTGGACGTGGTGAAGTGTTAAATATCGAGGGAGAGGGGACGAACAAAAAAGCGAGTGTGCAATTTGCCAGCGGACGCAAAACACTGCTTTTGCAATTTGCGAAACTAAAAATCCTTAAATAGTGATTGCAAGAAAACCACCTGTTTTTTGGTATTTTATTACGGGCCTGTCTATAAAACCGAAGTGTTCAGTCAAGAAAATCCATTTTCAAGGCTTTAATCGCAACCCTCAAAACATTCAAAGGAGCTCGTGAGCTCCTTTGGTCGGTTCGAAACTCAAAATCGTTGAGTTTACTAATGTAAATAATGCGGGTTTGAGTAAGAGTAACGAAGAAAATGGAGTTTATTGAGGGCCACTATGTGTGCTGTGAAAGGTTTAGAACAATGTTACTAAATCAGTCGTTGCCGGTTTATGTATTCCTTTAATTCCAACTGCTTCAGCAGCTTTAACATTTTGAAGACTATCGTCGATAAACACAGTTTCTTCAGCTACAAGTCCGGCATCATTCAGTACAGTCTGATAAATTTTAAGGTCGGGTTTACGCATTCCCATTTCAAACGAAAGATAGGTTTTTTTAAAAAGCACCGATAATTCCTCTACATCATAGTTTGCTTGTAAAAGATTATTGTACCACAAATAATGAATGTGACATGTATTGCTTAACAGGTAAAGATTAAACTTTTTGCCAAGGTCTTGCAATAAAGAAATGCGTTCATCGGTGTAATTTAGTAGCATTGCATTAAACGCCTTATCGAATTGGTCGTCAGACAAGTTTACGTCGAGCTTATGACAAAGTTGACTACGAAACTCAGCATCGCTAGTTTTTCCTTTTTCGTAATCGATTAGGTGCACACCTTCTACAATTTTAGTATACAGTTGCCTTAATTCGGTCTCCGGCTTTTTGTATAAGTGCGATGCAAAGGCTTTAACTGTTTTGTTGGGGTCGATATCGAGAATCACACCACCCAAATCGAAAATTATATTTTTAACGTTCTGCAAATTCATTCTGCTGCAATAAAATATTAATGATTAACCGATTCCTTCAGCAGTATTTCTCAAGTGTATATATGTTTCTATGGAAACTATAATTTGATTCACTGCCATTTATCGCTTGCAAAGCTAATAAATTCAGCAAAAAGGCCATTAATTTTTTGCAGTTTAAAATTTAATGGCTAATATTGCACTCCGTTCGTGGGAGATACATTCCGCAGCGGGATAGGATCTGTGTTTTAGACAAAACATATTGAAGAAACGGGCCTATAGCTCAGTTGGTTAGAGCACCTGACTCATAATCAGGTGGTCCCTGGTTCGAGCCCGGGTGGGCCCACAAAAGGTCGTCAATTTATTTTGGCGGCCTTTTTTTATTTACGGTGATCACTGGTGCCGAAATAATGGAAAGGGATTCACCGATCAGTTGAAAAAGTTGTGCTGGAAAAACAAATTCACCAAAAAAAAATTATCGCTGCAATTGATCTATCGCTTCTAGCTCTTCGCGCCAATCTTGCTGCGGCACCTGCTTTTGGAGTGCCTCAATGCGTGTCCGGATTTTGTGCAGCAGTTGCTGGTGTGCATCTGAACCGAGGTTAACCGGACGATGTGCCAAGCCTTGCTTTAATTTTTCAACCTTATCTATCTAAGCTATCAAACGTAATTTTAAGATGATTCATTTGCTTAAAGCTGATAATTTTCTCATGCTGCAATTGTCCCACAATAATTCCCGGATGTGTATCATGTTTTTTAGCGAAATCGAGAATAATACTTTCTGTTATTGGTTTGATTTTGCTGATGGATCGTAATACATTGGGAGGAAAAAGCATTTTTTGAGCGAATTGATCTGCCTCTTTTTCTTTCTCTGTATCACTTGGTGTCCCCTTCACATTTTCTAAAAACACAGCTCGCTTGCCATGTTTTAATATATGAGCGGCTTCATGAAAAAAGGCAAACCAAAATTGATCGTTGGTTTTGTAACGGCCAGACAGCTGAATAATTGGATTGCCACCCTTCCACCACGTGGCTCCGCTAATAGGTGCTTTGGGTAAGCCTTGAGTATATAAAACAGCTACACCTGCCGTAGCGCATTTCTTTTGTAGTTGTTGGGGGAAATCTTTCGGCTGGTTTTTTACAATCAACTTTCCCTCG
>JAQICA010000047.1 GCA_027858775.1 Salinivirgaceae bacterium | reverse complement strand
TTTACAAACCCGTCCTTAATTGGATAGAAAATTTTATGAAGGATCCTGTTGGTGATATTTGTTTGTCTTTTAAACTTACTTATTATAACACATCTTCATCGAAAATAATACATACAATCTTTGAAAAGTTTGAGCAATTGAGCGACAAAGGATACCCCATAAAGGTATGCTGGTTCTACGAATCCGACGATGAAGATATGTATGAAGCCGGGCTCGATTATAAAGACCGGATCGATATTCCGTTTGAGATTATTGATATGGATTGATATGCCGAGTAGGTTCATATCGAGTTATTGTTTTATTCTGTTGTCTGATTTATAAACATTTAGTTAATAATAATTGATGGAAAACCTAACTGCTTTATTTGAAAAACAAGCAACTTTCTTGCATGAAGAGGCTGTTATGTCGCACAGTTTTCGCATAAAAGCGCTGACAAAACTATCTGATGCTATTTTAAAGTACCGGGAAGAAATACATGTTGCGCTTAAAGCCGATTTGGGCAAAAGTTCATTTGAATCGTATATTACCGAAACCGGATTTGTATTGCACGAACTGGCTTTTATTAAGAAAAATTTAAAAAAGTGGATGAAGCCAACCCGTGTTTCAACGCCACAAAAAATTCTATTTTATTCGAAAAGCTATTCCCGGCACGTTCCAAAAGGTCAAGTGCTGATTCTTTCCCCATGGAATTACCCGTTTCAATTGCTTTTTTCGCCGCTGATTGGCGCTATAGCTGCCGGTAATACTGTTGTGCTTAAGCCATCGGAATATGCGGTGCATGTAGCTCAAATAGTTGAAAAAATTATTGAAGAGGTGTTTCCGGAAAAGTATGTTGCAATAGTGCAAGGGGGAGCCGATACAGCCAAAAATTTATTGAAACTCGATTGGGATTTGGTGTTTTTTACCGGTTCTACCGTTGTAGGTAAAAAAATTGCTGAAGCAGCGGCCAAAAATTTAACACCTGTAGTGTTAGAGTTAGGAGGGAAGTGCCCGGCCATTGTCCATCGCGATGCCAATTTGCGTGTTGCTGCACGGCGTATTGCCTGGGGTAAGCTTATTAATACCGGACAAACATGTGTTGCACCCGATTACTTACTGGTTCACAGCAGTGTAAAGCAGAAGCTACTGAAATTATTGGTTATTGAAATTGAAAATATGTTGGGGCGCAATTTTAAAGAAACGGCCGCCTACGGACGTATTATTAATTCGCAAAATTTTGATCGGTTAAATACATTGCTCGAAAATACAAATATTTATTACGGGGGCAACAGAGATCGTGATGAGCTGTTTATTGCTCCAACTATTATTGATAATGTAAATCCGAATCATCCACTGATGAAGGAGGAGATTTTTGGTCCAATACTTCCTGTTTTAACATACGAGGAGTTTGATGAAGCGGTGCGTTTTGTCAAAAGAAGAGAGCCGCCTTTGGCTATTTACCAATTTACGCGGTCGAATACTATTTTTGATCAAATGCAGCGACACACAAGGAGTGGAGCTATCTTGAAAAATGAAACCATAATGCACTTATCGAATTTGCGCTTACCATTTGGTGGAGTTCGGCAAAGTGGTTCGGGACGTTATCATGGAAAGTTCAGTTTTGAAACTTTTTCTGATCAACGATCGGTATTAAAGCACTCTACATTTTTCGATCCGGCAATGCGATACCCGCCTTATACAGCGAAAAAGTGGAATATAATCAAGAAATTATTGCCATAATAAAAAAGCGCTGCTACATTTTCGTAACAGCGCTTTTTATAATTATTAACCGTTCTATTTTATTTCGACAAATAGCTCGAAATGCTTTCATGGGTTTCCTTTAATGCTTTGTCGCCCTGGTGCCAGTCGGCCGGACAAACTTCTCCGTGTTCTTCGTGGAAAAGCAATGCATCTACCATACGCAGGGTTTCATCTACACTTCTACCCAGCGGCATATCGTTTACTACCTGGTGCCGAACAACTCCTGTCTTGTCGATTAAAAACAATCCTCTGTAAGCAGCAGGCTCACCATTAAAAATGCTTTCGCCATTTTCGTTATAATCGTATTCTCCAGCCAACACGCCATAGTTCTCGGATACGGTGTTAGAGGCATCTGCAACCAGCGGGTATCTAACTCCCTTAATACCGCCGTCGCTTTGTTCTGTCTGAAGCCACTTCCAGTGCGAAAAAGCAGAATCGACGCTGCAACCAACTACGGCTACATTCCGTTTCTCAAACTCATCTATTTTTTTCTGGAAAGCGATAATTTCAGTAGGACAAACAAAGGTAAAATCGGCAGGATAGAAGAAAAATACGACATGCTTGTTCCCTATGTATTGCTCCAACGAAAAGTCTTCCACAATGTTATTGCCATTAACAACTGCTTTGGCTGTAAATTTCGGTGCTTTTTTTCCAACTAATACTGACATCTTTTTATCTTTTATTTGGTTTATTTAGCAGCCTAACAAGCATAATGTTTATTTGTTCATACAATCTTCACAAATTCCATGAATATAAAATCCGTGATAGTTTATTTCGAAATTATGCTCTTCCGAAACTTTTTGTTGAATGTCAGTAATGCGATCATCGGAAAACTCAATTACTTTTCCGCATTTTGAACAGATCAAGTGGTCATGCTCTACAGAGTTATAGGCTTTTTCGAATTGGGCAATGTTTTTTCCAAACTGATGCTTAATTACCAAATTGCATTCGAGTAGTAACTCAATGGTATTATACAGCGTCGCTCTCGAGACTCTGTAATTGTTATTTTTCATGAAAATATACAGTGATTCTACATCGAAATGGCCTTCGTGCGAGTATATTTCATCTAAAATGGCAAATCGTTCGGGTGTTTTACGATGCCCGGTCGATTCTAAAAAAGTTGAAAAACGTTGGCTGACCGCCTCTTTTGTATGTTTATTATTCATATCCAGACTAATTAAAAAGAAACAGGTCAAATATAATACTTATTTAGATTAAATCAATACTCATTGTGGAGATTCGTTCTCGCGGTGTACTTTTGTTAAGCCTTTAATGCCTTTTAGTTTCATTATGAGTTTATTGAGGTCTTTCCGATTGTAAATGTATAGTTCCACCCAACCATGAAACCGTTTATCTTTGCTTTCGATATGAATGGTGCGAATATTGGCATTAAGCTCTTTTACTATGACTCCGGTTACCTGATGGGCAATGGCGGGACTATCGATTCCTTCGACGCGCAGGATTACTTTAAAAGCCATTGCTTTGTGGGATGTCCATTTTACTTTTACAATTCGATCGCCAAACCCCGAAGAGAGTTTTACAGCTTCTGGACAAGTGCTTTTATGAATGTGAATTATGTCGTTTTCATCTAAATAACCGATAACCACGTCACCCGGAATAGGTTTACAGCAATCGGCAATTTTCAGGTTACTTTTAATATCTTCGTCCGAAATATTTAAGGTTTGCTTTTTATTGAATTCAATAGCGGTACTTTCCTCTACATTTTTAGCATCTTTTTTAATGGTCCAGAAGCGCATCCATTTTGGTGTTTGCCGACTGCGTAGTAGCTTTTTTATATCTGCTTCGGTAATAATCTCTTTGCCTAATCCGTAAAACAAATCATCTTTGCTTTTTACTCCCATCTGGTCGCGTAAGCGCTTGTATATGCGCTCGTTGACCTTTATATTCATGGTTTTTAGCAGTTCAATATATTTTGTTTTTCCGGCCTCAACTATTTTCGCCCGTTGCTTGTTTAGGTAACTTTTGATAGCGCTTTTTGCCCGTTGTGTAGTTACAAATCCCATCCATTCTTCTTTTGGTTTTCCTTTTTGGGAAGTTATGATACGAATCTGGTCACCACTTTTTAATTTGGCAGAAATGGGAGAAATCTTATGGTTTATTTCTGCAGAAATGGCTTTGTTGCCCACCTCAGTGTGAATATCGTAGGCAAAATCGAGTGCAGTAGCCCCTTGAGGTACGGTTTTTAATTCACCTTTTGGGGTAAAAATATTAATCTGGGGTGAGAATATGTTCAGTTTTAAATTGTCGAGAAAATCAAGTGTGCTGGCTTCGGGCGATTCAATTATTTCCCTGATTTTTTCGAGCCATTTATCAAGTTCGCCTTCATGGTCGTGCTGCCCCTTATATTTCCAATGTGCTGCAAAGCCTCGTTCAGCAATTTCGTTCATGCGTCGTGTTCTAATTTGAACTTCAACCCATTTCCCTGTGGGCCCCATAACAGTACTGTGCAATGCCTCATAACCATTGCTTTTTGGTGTGTTTACCCAATCGCGCAGGCGTTCCGATCGGGGATGATAAATATCGGTTACTAACGAGTAAATTTTATAGCATTGTGCTTTTTCAGGTCCTTCGTTTTCTTTAGGGGTAAAAATTATTCGAATGGCAAATAAGTCGTAGATTTGTTCAAACGTTACGCCTTTATTCTGCATTTTTTGCCAAATGCTGTAAATGGATTTTGGCCGGCCCGAAACATCGAAGTCGTAATCCAGATCGGTTAGATTAGCCTGTATTGGTAATGCAAACTTATTGATAAAGTTGGTGCGTGCTTTATACGATTCCGCTAATTTTTTACTGATGCGCTCGTAATCTTCGCGATGTCTGTATTTAAAGCTTATATCTTCCAGTTCTGTTTTAATTTTGTACAATCCCAACCGGTGCGCCAGCGGAGCAAAGAGAAAGAGGGTTTCGCCAGCAATTTTCAATTGTTTATTTTCGGGCATGCTTTCAAGTGTACGCATATTGTGTAACCTGTCTGCCAGTTTAATGAGAATTACGCGCACATCGTCAGACATGCTAAGTAACATTTTTCTGAAATTCTGAGCTTGCAATGATGAGCGGTGATTAAATACACCCGACATTTTTGTTAGTCCTTCAACCATCGAAGCTACTTTAGGGCCAAAAAACTGAGCAATATCTTCACTTGTATATTCGGTATCTTCAACCACATCGTGCAGTAATGCCGTAATAATTGAGGTCGTGCCCAACATTATTTCGTCGGCTATAATGGTGGCCACCGCTATTGGATGTAAAATGTAAGGCTCACCTGATTTTCGGCGTACTGGGTAGTGCGCCTTGTACGCAAAATCAAATGCTTGATCAATGAGCTCGACATTCTCTTTTTTTCGCGATTTTACAGCCTTTTTTTTGAGGTTATTAAATTCGTTTTGAATGTGATCTATTTCCGGTTGCGTAAAATCCATTTAGTCTGTTTTTTTTAGTTGGTGAAATGATGACAAAAAGCGCATTTAATATAACGTTTATTTGCATACAATGATTCAAACTGCACAATAAAATATTAGTTTTGTCTTTTTCGATGTTGCTAATACCTGTTTATAGGGCTACATCCTTTAACGAACCGCAAATCATACACCAAATCAAATGACAGACCAAAAATACGACAATACGGCACTCCAAACGGCTATCGTCATACTTAACTGGAATGGGCAAAAGATGTTGGCCGATTTTTTACCTTCGGTTTTGAAGTACACCGATACATCTATTGCCAACGTAATTGTTGCCGACAATGCATCATCTGACAATTCTGTTGAGTGGTTGAAGATTCATTATCCAGAAGTACGTATTATTGAATTAGATCAAAATTATGGTTTTGCCGGAGGCTACAACAAAGCACTGGAGCAAGTCCATGCAACCTACTATGTTTTACTGAACTCCGACATAGAAGTTACGGCTAATTGGTTGCCTCCATTAGTCAGTGTACTTGAAAACGATGAGCAAGTGGCAGCTGTTCAGCCCAAATTATTGGCCTATCATAATAAAACCTCATTTGAGTATGCCGGAGCTAGTGGTGGATACATCGATAAATTTGGTTATCCGTTTTGTCGCGGCCGCATACTCAATACGCTGGAGGAGGATAGAGGTCAATATAACAATCCCGTTTCGGTGATGTGGGCTACCGGAGCTTGTTTGGTTATTCGCGCAAAGCAATTTCATGCTGCTGGTGGTTTCGATGCGCGTTTTTTTGCGCATATGGAAGAAATTGATTTATGCTGGCGGCTAAAAAATCAAAACTTTCAAATAAAAGTCGTTCCACAAAGCACCGTTTACCACCTTGGAGGGGGAACACTTCCCAATAACTCGCCCCGAAAATTGTTTCTCAATTATCGTAATAATTTACTATTGCTTTATAAAAATGTACCGGACAATGAACGAGCCGGCATTTTTTTCAGTCGGTTTATTCTCGATATACTATCGGCCTTTTTGTATTTGATAAAAGGGCAACCAGAATTGTTTGTTCAGGTTTTTAAAGCACGGTTTGCCTACCGTAAAATGCGTAAACACTACCATAAATCAACTTCGGGCGAACAGAAAAGCCTCATTGCACATAAAGAAATATTTCCTAAAAGCATATTGTGGAGTTACTTTGTGAAAAAACACAAAACATTCGATTCCCTTTCATTTAAAAAATAGGCTAATTTGCAGAATTGATAAGGCATAAAAAAAAGCGGCAACACTTTAAAAGTATTGCCGCTTTTTGGTGACTCAGCAGGGTTTCGAACCCTGGACCCCATCCTTAAAAGGGATGTGCTCTACCAGCTGAGCTACTGAGTCGTCCGTTTCTGTAATGCGGTTGCAAAACTAGTGCATTAATTTTTTCTGCCAAAACTTTTGCTTGCTTTTTTTAAGAATATTTTTCTGCATATTTTTAGTCATTTGATTTACACTGTTTTGGTCAATCAAAAAAAATAAAAACAGATAAAATTGCATTTCCGATTATGCCTGAATGCACGCTCTAATATTTACCAGTGTACGAAGCATTGATTCGGTATTGTCCAAATGAAGCATATTGGCACCATCGCTTTTGGCTTTGGCCGGATTAGGGTGTGTTTCCATAAAAATACCATCGCAGCCAACTGCTACAGCAGCACGTGCAATAGTGGCAATCATATCGGGCTCGCCACCTGTCACTCCCGATGTACGATTGGGTTGTTGTAACGAGTGGGTAATATCCATCACTACCGGATAACCCAATTGTTGCATCTTCGGTATTCCGCGCATGTCCACAATCAAATCACCATAACCAAACATGGTTCCCCGATCGGTGAGCATCACACGCGAATTACCTGAATCGATAACTTTTTGCGCGGCAAAGCTCATAGATTCGGGAGCTAGAAATTGTCCTTTTTTAATATTAACTACTCTATCGGTCTCTGCAGCTGCCTGTAAAAGGTCAGTTTGCCGACATAGAAAAGCAGGAATTTGTAAAACATCAGCAACCTGCGCTGCCATTTGAGCCTCTTCGGGCAAATGAATATCGGTTACAATAGGCACCTCCAGTGTGTTTTTTACTTTTTCGAGTATTTTTAGCGCCTCCTGATCGCCAATCCCCATAAAACTATCTAAGCGCGAGCGGTTGGCTTTTCGGTATGAAGCTTTAAAAATGAAAGGTATGCCAAGTTTATCGGTAATTTCTTTCAGTTTTTCGGCTGTGCGCATAGTTATTTCTTCATTTTCCACTACGCATGGACCTGAAAGCAGAAAAAAGTTATTTCTGTCTAAATGACTGATATTTGATATTGTATTTAACATGGTATTTGATCTATTATTTAACTGATAAGTTTAAAACAATCAGATATCGATTTACCATCCATATCTTCCTTAATTATGTAGGTACGTGCACCCGCTTCCAGCATTTCCTGAATGTACTCCATTTCTTGATGGAATGATACAGCTACCACAATAACAAATCGATTTTTGTCAATAATCTGTCGAGTAGCCTCAATACCATTCATTACCGGCATATCGGCATCCATGAAAATGATATCGAAACTCTCTTTTTTTGTAATTTCAACTGCCTCCTGACCATTAGAAACAGCCCGAATAAATTGTATTCGGTCTCCATAAATATCTTTTAGCAAATAAGATAAGGCTTTGGAGAAATGATGGTTATCGTCTACGATTAAAATTTTATACACGGCATTGAGTTTTAATATGGTTACGAAATTAACAAATTGCCGTAAAAAAAACGAATTTTTCATTACTTTTGACCATAATGATGGAATCGCTCGGACAACATATTTTGGTAGAATTTACAGGATGCAGTGCAGAAATGCTAGACGATGTGCAGGCTATAGAGGAACACATGGTGCAAGCCGCCGAACAATCCTCGGCTACAGTTATTAATGCCACATTTCATCATTTTTCGCCGTTGGGCGTTTCGGGTGTGGTGGTTATTCAGGAGAGCCATCTAGCCATTCATACCTGGCCGGAGTATCGGTATGCAGCGGTCGATTTGTTTACATGTGGTGGAACCGTAAAACCGTGGATCGCATTCGATTACTTAAAATCGGCTCTGAAAGCCCGAAATTATTCGGCGCTGGAAATGCGTCGCGGAACGCTTCATTTGCTCGATCCGGAACTTAAACTCAGCGATGTACGCATTGAAACTCAGCAAAAGGTTACGCCCCGATTTAAACGCAATATTTGGTTTACCGATCGCGATAAAGGCCAAGCTTTATCATTACGCTACACTGGCGAAGTATTGCTCGATGAGCAATCGGATTATAATCGCATACGGATTATTGAAACCTACGCGTACGGGAAAGCTCTAACGTCGGGTAACCGGATTATTTGTACCGAAAAAGATGAGTACCATTATCACGAAATGATTGCTCATCCGGTTTTGCATATTTGTAATACCATTAAAAAAGTATTAATTATTGGCGGTGGTGATGGTGGCTCGGCGCGGGAAGTGTTGCAATATTCGCAAATTGAGCAGGTCGATTTGGTAGAGATTGACAAGTTAGTTGTCGAGGCATCGAAGCGCTATTTGCCTTTTTTGTCGGTTGCTTATCGCGATAAACGATTAAACCTGATTATTGACGATGCGCTGGAATTTGTGAAAAATGTGAAGGCCGGAGCCTACGATTTTATTATAATTGATGGTCCACATAGTTCAGGGCAGTTATCGCCGTTGTATTCTCGCAGTTTCTTTGATTATTGTAAGAAAATTTTGTCAGCAGAAGGAGCCATGGTTGTTCAGGGGGAATCGCCCAAATTCAGTGAAAAGGACTTTGTAACCATTGACCGCAATCTGAAACACGTATTTGGAAATTCCAGAAAACACACGATCCTTTTTAATGTACCTACATTCCCATCAGGAATTTGGTCTTTTCAACTTATTTTACCCGAAAATCGTGATCCTTTGAACATTGATAAACAGAAAATCGAGCTTTTTGCGGCGCAAAAACATACAAAATACTACAACTACGCTACACACATGGCCGGCTTTGCGCTACCCGAGTATGTTAATAAAATGCTTCAATAGTACGAAAGGCAATTTTGCTGATACTTATTAAAAAGTTAATCGTTAAAAAACGTAACAATTTTGCTAAAACGCGGGAGCCAGTAGTTTTGCCAACTGCCACTATTATACGTATCGATAACCACGCCACGGCTGGTACTATGAATAACCGACTGAATTCCGTGCCTATTAGTCTCTAAAACAATAGCTACGTGGTTTATGGAGCCGAACCCCTTATTTTTTGTGAAAAAAACCAAATCGCCTGGCTGTACATGTTTTTTGTTTACTTTCTTCCCTGCTGAGGCTTGCTGCTGCGCCGTTCTGGGTAAATTTATTCCTACATTTTCGAACACGTGGCGTGTGTATCCCGAGCAGTCGAAACCTCGAGTTGTGGTGCCACCGTAGCGATAGGGCGTACCAAGGTATTTTTTCGATTCAATTACTACCTTTTTTCGCTTACCCGATGGAAGTGTCGCTGAATTGAGAGCAGGCGGTGTAGTACCTTTCTCACTGTAAGTAATTTCGGTAGGAGAATAGTTGGATATTTGCTTTGTTAACGTGTGAATTTTCTGAGCAGCTAACGGGGAGTTTGTTTCTAACTCTGTCATTTTTTCCCGACTTATCGTTAGTGCCTCCCGAATCAGATTATTTAGGTCTCTTGCCAGAAAATCGGGTGTGTTTTTTTGTTGTGCACGATGAATATTTTGTAACGCGGAGGCCAAATTTTGCGGGTCGCTTTTTTGTTTGTAAAGGTAGAGTTGTGTTAGTCCCTTAAAATAAAACGGAACCGGATCGGCCGGATTTTTTCGAATGTATCGATCAGCTTTAGAGATAACTTTTTCGTATTGGGACGCTGAGTAGGTTTTATCAAGTTTTTTGTACTGATTACCTGTAGCGCAGCCGAAACACACAAAAATTATAAGAAAATAGTAAAGTATTAGCTTCATAGTCGAAGTATTTGGTCGTATGCGTTGCGTTCAAAAGTAATAATAATTCCTAATGTCCGTCAATAAACTCCATTTTCTTCGTTACTCTTACTCAAACCCGCATTATTTACACCAGTAAACTCAACGGGTTTGAGTTTCAAAAGCCTTGAAAATGGATTTATTCACCGGACACTTCGACTTTATGGACAGACTAAATAGGGCATACCCCAATATTTGGAACCATGTCGTTTAGGCACTTTGCACTGCAATAGTATCGTCGTTTTCCAAGATATTTTGTAGCGACTTAAACTGATGGCGAATAATTGGCCAGCGATCGGGGTAGATGCGCGCCAAAGTACGAATTTTACCGGCATGCTTACGCAATGCATCGGTAATGGCGGGTGCCGAAATTGGGGTTTCGAATGCCTGACCCACATTAACGCCCGTAAGTTTTTGTCCGGTATTGATTACACGTAGTGCAGCCTTTTCTATTTTGTCCAGAAGTTCGTATGTTCGATTGTACTTTTCTTCATGTAAATGATCGGCTCTAAGCTCTTCATTTTCATTTGATATGGGCTCTTCAGCTATATGGATACTTTCAATAGTAAAATGCGATTGTCCCGTTCGGTTAAAGTTCAGTAACCAGGCAATGGCCTCGTCGAGCAATTCGGTTAGTTTTTGTGGTGTTAGTTGTTGCCGACATAACCGCTCAACAGCATTGGTTGCAATATCGATGCGAACTCCATTGGCTTCTGAAGCTTTTTGCAGGTAATCATCGATATACGATTTAACAAACGCTTCCAAATGCCCCGCATTATTGTTGTGTGCCATGCGATGCTGAATTTTCTGCAAGTTGCGCGCTACTTTTTGGTCGTCCAACAGCCCCATTCGGTATTCAATTAGTAAGTTATAAATGGTATGGGCAATAAACTGTTTATTCTCGGTAGTTAAGCGGCTATCCGTATTGGGGCCACTAACAGCTTGTTTCTCGTTAAAGAAAATATAAAAAACCATAAATTCACCTTTGTCAGGAGGGAGGTAGAGGTGTAAAATACGGTTTTTGTATTCATCAAAAATATTATATTGCATACGTACTTCTTTATCAGCGCTTAAAGGTGTTTCATTTAAACTAATCCATCGATAGAAGTACTTGCTATTAAGATAGTTGTTTTTCTTTATTTCAACCTCTTCAACAAGTTGTGATTTTTCTTCGTTCTGATTGGTTTCGTATAGTGCAAAGTTTTCTTTATCAGTATCTTCGGCAATTAGCCACACCTTATCGATTCCCGGAAATGTGCGCAGAAGCATCCGGGAAAGCACTTGGTGAAGTGGCTTTTTAAATTGAAATTGAAGCATACCTGAATATTTTAAGCAAAATTAAGCAATTTTAAGTCAACTTAAAACTATTTAAGTAAGATTAAGTAAAATTAAGTTTGCTTAATCTTACTTGGCTTAGTAAAACATTTACTTAAAAGGCTTTACATGCTTTGTGCAAGGTAGTAAATTTGCTGCTGTAATCAAATAATTAAGTAAAACTTAAAATACACAGGCATGTTCTACGTAATAATCATCTCAATGGCAATTGCTTATATCGACTACGCAAGAAAGCAAAAAAAGCGTTCCAAAACAAGGAAACCTCGTACACACAAGAAAATGGCGGGTAAGACAGCCTGAAAAGCTGCATTTTTGCCAAACACAGCAGGCGGCACAAAGTGTTTATTTTTATGACTCGGTTAGATAGCGCAATACATATCCGCTTCCATGTACATTTTCGATGTGTAGCATCGGGTCGTCTTTCAGGTATTTGCGCAGTTTTGTAATATATACGTCCATGCTGCGGGTGGTAAAATACGTGCTTTCGCCCCATATTTCGCGCAAGGCAAGTTCGCGATTAACAACTTTATTCATGTTATTGGCAAATAGCTGCAATAGTGCCCCTTCTTTTGGACTAAGTTTTTGCTGCTTATCGCCATGGTTTAACACTCGCTGAGCAGTGTTGTACGTATATTTTCCGATTTCCAACATACGTGTATCGTCCTGGTCAATTGATTTTCGACGCAAAATAGCTTTAATCTTGTAAAGTAATACTTCAGAGTCGAAAGGCTTTGTAATATAATCGTCGGCTCCAATTTTAAAACCCTCCAGAATATCTTCCTTCAGCGATTTGGCTGTTAAAAAAATAAACGGAATATGCGGATTAATTTTTCGAATGTTCCGGGCAATTGTAAACCCGTCCACATTGGGCAGCATCACGTCTAAAATACATATGTCGTAGTTTTGCTCCCGAAAATGTTCAGAGGCATATTGTCCGTCGTCAACCCACGTAACGCTATATTTATTCATCTCTAGATAGGAACGTAAAACGGTTCCGAAATTGATATCGTCTTCTACAAGAAATATTTTATATATTTTCATCGGTTGATATTTTTTTTATTGCTTATTATAGCTGTTTATGATATGAGAATTTTTTTTCCGGGAGTGCTTTTTTTTACCCATTTCGTAAATCTATTCCAGATTGGGTTTTAGGTTCGTTCCAAAATGCTTTAATACAGGCAATTTAATGGTGAAGGTTGAACCTTTTCCGGGTTCGCTTTTAACCGAAATATCGCCTCTGTGTCGGGTAATTACTGCTTTAACATAACTTAATCCTAACCCAAAACCCTTTATGTTGTGTACATTACCACTGCCGGCCCGGTAAAACTTGTCGAATACGTGCTTACTAATCTCGCGTGACATGCCTATACCATTGTCTTTAACGGTAAAATATACATTATCGCCCGCTTCCTTTATTGTAATTTCGATGTACGGTTCATTTTTAGTATACTTTAATGCATTGTCGAGCAAATTATAAACTACGTTTGCAAAATGATCCGGATCAGCCTCTACATAAATCGTATTTTCCGGTAGGTTTAATTGAAGTGAGCCATTTTTCTCATTGACTCGAATTATTTGATTTTCGCACACATCTTTAACAAACTCACCAATATCAATTTCCTCCGTATTAATTTTAAACTCGTCCCGATCGATTCGTGCCATTTGTAATATTTGCTCCACGTGTTTGTGCATGCGTTCGCTTTCTTGCTTAATGATACCAGTAAATCCTTTTGCGGATTCGTTAATATTGTGTGCCATGGCATCGGTAGCCAAAGAAATGGTTGCAATAGGGGTTTTTAGCTCATGTGTCATATTGTTGATGAAATCGTTTTTTACCTCCGAAATTTTCTTTTGCTGCAAGATTGTTTTCACAGTTAGATAAAACGACACTAATATAATGAGTGTAAAAAGTAATGATAGTAGAAGTAACCATTGTATGGAATGCAGTAGGAACTTATTTTTTTCAGGAAAATCGACATAGAGCCGCGGACTGGCACTAATTACATCGTTTGGGAAAATATCAGCACTATAGGGCATGGGGTCATTCTTTTGGAAACCTTTCGATTGTATAGCCGCCGTTTGCTGATTTGGATCAAAAACCGCATATTCCATTGGCGTATTTATGTTGAAGTTGGCTTTTTCCTGCATCAATATATCTTCGATCCTGCTTAATTGTAACCGTTTTTTCAGCGGCAACCGTTTAACCTCTGCTTCAAACGTAAGCCACTGATGAACAGACTGTAATCGTTCATTTTTATTCGTAATTTTACCTTCGAAACCTTGTTGCATTTGATCCAGTTGGTTAATAAACTGATCAATCTCTTTGGAAAAAGGACTATTTTTGGAAAAACGTCGCAATTCATCAATGGAACGACTATTGAAATTACGAAACACAGAATCGATAAATGCCGCAGATAACCCCGGTGACGACTGAGTGAATTGCCTGTTTATGCGTGGCCGAATACGGTACATGAGCGCAACCTCATTGCGCTCTGTTTTTTGCACTACACGTTGGAGCATCGCATATACACGCGCATGGAATTGACGCTCATTTTCAGAAATAGTATTATTTATCCATAATAACTGTACGGTAATAATACCGATAAGAGCAAAACTTACAAGGCCAATCAAAAATTTAATATTTTTTTTTCGCAATGATTTAGTGTTTATTATGGTTATTCAAAAATAAGCGATTGTTTTATCTACTGATGCAAAACTAATATGATTTTCAGACCGAAAGTAGTACTTTAACCTTTTTTAACCCTTTTTAACCACAGCTTAACTATCTGATTTTAAGTTAATAATTAATTTTGAGCCCGGTAATTCAAATTATATTCGTATAGTGTTTGGTTTCATATGGTTACTATGACCTAGTGTCAGCACGAAAACTACCTGCTTTTCTTTATCGTGAGCGAAAATCGCTCAATTTGGGTATTATTCTCAATGGTCAGATGGATTAACATAATCACTTATAAACGTTAAATGTTTGATTCAAACCAAAGCTCGGCCCACATCCGGGCTTTTTTTATGTCTTCCGGAATACAAAACCAAGAGGTAAAAGTGTCAGATATTTAGATTAGTGTATTTTACAAACAGAAAACATGAAAAAACAACAGCCGAAAATTTTCATTACAAAAAAGAATTACTATTTTTGCAGCCCGTAAAACCAATTTACATAAACGAATTATTAATTAAACTATTTCAAAATGCAGAACCATTACGAAACCGTTTTCATTGCAAATCCCGTTTTATCTGGAGCACAGATGAAGGAAGCGGTTACCAAGTATCGTGATCTAATTGAAGCCCAAGGCGGTTCAATAGTACACGAAGAAGATTGGGGCTTACGCAAGCTTGCTTATCCAATCCAAAAAAAGTCAACCGGATTTTATCACCTGTTTGAATTTAAGGCAGATCCTGAATTCATCAGTAAACTCGAAATTGAATTTCGTCGAGACGAGCGTGTGATGCGCTTTTTAACCATGAGTCTAGACAAATACGCTATTGAGTACAGTGAGAAGAAGAGAGCGAAAAAAGAACAAGCAAAAGACAAAAAGGAGGAATAAGCTATGGCACAAGGAAAAGACGATATCAGATATTTAACCCCACCATCGGTTGAAATAAAGAAAAAGAAGTATTGCCGTTTTAAGAAAAACCGCATTAAATACATCGATTACAAGGATCCGGAATTTTTGAGAAAATTCCTTAACGAGCAAGGTAAAATTTTACCTCGCCGCATTACCGGTACTTCACTAAAGTATCAGCGTAAAGTTTCTACAGCAGTTAAGCGTGCTCGCCACCTTGCACTGTTGCCATATGTAACCGATTTGATGAAATAATTAACTTTTCATATCATGGAGATAATATTAAAACAAGATATTCTGAATTTAGGTCATACCGACGACATTGTAGAGGTGAAAAATGGTTATGGACGTAACCACTTAATTCCTAAAGGCATGGCTATTTTAGCAGATTCCTCTGCTAAGAAAGTGTTGGCTGAAAATAAGCGCCAACGAGCACACAAAGAGGCTAAACTCATTGAAGAAGCCACCAAAATTGCTGAGCAGATTAAAGGGAAAGAAATTAAAATTGGAGCTAAAACAAGCTCAACAGGCAAAATTTTCGGATCTGTCAATACAATTCAAATTGCTGAAGCACTTGCGAAAAAAGGATTTGATATTGATCGTAAGAAAATTGCTATTCCCGGAAATGCAATTAAAGAGATTGGTACTTATAAAGCAAATATTGGACTTCACAGAGAAGTTAATGTTGAGATCGAATTTGAAGTTTTTTCTGAGTAAGAAAGAATTGCCAAAATATAATGGGCTGAATGTTCTTCATTCAGCCTTTTTTTTGTTTTTTTACATTTGTCAATAAAAGGAGAGCGGATAATCTTTTAATTCATTAATGATAAGACATCTACGGAGATAAATGGCTGTGAGAAAAGGTTGCAAAAAGTGGATATATCAATAAAAAGTGATTATATTGTTACCAACATTAATCCAATCTTATGGAAAAAATAATACAATTGCTATATTTGCAGTGGAAAAGTTATTTGTCTGTATTGTTAATTTTTTCGTTTATGCCAGCTATAAATGGAAATTGCCAGACCAATACAAAAATAAACGAAGAAACTTTTTTAGTTGTTGGCAATAAAGTTGCCGATTCAAGTGTTATTAGCATATTAAAGACCGAATTTACAAAAACAGGAAAATTACGAACAAACAAGCCGGGAATGTCCGTTAAACAGTTTACATACAGCATGTTTACGCTTGGTAAAAATATTCGGAACACCGTTTACGACAGCATGATGCCCAAACAAATGAAAGAATTGGTTCATGATGAAAAGGTAAATTATCGATTTGTAAATATCGAAGGTGTAACATTTATTAACAGCAATAATGAAACAATTATACCCCTTATCGACACAGTTAAAGTAAAATTTTTATACCCATGAGATACTTATTCCTCTTACTTATAGCCGGATATGCCCTCGTAGGCCATACACAGACGCACGATTATTCGAAATCGCGATGTTTCGATTTCCATAAACAAAATTGCGATAAATCGACAAATAAGTACTATCAATATAATTCGGAGTCAAGAAGCGGACTATTTCATAAAGGTCAGCGTTCCCGTACGGTTATTGAAGCATATAATGGACGCGATTATCGAATATCAATTTGTCATGACGATGTATTCAACAAACCGGTTGTTTTTCGCATAATAGATAAAATGGGCGGAGAGGTGCTGTATGATAATAGTCAGGACAATTATGCCAAAGATTTTGAATTTACTGTTACCACCTCCATTGAACTGTTTATCGAGATTGAAGTACAGGGCGAATCACCTCTCGTTGAAAAAAGGAGTAAGATGCTCATTCGACGCGATAATGAGGTTGGTTGTGTAGGTGTACTCATCGAGTATATGGTTACACCGCGTAAAGGCTTTTGATTTTCACTCTAATTTTTCGAAAATGAAGCTTCTTACACCGATCTTAGTTGTTTTTTCTGCCTTTTGCATGATGGGTATTACTACTGGTGTAGCTCAGCAGTGTGCAACGTTTCATCAAACAAATTGTCTTTCAAAAAAGGCAGACGGGTATAACCCCACACCAAATTCAATAAGCTTTGCCATGCAAAAAGGCGAGTTCCAAGAAGTGGTTGTTACTTTTCGGAACGGGCACGATTACCATGTGTGTGTTGCTGCCGATGATATTTTCGGATCGAAAGTTTTCATGCAAATTATGGATACAGAAACCAATGAAGTGATGTATGAGAATACACACGAACACATCAATACTAATCTGGAGTTTTCTTCTGTCAAAACATTCGAAGCACAAATTTTATTAGAAACACCCGCTGGTAGAACCGACGATACACGCTATAATCCTACAGGTTGCGTGGGACTGCTGATTGAATCGCGTATTACACCACCCACCGGATTTACAGAGTAATACTCTGCATGCTAATCATTTGCATCACATATAAACATACAGGCACCTTAAACCAACCCTTTAAGTTCTTTAGCCATCGCATGTGTATCGATCTCCATAGCACAAGCAAACGTACCAATCGGACATTTCCTTTTCCCGTGAAGTCCACAAGGCCGGCAGACAAGCTTTCGTTCAATTTCAATGACTTTTGCATTGTTCGATAATGGGCCAAAACCAAATTCTGGAACAGTGGAACAAAAAAGAGCTCGAACCGGAGCATTAACGGCACTCGCCAAATGTAAGGGGGCAGAGTCGTTCACGTAATTCATTACAGCCTGCTTCATGATTGCTGCTGATTCAATGAGCGATAATTCTCCACATAAATTTACAATGGAATGATCGGGTAAGTTTTTTATTAGTATTTCAGCAATTTTAGCATCACCCTGAGCACCTATAATGTATATCCCTAACTTGGGAGACACTTCTGCCAAAAATGCCTGCCATTGAGCAACAGGAAATTGCTTTGTAAACCACACCGAAGCCGGAGCTATACAAATATATTTTCCTTTTACAAATGGTTTAACAGCCATTTGCGCACGGTCGTCAATCTCTAGCAGTGGTTTTGAATAATTCGAATCCGTAATTGTTGCAATGAGTTGTTGATTTCGCTCAACTTCATGTTTCCCATTTCCAATTTTGTGGGGCACTGTATGGTTGAAAAAGAACGACAATGGATTCTTATTAAAGCCATAGATAGCTTTTCCTTTACTCAATACGGTGAATAGACCAGAGGTGAAAAAACGCTGCAAATTAATGACTCTGTCGTATCTGTATTTTCGTACTATTTTAAGTAAATGGAATAAACTTCCGTACTTTTTTGAGCCTTTGTCCCAAATCAATACATTGTTTACAAAAGAAAGGTTTTGTACCAACGATTCATTTCCCTTTCGTACCATAAAATCGATCATCATATCGGGGTAGTGTTGGTTTAGCTTTCGCGCAATGGCTGTGGCCAGAATAACATCGCCAATAAATGCCGTTTGTATAATTAATACATTTTCTTTCATCTGTTTATATATAATTTTCAAAGGTCAGATGGAGCTCGCCATGATGAGTCAAATTCCCGCCCCACATGATTTTCACTTTCATAATAATCATGTGGGTGTGTGACAAAAATTTTGTCATGGCTCGGTTCATCTGTTTATATTTTATCTCAAAGGTCGGATGGAGCCCACCGCAAGAAGCTGAAAAGGTGTGAAAACAACTATCAATTCCTTATAATCAGGCTTGTGTATGACCAAATTTTGGCATATCTCCATTCATCATTTTTTTTTCAATTTGCTAATAGATATTTATAGACTTTTATAATCATCTAATTTGGCTGCACTAATGGGGGCTTTGTTTAAATCAGACCAAAAAACTGCTTATTAAAAGCAGCAAGTTATTGTAATAAAGGATTTTATTTGAATTGATTTGCATCAATGGTGCAGAGCATATTCAATAATATTTGCACCCATTTTCAGGGCTTCAATATGCTTATCTTCGGTATCGTTATGCACTGCCGGATCTTCCCATCCATCGCCTAAATCGCTTTCGTAACTGTAAAATACAATAACCCGTCCTTCGTGCAAAAGGGCGAATCCCTGAGGCGACTGGTTATCGTGTAAATGAATTTTTGGTAAGCCATTTTTAAAACTATATGATTGGTGATAGATGGGATGCGTGAAAGGTAACTCGACCAGTTCCTTCTCGGGGAAAAGTTTCTCGAGCTCACGCCGGATATAGGTATCTAAACCATAATTATCATCGATATGTAAGAATCCCCCTGCAAGTAGGTACTGTCGCAAATTTGCCCGTTCTTTTTCATCAAAAATAATATTTCCATGACCGGTGATATGAAGAAACGGTACATTGAATATTTCTACGCCAGCCGGATCGACCACTGCGTATTGCGGGTTAAAGTTTGTATTTAACTGCCGATTACAAAAAGCAGCCAAATTAGGCAGTGCAGTTGGATTGGCATACCAGTCGCCACCACCTCGGTACTTAACCAATCCCAACTTAAGTTCTTGACCCGTAAGGCATCCGGCAGATAAAAAAAGTGCGATAGTCAGTAAAAATAGTTTATTCATAATGCATTGCAATTATTTGTGATGCTACAATTCCGGCAGTCTCTGTACGCAAGCGACTTTTTCCCAAGCTTACCGATTTAAAACCTGATTTTTCGGCTACCAAACACTCATTTGCAGAAAAGCCGCCTTCCGGCCCGATAAGAACACAATGATGGTTGGTAGTTCCAAGCTCGTTTTTTAAATGACCACTGTTTTTGCCTAAATAAGCAAAATATCCGGATGTATCCATTGGTTTTTGCGCTACAAAAGACTCAAAGTTCATTATATCGGTTAATATGGGTTTGTATGCTTTTTTCGATTGTTTCATGGCTGCAACAATAATTTTCTCCAACCGATCGGGTCGAATATGCTTTCGTTCAGAATGTTCTGTGATGATGGGCGTTATACGTCCAATACCTATTTCGGTGGCCTTTTCCAGAAACCATTCAAATCGGTTTATGTTTTTGGTTGGAGCAATGCCCACATGTAAATCATAGGAATATTGCGGAATATGCTCTACTTCAATGTCGGTAAAAGCAATGCTTTTCTTTCCAATTTCTGTAATTGTAGCATGTGCCAACCGACCTTTGCCATCGGTTACAAGCACACGCGTATCGGGAATAATACGGAGCACTCTAAACATATGAAAAACCTCTTCTTCGGTCATTTCAATATGGTCGGCAGAAATGCTTAATGCATAAAACCAAAATTCGTCAATTATTTCTATATTACTCATTACTATTCGTCTTCAGGTTTTGTTCCTTCGCTATTTTTGTCTTCGACTTTCTTTTCTTTCTTCGGCTGGTTGTCTTCGCTTTCGGTATTTTGGTCTTTCTCATCATTTTGCGGCTCTTCTTCAAGTTCTGCATCGCGGTAATCTTGCAAAAAGCGGTTTTTATCGTTCATTGAAGCCAAGTAATAATAGAATTTAGGTTCGCCGCGCTCCACTTTTTGTTTTCGCTGACCGGCTCGTTGGTCTTTTATAAACTGATTGTAAACCGGATCAGACGAAACCGCCATCATTATCCCTCGCTTATACTTAAAGAAGAACCAATATGACGGACTAAGTTCCAGGTACATAATAAAATAGTCGCCCGTACGCGATGTTCCTGCCTGAATAGCGCCCTTCACGTATTTATTGACCTGAATGTCGGTAATACTCGTAATACCAATGTCGCCAAAAGAGTGGAAGGTACCATCTTTTTCATTCCATTTTAGATTAATATTTGAGAGTACAAAAGTGTGCTCCAACTCTTTCGGGAACTTTTTAAACGCCCCAAAAAGCTTTTGTTCATTGAGCAACTGATCGGTAAGTTTGTGGCCAATCAAATTTTTCGTTCCTCTACGATAGCGTTCCGAAAGCATATTAACGGGTTGCAGTCCGTTAAAGTTTTTCAGTGTATCGGCCATATATTTGAGGCATTCGGGATTAAAAAAGAAGTCGACCGTGCTGAAAAGGTCTAAAATAACCTCTTTTCGCTCATGAAAATAGTTGGCTTTCCCGAAGTTTTCAACCTTTAATTGTCCGTAATCGCCAGTTAGTGAGATATTCCCTTCGCCATACAAATTACAACTTTCCGTATTCACACTAATATAATCGAGAAGAGTATCGGGATTATCGAGTCGGGCTTCCTGAGCAATTTCATATTTTTTACCCGCTTCGTTATATTGCAAGTAACCGTTTGCAGTGCTAATGTAGTAATTTGTGTAATGATTTCGTGGTGTAAAAAACCGAGGAAGAATATGTACAGAATCATGCTCTAGCATTAGTCCTTTATATAATCGGGTATCATTAATATCGACCGTTACCGAGTCGATAGGGATACGTACTTTTTGGGGATTAATGGTATTTTCGAATCGAACCCAACGCTGCTGATATAAATCGCAGTTGGCAAGCGCCTTAAAGTGTCCTTTGAAATTAAGATACGGATCCGGTGCCCGGAGAAATACTTCGCCCCGGTAGTCGAACGAGGGACTGAGCGTAAAATCATCGTCTCCGAGTACTTTCCCTTTGGCGTAGGTTGTCACCGTGCTGTCTACACCAATAAAATCGAAACGGATTGTTTGTGGTTGTTTATTTTTATCGATATAATCGTAATATCCGTCGCCTGAATATTTGATGCGTGAATTGACATTGACTGTCGCATTATAAAATGTGTGATATTTACTAATATTGTTTGCTTCAATTTCAGCATCAACCAACGTATTGTAACGCGCTTCGGGTTTAATAGTAAACTCGCCATCACCTGGATAGACAGTAGCATCGGCAATTTCGATAAACTTCACATTGTGTGCTTCAATAAAGTTATTGTTCAGGTTAATATCTGATTTTGGCGAAATAAAATTGAGCTCGTGCTGTAATGGATGCGTCGAAACAAACAAATTTCCGCGTGGGTGCATCTTATCGGGCGCCGGGCGTAAAGTATGTGAACCATCACGATAATCGTGAATTGATGAACCCTTGAGCGCCAAGGCATTGTCGTCAATGGCCCATTCAAATGTATTGATATATCCTTTGTATTCATTTATAGGGAAAAACATAGGTTTAAGCGCTGATAATGCTTCGAAGCGCGCCATTCGTGTGGGGAAATTGACTGTAGTTTTTATGCTATCGGCCTCAAATGCCATGGTTTGCGGATCCATGCCCTGAATTTTGAAGTCAGTTACATCAGCTTTAAGCTCATCGGCCAAAAATTGGTATTGGTTAGAGCGAAAGCGTCCGCGCTCAAGCGAAAAGCGCCCGTGCCCATTAATACCCCGAGGCTCGATATAGAATGTTCCTTTCAGTTCACCCTGGCCGCTATACATTTGGGCTTCCTTTTCGGTTGTAGTGGCATAGAGTTTATCCATGTTGTGTCGCCATAAAATGTTGAGTTGTTCGCCATGAATTTCTGGCGCTTCGTAAGGCGACTTTTGCTTAATATGATCAAAACGGTTGGCTATTGTACGCATGGTGTCGGGATAAAAACTGAGTTCGTCTGACCAAAGCGTTGCTGCCAGGTATTCTAACTTTCCTGCACCTTTTAGCCCTTGATTACTCATCGAAATGGTATCGTAATAATGTCCTTTACCATTGTACACAGGCAATCCTTCTGAGGGTGTGTAGTGATTGAAACCCAGCGAATTGTCGGGTTGTAGTTTTAGTTCCTGATCGATGGGTGGGAAAATTTCTCCGGCATAAAAAGTTCCCGTGTAGCGCATTCCCTGAGCATCGAAACTATTCAGACTATCAATTTCGTATGGATCGACCTGAAAATAGAAAGTGTCGCGTGTATAAACGCCTTGTGCTATTGATTTTGCATCGTAATATACGTATGAATCTTTTGTAGAACGGAATATCGGGTATTCTGCATTATCTTTTATGCCCGATTTATTGCCGGGATCATCTATAAGTACATTTCCAGTAATGTCTTCGATGGTCGATTGTACTTTTTTAAATTTAGGCTTCCCGTAGTTATCATAAAAATCGACCACTTTTATGTGCAGAGAATCAATGCTTTTCAATTCAACCCCAAACTTATCGTATTCGAAGTGAAAGTTATTTCCAAAAAAGGTATAGTAACCCGTTTCGATCACTCCGGCAAAATCGATATCCCGATTCTTTTTGATTATTATTTCATCCTGTTTCGGATAGATATTTACCCGTTTAGCATTTGAAATGTGAACCTGCGGCACGCCATTCACATAAAAATCGAAGTTTTTGAGATTTAAAACCGCATTTTCGATCCCTTCTGTTGTTGACTGAATATTGATTAAATCATAGTCTTTTCGTTTCCCTACATACAACATGTAGTCGTAAAACTTATCCGTCATTCGACCTTTTTGGGTATTATTATCGTAAACGGTAAAGCCAAGATAGGTGAGGTGTAGCAACATTTTACGTGCTTCATGCTCACTGGTTCTAAGCACTGAAGCAATTTGCTCAGCTGTATATTCTTTTGTTTCGTTTTTAACTAAAAACTCCCTGATTTTGTAAAATGGATGACGGAAATCGAACCCCTGAAACCGATCGAAGTATTCTCTGTTAAACAAGTTGTACGACATAAACGAGGCGTTGTTTATTGCGCTGTTTTGTAATGATGTAAAATAGATTTTATTGTCACCAACTTCCCATTTTACAAGCGGCACATCAATTTCTATCATATGGTAACTGTCGTAATAGGGGCTTTGCGACATATTTAGTGCACTGCCACTCCGCAACAGGGTAAATTCCTTATCCTTTTTGAGATATGTGAGTTGTAATCCCGGATGGTACAAGGAATCTTCATTAAGCATTAAAACCACTTTTGCATCGCGCGAAAGCGCCATTTGATCGGTAAAAACAATCGATTGACTGTAAGCCTTCAGAAATAACATATTTTCAATGATGGTATCGCCGTTTTTGATAACTTCTACATCGCGAAACACTTCCATTCGAGCGTTTTCATTGCCACTTCCAATACCATAAAAGCGTGCACCCTTAATGGCAAAACCTCCGATAAAATCGACCCCGTTAAAAATATCTTCAATTTCAAAAGCTCCCTGGTATGAACTAAATTCAGGAAAAACAGCCTTCTCAGGAGTAGGCACCTCGGCAACGCGGTCTGTGAGTTTGCCAACCATGGGTTTGTCGTAGAAATGGAAATTATAAAACTGAGCGCTATCTACCTCAACAGAGCTTAGCTGCATATCGATTGTATAAGCGCCAAATTCTGCAAAAACCGAATCGCGGGAATATCCTGCACGATCCCAAAAGGTGACGCCACGCTCTCCATACCATTTTTTTTCAATGGGATCGAAAAATCCTTTGGTGGCAAAAATTTGAATACTATCGCGAACAGCGTTACAGGTTAGCGTGCTCTGTGGGAAATGAATGCGCATGGTATCGGCGTCAAACCGAAACGTATGATAATCCGCATCGCTTTTCCAAACGGTTGAACCATTTTTGTTGATGTGGTTATTTTCGACCAATTCACGAATGGTTTCGATAAATGTTTGAATATGCCGTAGTCTATTTTCGTCTTGCTCGCACAAATTCATTACCGTTTGTTGATACGTAAAAAAGTTTGTCCCAATTCGGTCTTTTTCGATGTAGGCGGCTGTGGTATTGATCCAGCCGTTAAAGTGAGGGAAGGCCTTAGCTTGCCGTTTTCTAAGCGTGTTGGCCACTTTATAAATGAGTTTTTGTACCGTATCGGTTAGTTTCTGTGCTTCCCATAACACCTCTAATCGATTGACAGTTTCCTTACCGTTATCTTCAAACGATTTTGAAGACTCCATAAACGTGTGCAGGTCTTCCATAAACCCAATAGAATCGGTTCTGAATGAATCGGTTGTTTGGGCGTGTAGTTCATTTGCAAAAAAAAGTGCAAAAAAAAGCGGGATAACAATTCGGAGAGGTCTAAAAATACTCATTTATTCTCTTGTTTTATAATACATATTAATGCACAGTTACTTGTACTGAGAACGGATATACTATTCCATATTGAACAATCACTTTAAGATCATTATCAGGCTAACTATCCGTTAATAAACTCCATCTTCTGCGTTGCTCTTACTCAAACCCGTATCATTTACACCAGTAAAACCAACGGTTTTGAGTTTCGAAAGCCTTGAAAATGGA
>JAQICA010000281.1 GCA_027858775.1 Salinivirgaceae bacterium | reverse complement strand
ATTTTGCGCAATCAATTTATAAATGATATCGTCATCATGAAACAACAATGCCACATAAGCTTTATTGTTTACTGGATGTACCTTTTGCTGGAGATAAATAATTGGGTTCATATGTTTATAATTTTGATTTTAGTGGTCATATGTAGCTCGCCGTGATGTTTCTATTGCACACCACACAATCTATCAGCTTCATTATAATCATGCTAGTGTGTGTGTTAAAAAATTTGTCATGGCTCGGTTCATACGTCTTAATTTAGATTACCACTCAAAACATTCGGGTTCGACACTTTTTTTTGGTAAAAATAAGGTCATTCCAATAAATAATCGTATTTTAAACGTTTATATACGCACATAAACGTTTAAATTATGACTAATGCAAAAAAAAAGCTACATACCTGCTTGTATTGCCAAAACGAAATAAAAGGAAGAAGCGACAAAAAATTCTGCGATGCAAATTGCCGGAGCGCCTATCACAACCAAACAGCCAACAATCAGGAACATTATATCCGCAGCATTAATAAGCAATTACGCGCCAATCGCTCAGCACTAAAAAAAGCTTGTCCATGGGGCAAAGCAACGGTTAGAAAAGACTTTCTAAAACAACTGGGCATGGATTTCAAACACATTACCCATACATGGAAATCGGCGCACAGGAACCTATACTTTTTTTGCTAAGATTACGGCTACATGCAAATAGAAGATGCACAAAAAGTCCTCATTGTACAACAGCAGAATTACATGAAGAAATAACGATGTAAAAAATGAGGGAAAATGCACTGATCTGCATTTTTTAATATTTTAAAATTCTTTTAAGTTGCTCTACCTGTTCTTCAGTACCTAGCACAAAGAGCATAACACCTTGTTTTAGAACAGTATCCCTTGATGGGTTAAGCATGTACTCGCCATTTTCTTGTTTTATACCGAGTATGTTTACTCCCGTTTTCTCTCTTATTTGAAGTTCTCCAACTGTTTTATTTGTGTTAGGGCCAATTCCCGAGCATGACATTTCGAATAACGAAACATCGCCTACCCTTTGAAGCATTATGTTATCGACAAATTCATTGATATCGGGTTGCATAACAAGCTTAGCCATTTTTTGGCCCCCAACCTTATCGGGCATAATTACATTGGTTGCTCCGGCCAGCTTTAACTTTTTATCATTAGCAATAGCCGATGCACGACTAATTATTATGAGTTCGGGGTTTATTTCGCGGGCTGTTAAAACTACGAATAAGTTGTCGGCATCGCTTGCCAATGCACTAATTAGCGCTTTAGCATTCTCAACCCCTGCTCTATGAAGCACATTATCGTCGGTGGCATCACCTTCGATATATATTATTTTAGGATTTTCCTGCATGTACAGGATAACCTTTGGCCGATTTTCAATTACGACAACCGGAATGTCGTTACGAAGCATTTCATCCACCGCCTGTGAACCATTTCGACCATATCCAACAACAATTACATGGTTCTTTGTTTTCAATATTTGTTTTCCCATTTTTTTTTTGACATTATAAATGCTAAAAAGCTTATCAGAGAAGTGCTTGGTGAATAATGAAACAGCAAAGGCTAAAAAGCCCAGACTAAAAATTATAAGTATTATGGTAAACCACATCCCCTCGTACGAAAGAGGGCGAACCTCTCCAAACCCAACGGTGCTAATTGTAATTATTGTCATATAGAACGCCTCAATAAAATTGTAGCCCTCAATATGCATAAATCCAACAACTCCAATTAGAATTATGGCGATCAGAATTCCAAATGCAAAAAAAACTGTACGATTACCATGCGACTCCATGCAAAACTTTTCAAAAAATTATATTGTAAATATATCGCTTTTTAGTAGGATTGACGAACCTCTGTTAAAAAAGATCAATTTGCAGGTTGCGGCGTCTGCTGGCTTTAACTTTTAGAAGTACCTGAGTGTATCACTAATTTGTCCGTCAATAAACTCCATTTTCTTCACTGGACCTTCGACTTTATGCACAGACTCTCGTATGTTTTACGCAAAAAGAGACGCCCGGGGAAGCGTCTCTTTTGTAGTGCAGATCATAGAATAGCGGCTGCTATATTACCGAATAATAATTTCATCGATAAAAATATAGGCCTCGCCTCCTGCACCAAGATGCCAATTCGGAATGGTTCCAAAATTGGTGGCTTTCACCTTTACATAACGGGTTGTTGTGTTTTTTAATTTTATTCCTAAATCGTGATGCTGAATGGAATAATCGTCTGTAGGAATAGTATTTTTTATCTGCCCAACGTTACGGAAGTTTTTGCCATCGTCCGACACAAAGAAGGTTACATCGGTGGGCATCCAAATCCAGGAACGAATATCCTGCACAAAACCGGCTTCCAGAAACTGAATTGGTTTACGACTTCCCAAATCCACAGTTGCTTCAAAATCGGTTCCCTGATAACCTTGCCAGCCGCCCAAACGCCAGTTTTCAGCGCCTCGCAAACCGTCAATAAGCCCTTCCGGCCCTCCGGCATGATAATTCTTATCGTAGGGCGTAGCAATATCAACAGTTTTATTTACATCAATTTTTACAAACCGGGCTTCTAACGGAAAGCTGTACCCCAATGTTGAATCGTATGCAACTGCCTTAAGCGTTACAGTTTTTCGCAATTCGACGGGCTTTGTATAAAGTTGCGAAGCTGTTGAAGGCTCACTGCCATCGAGGGTAAAATAAATATCGGATCCATTCATCGTGGTGCTCATTTTCACTTCGGTAACATCGCGAATTCGTCGTCCTTCAGAAATTATTTGTGGCACCGGCAACAGTGGCTCATCGGTAATTTCGGTTACCGGCACATCGGCATCGGTGCTTGCCCATTCTTTATTGGGTTCATTTCCCATTTCAAAATGCAATTTACCTCCTGCCATTATTTCGCTGTGGCTGATCCACGAACGGGTAAGCGACTTTCCATTTAACGTAGCCGACTGTATGTAGAAATGTTCCGGCGATACTCCATTGGCGGTAACACTGAATTTTTTGCCATTTTGTAAATGAATGGTCATTTTCGGAAATAACGGAGTTCCAATAGCATACTGCGGAATACCCGGAGCAACCGGATAAAATCCCATAGCACTCATAATGTACCATGCCGACATTTGCCCGCAATCTTCGTTGCCAATACGTCCATCAGGCTCAGCCGAATAAAAATGATCTCTGATGTATGCTACGCGCTGTTGCGTTTTCCACGGTTCATTCAAATAGTTGTACATATACGCTACATGGTGACTGGGTTCATTGCCATGGGCATATTGCCCGATAAGCCCGGTAATATCTTTCATATCGCGTCCGCCAATATCAAATTCTGTGGTAAACATTTCATCTATTTTGTTTGCCAACTGGGCTTTTCCGCCGTGCAGCTGCGCCAATCCGGAAATATCGTGTGGCACATAAAAACTATATTGCCATGAGTTGGCTTCTGTAAAATGCCAATCTACAACAGTAGGATCAAACGGCTCGAGCCATCCGCCATTAAGGCGCGGACGCATAAAACCACTGGTCGGATCAAAAATATTTTTGTAAAACTGGGCACGGTGAATATACTCTTTATACACATCGGTTTTGCCCATTTGGCGTGCCATTACAGCAATATTCCAATCGTTGTAGGCATACTCCAATGTTTTAGAAATCGATTCGTGCTCCATATCGCCGGGAATATGGCCGTGGGCACGGTAGGCATCGAGTCCAAAATGGTCGCGGGTTGCGCTGTGCAGCATAGCCTCCATTGCTTTTTCGCTATCAAAATCGCGCAGGCCTTTCATGTAGGCATCGGCAATAACCGAAATAGCATGATTGCCAATCATACAGTACGTTTCATTGGCTGCCAGTTCCCAAATTGGTAACAATCCGCCCTTATCATACATATCGAGCATCGTATTGATAAAATTCAGCGTGCGGGCAGTATCAAGAATAGTCATTAATGGATGCCACGTGCGGTAAGTGTCCCACAACGAAAACACGGTGTACACATCAAAATTTTCAGCCACATGCACCTTTTTATCCATTCCGCGGTAACGCCTGTCCACATCGAAAAACCGATTAGGCTGCAAAAAGGAGTGGTACATGGCTGTATAAAACGTTGACTTTTGTTCGTTTGTTCCACCGTCCACAGCAAGACGTTTTAACTCATTATTCCACAGCGTTTTTGAATGTTGGCGAACCGCCTGAAAATTCCATTCGGGCACTTCGGTGTTCATATTATTCAACGCCCCGTAGCCATCGACCGGCGAAAGGGCTACCTTTACCTCTATGGGCTCATCTTGTTGGGTATTAAATCCTACAAAAGCTTTCAGTTGACGTCCTTCGGCAAACAGGGAATCGGAAACCAACCGATCGCCAATACGAATACCCTTACGCACAAAGGGCTTTGAAAAAGTCATATGAAAATACCAGACCATATCTTTAGCCCAATTGGTTGAGCGGCGCATACCTCTAATTTCGGTATCGGATACAAACTCGATCCACGATTCTACCACCTTATCGCGGTGTTCCAGATCGATAATAATATTGGCCTGCTCCGATTTGGGGAACGTGTACCGGTGATATCCCACACGAGCTGTTGCCGTAAGCTCAGCTTCAACGCCGGGTTTATCGAGCACCACCCGGTAATATCCGGGCTCGGCATATTCATTTATCTTTTGGAAAGGTGAACGGTACTCTTCATTTGCAAAAGCGGGCTCTCCCACCTGGGGCATCAGCAAAATGTCGCCATAATCGCCAACACCCGTACCATTGAGTGCCGTGTGTGTAAAACCATAAATCACCGAATCGGTGAAATGATAGCCCGAAGCACCGTCCCATCCTCCCAGGCGGGTATCGGGACTCAACTGCACCATTCCAAACGGAACGGTAGCGCCAGGGTACGTATGTCCGTGTGCATCTGTTCCCACAAACGGATTTACATAATCTGCAGGTTCATGAATCTCTTGTTTCGATGTACACGCAGTAAAAAACACAACAGCAACAAAAACCAAAAACGGCACTATGCAACTCCGGAAAATTCGCCTTATAGCAGATAAGTAACTCATAGATTATTGATATTTAGTTCGTAAAACACTATTTTTTTGAGAATTTGAAAACGACTTTTGCAGATGAAGTATTTGCAACTGATTATTGAATTCTTCGGGCGCCAAATCGGTTTGGCAAAAAACCTTTCGGGTGCTGCCCGGCCATAAATGAAAATAATTTTGATCGAACCATGCATGATGGTGCTCCAAACTGAGTTGAACAAAGGCTGCAAATGCACTGGTTCGCATGGTTAGCTCATAGCCGCCCTTTACAGCACGCGATAGTACGGTAACATCGGCATCGGGCAATTGCAACTTTCCCATGGGTGACAAAAACTTTTGGTTCACATACACGCTTCCGTCTTCGGTAATAAAACGCGCTCGTAACAACTTATTGCCTTCGTACTTCTTATTCCAGTAAAAATGCGAATCGACCGACACCATTTGCCGAACACTATTTGCCGAAAGGGTAATAGCGGCCGACTCTAATTCGTGCTCGGTGCCATTGAAATCAACAACATCTAAAACAAACCGTCCCGAAATATCGTGTAAAACACCCGAAACAAGCTTCACTTCAATTTCACCTTTGTGTTCAATCAGGCTCACCATTACATTGTCGAAAAGGTCTCGTACTTTGTACTGCAATGCTTTCCAGTTGCCGTTCACATCCATACCCGACCAACTGGTAACCGGCCAGCAATCGTTCAATTGCCAGTAAAGGGTTCCCATGCATCGCGGCTGGTTACGCCGGTGATTTTCAATGGCCATTCCCACGCCTTTGGCTTGTAACAATTGGCTTTGGTATATATAATCTTCCAATGTAGCAGGAAACAGATATTCACGAGCCAAATATGTATCAATGGTTTGGTAGCCCGTTTTATGTTTCTGGTGACATCGTAAGGCAGAAGAAAAAAGTGTATCCTGCCCTTCAGGCAAAACTTCGTTCCATGTGGCAAGCGCCGGCATGGCCTGAAAACCAAATTCGCTCATAAAGCGCGGAACTTTTTCCAGGTACTTCTCAAAGGGTTCCATCCCCCACCAAACGCCCCAATAATGTGCGCTTCCGCGTTGCATGCTCTCCTCATGCCCCCACCCGATAAGTGGAGAACTGTGCACGTAAAACCTTTCGGAATCGTACTTTTCGACCTGCGCAGGCAAAACCTCCCGAAATATTTTTTGATATCCATGCCAAATAGTTGCCGAATCGGCAGGTTGAATTGCGTGAGTTTTTTGCCATTGCCAGTTTACCCAGCCCTCGGCAACCTCGTTATTGCCACACCACATGGCCAAAGCAGGATGATTACGCAGCCGCAAAACTTGTTCCCGGGCTTCTTGTTGCACATTGGCCACAAACGCACTATCCGACGGATACATGGCACAGGCAAACATAAAATCCTGCCACACCAAAATACCAGCGCTATCGCATACATCATAAAAAGCATCACTTCCGTAGATGCCGCCACCCCACACACGCAACATATTCATATTCGATTTAACGGCTGTTTGCACTACTTTTGCATAATCGGAACGCGAAAGTTCGGGTAAAAAGTTGTGCTGCGGAATATAGTTGGCGCCCTTCATAAACACGGGTTCACCGTTAATTTTCAGATACATGGATTCACCAATGGAATCGGCCTCGGCAATCACCTCAACGGTGCGTACTCCATGGTTTATGACCTGCTTATATTGTTCCCCCCTGCTGGTTTCCAGCGTAAACTCCAATGCGTACAAGTGGGATTTGCCCAACCCGTTGGGCCACCAACGTTTCGGATTTTTTATACTAAAAGATAACGAATATTTCTTTTGCTCCTTTGTTAATACAACGTTTGCGCTTGACAATTCCATGCCCGAACGTAAATCGGTAACACGCAAAACAGCATCGCCTGTTTCAACCGATCGCACATGAAACTCCGCCTCAATAATCGCTTCCTCATCGGTAATTTTTTTGGTGTAAAGTTGTACGCCTTCGGGCAAATGCTTTTGCCACGTGCGCAAATACACCGGCTTCCAAATACCTGCTGTAACCAACTTGGGACCCCAATCCCAACCAAAGTGGTAGGCTGCCTTTCGGGCAAATACCCACCTGCCGCCAGGCAACGGATAACCCAATTGTGTGGAATCGTGCAAAAATCGATTTTCGGCCGATTCGAACTGTACTTCCAATGTATTTTTGCCGGGGCGCAGCATCGATTTACACTCTACAACCCACCGACGAAACATATTGTTGGCCACAAAAAGTTGGTGCCCATTTAGTTTAACTGACGCGTACGTATCGAGTCCTTCAAATACCAGCTCAATGTGCTCCTGTTTCATCAACGCTTTATCGACCGAAAATGTATTGCGGTAATTCCAATCTTCTCGTCCCACCCACTGCACCTCAGCTTCGTTGCAAGCAAGGTACGGATCGGGAATTAGGTTATGCCGAATCAGATCGGTATGGATAGTTCCGGGCACTCGTGCCTGCATCCAGCGGGCGCTATCGGTTTGCGAATTTACCTCAAATTGCCAGTCCCCGGTCAAATCTACTGTTTTCACCAGCATTTGCGAATCGGTACTGCATGCAACCAAAAAAATCCACGCTATGTATACGAACTTTTTCACGTCAATGTATTTTCAACCGCTTTATTCGCGTTCAGAGCATTAAGTGCAAATGCGTAAGCACCAAGCGATATAGCACGGTTTGTTCCCAATGGCGAAACTCCAATGCCAATTCGTTTTTCAGAATCGTAGCTCACCACCTCATCGGAAAATGGCACTTGTACTTTTTTGGCGTTTCCCTGAGCAAACAGGCGAAAATCGTCGGCACTTTGCAAGTCGTATGTTCTCATTACCAAACGGTCGACCGGATTTCCCCCGCACCCTTTGTAAGTGCCGCGCAATTCGGCAAACATGTACGGAGCAAACAAGTGATAGGCATTAACCAAACCGCCACCCAGCACCACTGGGGCATCGAGCAGGGTTACAACCTGCGTAATGGCCACCCCGAGCGCACTACCAAACTTCCGAAAGGCACTAAGCGCTGCCTGATCGTCGCCGGACTTTTCTCCCTGGGCAATGCGGGACACATCGTATGGAGTAAGACCTTCATCGAAGCGTCCACTCTCCTCGATGTACTCGCGTACAATGGCACGTGCACTGATACTTTCTTCGGCAAACAAACCATCGTAAAGCGAATTGCGCAAGAGCCACACCTCACCGGCCGCACCATTATCGCCGGTAACAAGTTCGTTTCCGGAAACAAAACCACCGCCAAATCCGGTGCCCAACGTCAGTCCAATGATGCTTTGATAACGTTTCTCACTGCCGGCATCGGCCAATTTTTGGTTTAACTCGCGTAAAAATCCGTATCGGGCTTCGCCATAGGCAAACAAATCGCCATCGTTATTAATAAAAACCGGAATACGAAAATGCTTTTCGAGCATAGGCCCGAGTGCTACACCACCACGAAAGGCGGGTAAATTCCCCAGGTCGCCGATAATTCCATTGGCATAATCGGCCGGGCCGGGAAAGGCGAAGCTAATGGCCGCCGGATCGGCTGCCAATTGGTTACGAACCTCTTCGAACCCGCGAATAATATTCCTTAAACATTGCGCTAAATCATTGGCATACGACGGCAAACTGAGTGGTTTTATCACCTCTTTTCCTCCCTGAATGGCAGAAAAAACAAAGTTCGTTCCTCCGGCATCCAATGTTAGCACTGTATATTCTTCTTTTGTTGTCAACTCCATGTATCTTAAAATAAAAATTTGATTCGTTAGCTATTTACCACTTTTACGAACCGGCTTTCTTTATCTGCCCCGTTTAAAGGGAGTGAAGAAAATCGGTTAGCCCTTTTTTAAGGTCAGAAGTGATAAAATTGATTTTCAAACACCTACAAATATTGCTGGTAAATAACCGTTTATTCATTAATAAAAATGCGATTTAAAAAATTGATGATCCGAAATAGTAATGCGACCGATTACTTTTCAGATTTTTGCACAAATGCGGCCAGCCAACCCACATACAAAATGGCGGCAAGCGGCACAATAATGGCAAAACTCACTGAAACGGCATCGGCAACCAATCCCATAACGGGTGGTAAAATGGCACCTCCCACAATGGCCGTTACCATAAGTCCTGAAATTTCGTTACTGCGTTCGGGCATCGAATCGACTGTAATGGAAAAAATAAGCGGGAAAATATTGGCAAAACCAAACCCTGCGAACATAATTCCGGCAAGAACCAGCCACTGCATATGCGTAAACATCATAAGCAAGCCGGCTACCGATACGAAAACCGTAAACAAAAAGAAACGCCGTGCATCCAGCCACGATAAAATGAGCGATCCGGCAAAACGCCCCACAATAATAGTAATGAAAAAGAACGCATTCCCAAGCAATCCCCAGGTCTCCAAATCGATTCCGAATTTTGAATTTAACAAAATAGGCACACCGGAACTTACCGATACTTCGGCTCCCACATAGAGGAAAATTCCAAGCACCATCATTAATATAAATTTATGATTGAGCAGCGAAAAACAACTGGCAAATGTTGCCGGAGCAGCATTTTCGTACCGGTGCTCATCGATGCGCGTTAAAGCTACAATGACCAATGTAAGCAGCAGCGCCGAGGCGTAAATGGGAAAGAGAATAAACCAATCGAGCCCGAACCATTTGGCGGCAGCAAAAGGAATAAGCGACCCGGAAATGGAGCCAATGGCTTTAACAAACTGCCCTAATGTGAGATTTCGGGCATATTTTCCTTCCGGAGATACATCGCGCATAATAGGATTACCGGCTACTTGCAAAATACTGGCTCCGGCTCCCAACAAGAGAATTGTCAATAAAAACAATGCATAGTGCGACAGTCCGAAAAGCGGAATAACCATCCCGACCAACGCAATGGTCAATCCGGTCATTAACACAAACTTTTTTCCTTTTCGGTCTTGAAACAGACCAACGGGAACTGAGAGCAGACCAAACATGATGAACCCTGTAAAGGCAATGAGCTGCGCCTCGAAATTAGATAACTCAAACTGTTTTTTGGCCAGACCCACAAATGGTCCTACGGCATCGCCAAAACCCATGGCAAGGAAGGCAAGAAAAATTGGAAACGATTTATTTTTACTCATAATATTTTTTCATTAGTTAGATTATGTTCGAACAGATGATTCGCGAATAACAATATCGACAGGCAAATACGACGAACGCTCGTGTGCAGGAATATCTTCCTTATTGATTTGCGACAAAAGCAAGTTAAACGCTTTTTCGCTGAGCCGATCGACAGGCTGCTCAATGGCCGAAACCGAAGGCTGTGTAAAACTGTAATAAATAACATCATCGAAGCCAATTAGCGCAATATCTTCGGGCGATTTTACCGAGAGTTTACGCAGATATTTGAGTGCCGCAGCCGTTAAATTATTGTTGAGCGTAAAAATGGCTTCGGGCATGTTTCCCGACTGATAAATTCGTTGCAGAGCATCTTTCACGGACTCATCGATGGAATCGAAGGGGGCTCTGATAAACCACTCGGGCGGAATACTCACGTTCGATTCGCTCAATGCCGATTCGAAACCCCTAATACGCTCGTTGATAGTGGAAATATGGTCAGGCGAAATGGCAATAATTCCAATTTTCTTTATTCCCTGCGTAAGCAAATGCCGGGCAGCCATACGCGCACCTCCAAAATTATCGACCGATACATTGACCGATTGCATACCGTCGAAGGTACGATCGATAAGCACATGCGGAACTCCCTCGGACACTAACTCGTTAAAATACGAAGCCTCCATTTGTGACGAAGAAATGATGAGTCCGTCGACCTTGCGCTCGCGCAACAGCCTGATTTGCTCTTTTTCTTTGTCGATATTCTCATCGGTGCTACAAATAACCACACTGTAGCCCCGCGCCCATGCATAATCTTCCAAATTACGTGCAATGCGCGAATAAAATTGGTTGGAAATATCGGAAACGATCAAGCCCAACGTGTGCGTTTTCCCCGTGCGAAAACCACGTGCCAACGCATTGGGTTCATAGTTTAGCTCCTGAATTTTATCGCGTACCTTCTTTTGTGTTTCTACATTAATACCATGGGCATCGGCCTTGCCGTTTACCACCATCGAAACCAATGTTTTCGATACTCCTACGCTTTTCGCAATATCTGCTAATGATACTTTTTTTGCCATAATTTTTAATTTGCGATTGCAAATATAGAAACCTAAACCGATTTAGTCAATACAATCTAAACAAAACTAATGGGTTTAGATGATGCTCATAAAAATTCAGGATGAACCATGTAAAACGCCGGCACAAGCACTAATTCGGCCGACGCTTTACAGGCTGCTATTCATAAAACGAAATGAAATTTAATTTTTAATGATTTTTACGATCTCTACTCCCTGATCTGTTTGTACATTGAGGAAGTAGACACCTTGTTTATGATGCTCCATATTTAATTCAAATGTGTGTACTTCTCCTGTACGGTAATTCTTAATTCGGCATCCATCGATGCGGTACACAGCCACATTCTGTATATTCGATGTTTCAGAACTGATAGTAAACATTCCTTTTGATGGATTGGGCGCTACCCGAAGGGTTCCTTCATCTACTGTTACCGATTGTTCAATAGAATTGTAATCTTCGTTCTCTTCATATTGTACAAGGTATCCGTGAATACGACAATGCGGCTCAGTATGTCCGTTATTATTGTATCCCGTATTGAGTTCATTGGTGTAATCGGCAAGTACAAAGTCGAGTTCAAGATCCTGCCCTTGTGTAAATAACCCTTCGAGATTAAAGAGCCATGGCACCACATTTTGTCCGGGGCACCATCCGGCGCGTGAATACAGCCATGTGCCACTTTGGTTCGAACAATCGTTTTCATCGCAATCGTCCTTCCACAAGTCCATAGGAAACTCCTCGTTGCCATTTACATGAATATTGTGAGTGAAGTGCGAAAACTCGGCGGCGTTAAGCGTATTACCTTGTCCGTGACCAGTTACAGCCATTCTCACTTGTGCAGCATCGGTATTTTCCAAAATGGGAACCGCTACAGGATCGAAGTCGTAAGAAATATCGGGATCGCCATACACCCAATAGTCTTCGTTCCACAACCGATCGATTTTTGTCACATGGTATTCAGGTTCGCCGGGCGTAAGCTCCAGTTCCATATTTACCAACCATCCCGATGCGCCCCACACTCTGATGATGCTTTCGAAAACAGTTTTTCCTTCCAGAATGGGTTTAAAATCGGTAAGATCGTACGACCAGCCGCCACAGGCTTTGCCGTAAGGAGTTACATAACGTGCAATTTCCCACGCCATATTGTCTTTATTGATGTACAACATTCCGGGCTGATCCCACGGATCGCAACCGCCCGAGGGACATTCAAGGTCTAAATGCAACACGATGCTTTCGTAATGCGACAAATCTTCTGGCATGTACACCGTACGGAAATGTGTTTGTCCGGCCGAGCTAAAATTGTGTTGCACACCATCGTACAACATAAATTGGTTGGTCTGCGAAATGGTTTCTACAAGCAAATCGTTTACCGTATTACCATCGCCTTCTAATTCTACCCAAACGGACAATTCGATCTCGTCGTACCCCGAAAGGTCAACTGTTTCTGTTAAGGTGATTACCTTTTCGGTAAATGCGGGAATGTTTTGCTGTACTACTTCCGATACGGGATCGCCGTCGTTAACGGCATAAAAAATAGTAAACTCTTCCACGTCGTTAGTAGCAAAGTTTTTCACATCTACACTAATATGCTCCTCGGTAGTAAAACCCGAGCCTACAAACGATGGCGATGCAATACCTACCACGCCAATATCGGTTCCGGGAGGTGTAAAACCCTCTACCCAGGCCGTTTCGTCCATACCGAGCAAGGTTCCTGTATTTTCATTGGCCGAACCATCAGCGATCGATGTGCCCGTTCCCTCGTTCATATTCCAGTAAGCCACCAGACCGGATTCAGTTCCATCGAGCTCTGTGCTCATGCTCTCCTGTATTTCCGTTTCGGTGCGGGCTACGTTCCAAATACGTATTTCATCCATTTTACCGTTAAAAAAGCGTCCGGGCCAGGTTGGATTATCGCCAATATTCATTACCTGACCTTCGCCTAACGTGGGTGTACCTTGGGCATTGGCTGTAGACTGCAAAATACCGTTCACATAAATTTTCATGGTATTGAGATCGTACACAGCGGCAATGTGATACCAAGAGTTTAGTCCGAGAATAGGTGAAGTTTGCACTGCATTCCAACTTTCGTTGATGGAGTGGTTGAATTCAATACGGCCATTCTCGCCAACTGTAAGTCCATAGCCTTTATTGGGGCCTGTGCCTTGCTTGCTGATTAGGTTGGCACCCCAAATGCTACCTGCCCATTCCTGAGCATTTATCCACAATTCGAGCGTAAGTCCGGTTTCCGGGTTTAGCTCGGGACTATCGGCCACACCAATTTTATCATCGGTGCCATCGAACTGCAAAGCAAAATTCTGCCCCACAAGTATTGCGCTGCATAGAAACAGGCAAATAAACAGTAGTGTTGATTTTGTTCTCATAGTTTTAAAATTTAGTTTTCGATAATTAATTTTTGTGTGTGTACCGATCCTTGTTTTACAATACTCACTATGTAAATTCCAATGGGTAACGGACTCACATTGCAGGTAAATTGGTCGGCATCGATTGTAACGGTTTTGGTTACCTGTCCTTGTAAATTTGCAATCACCATTTGAGCACCCGCGGCATTTGTTACCGTAAATAAATCGGTTACGGGATTGGGATAAATGTGTACATCGGGTAAAGCATCGATCTGTTCCACAGGGCTAAGATCGATCTCAAAAGACGATTCGGAATACCCTACACAGAAATATGCGTCATGTAATCTGATGTCGTTAAATATTAAATTGTCCTGATACAATTGTGTAGGAAACGCCATTGCCTTGTAGGCCTCGCTGGTGCTGTGCCGATAAAGCAATGCGTAGTGCTCTTTAGTATCGGATTGCGGCAGCGCTTCACCCTGTCCGGCAGCTTCGGTGAGATTCACAAACGCAGAAACATCGGGGAAACCAGCCTGATTGACATACCACTCGCGGGAGGTTCGCACAAAATTCTGATGTTCACCAACAGGCTCGCTTTCGGTGGTTACACCCTCGTTTCCGTTATGCGCAAACACTACATACTTTTCAAATTCTTTGCGGCCAATATCGGCAATTACCGAAAAACCATTTTCGGTAACGGCATAGTTAAATTCTTCGCCTGTTTTGCCCGACCATGCAGCTACAGGCTCGTGCATTGCGTACATACGTGCATCACCTAAAGGCGCATGCGAAGGCGCCCAGCTCCATGATGGATCGTCGGCATTTTGTAAAACTCCCGTATTACCATTCCCACTCATATCGGGCACCTCGGTATTGTTGGCGGTATTAAAATTGTAGTAAGCCACCAAACCAGATTCGTCGCCCTGCAACTCGCGGAACATGGTGTTTTGCAGTTCCTCCTCTGTACGCGCCACATTCCATACACGCACCTCATCGAGCGCACCATAAAACTGGTATGCGTGGGGATCCCACGGTGCGGCGCCAATCATAAACTCGGCATCGTTAGCGGTGATCGGGTCGGCGGGGAAAATTTGTTTTTCGCCCACTTTTACACCATTAATGTAATCGCGCACATAGCCGGTAACGGCAGAATAAGTTGTGGCCATGTGCACAAAAGCCGAATCGATGGGTATGGGGCCTGCACTGCCGTAGGTTACCACTTGCGTAGATGGATTCCAGATTTCGGTATACACATTCAGGTTTTGAAAACCCATAACGTAGCCGTTTTGGAAAGAACTGCCATCGGAATCGACTTTGCCCAGCACTTTGCGGTTCTCGCCAAAAGTGTAGGCTCGCACCCACATTTCCAGCGTAAGCTCTTCTCCGGTGTTGAGCGCCGGATTGTTGCCACATAAAATATGCAATGCAGGGGTGTTTACATTCCACTGCTCATAATCGATGTACCAACATTTTTTTTCGTGGTTCTGAGCCTGTGCCAGCATTGCCCAAAACACCAGTAAAACGATCAGTAATTTTTTAATTGTTGTCATATGTTGCTCTTTATCTATTGGGTTAAATATTATTCAGGAATCCAGTACATGGCTGTAAATTCATTGTCGGGGCCTTGATTGGCCACTGCCTGGTTATAGTTTGCACGATTGAGTGTATATTCACTGTTTGGATATGGCAAACGCAATGGAAAAATAGACTGGTCGATGGGTTCGCCAAAATAGTTGGTTAAAACCGGAAATCCGGTGCGCCGGTACTCAGCATAGGCCTGATAGCCTTGTTCAAAAGCAAAACTAATCCACTTTTGGGTAATGATCTGTTCCAAACCGGCATCAGGCAAACTGTTTAAATAGTCTTCAATTTCCTCACCAGCAATAAAACTATCCTCGTCGCCATAAAGGTTATACAACTCCATGTTGGCACGAACCCCCTTTTGTACAAGACTTGCAGCCGATTCGCCCCACAAGCCATTGAGCGAAGCTTCGGCCAGTAAAAAACACACCTCGGAGTAACTCATAACAATTCCGGGCGTGGCGTCGCGTAAAAACCATTGACCAATTTTGCTGATATCGCCCCAGTCTCCGGCAATACCAAAGGTGCTGTTTAAATTATAATCGTTCCACTCTTCGGAAGTATTGGGCAACAAATTGGGAATCCCCCTGTACTTTTGTATAAATGGCAAAAACGAAAGCGGAGCTTCTTCGAAAAATACACGCTTGCGCGGATCATTGGTAGCGGAAAGCAGATCGACAAAATATTTCGAAGGATTGTTCTGCACAACCGATTCGCCACGGTACATGGTTTCCCACAAATGATTTTTACGAACCGCATTGAACGGAAAAATTGCCGATTCGCCAACGCTACTAATGAGGGGTTTATCGGACAAAAATTCCAGCACCGAAGCGTATGTTTCTGCGTCGACTTGATTAATGCGCGTCGCCAGGCGCAACATAAGCGAATGCCCAAGAGCACGCCAGGCCTGCATATTGCCGTGGTAAATAAGGTCCGATTGGGCATCGAAGAATTTTTGGTCGCTTGTAAACCGTTCGGTAGCGTCGCGCAACGTTTGCAACATCGCTTCGTAAATTTGCGCCTGCGTATCGTAGCCGGGCGAAAGCACATTGTCTGAAATACCTTGCAGGGCTTGCGAATAAGGAATATCGCCCCACAAATCTGTTAATTGGCTAATGACCAAAACTTTCCATATTTCGGCAGCTGCCTGCATATTGATCATTGTAGCGTCGGCCTGCGCCATATTGATAATTACTTGCGTATTCGACAGCGTGTTGGTGTACTGCTCGCGCCAAAATTCATCTTTCCCCGAGGGCACCGGATATTCGCGGCCAACCTCCACGCCCTCGCGCGAGGCCAAATACATCATCCAGTTCATTACGCCCCATTGTTCTAAATTAACATCGGAGTTGTAATTCCCCATTCCTTGCTGCAATGCGTAAGAAAACAGGTAATTGGGATCGGCATCCAACGGCTCGTCAGGATTTACATTCAAATCTGTAAGGTCGGTTTCGCATGATGCAAAGAGCATAACAAACAAGCCCAAAAGAAAACTGTACCGCACGAGAAACCGAACACTACGATACACAAGCTTTACAATGCCTCTGGAAGATCGAATACAACTCATTTGTTCGTGACAACGGGGTAAACTCATAGGTAACTACATTTGAATTGGTGATAATCTAAATTTTAATATTAAGCGACACGCCAAAACTGCGCTGATTAGGATACGAATACAACTCGTAGCCCTGGCCATTGCCATTTGTATGCATGGTTTCGGGGTCGATATTGGGTACATTTTTATGAATAACCCACAGGTTTCTTCCGTATGCTGATACGGTACATTGATTTAACCGGAGTTTATTGGTAAATTTTTGCGGTAAGGTGTATCCAATGCTCAATTGGCGCAGTTTCACAAAACTGGCATCGTACACAAACGGTTCGTGTATTTCGTTTGTCCAATTGGAAAACTGATCCCAGTACAATTCAGGATTTACGTAAGTGGTATTGGGCAACCCACTCACATCTACTCCATCAATTATAGTACCTTCGGCGTACACGCCGCTTGCCAGGTAGCCACCGGTTGCAATCCACTCAGCGGGCGTTAATCCGGCCTCTTCGCGCGCCTCCTCTGATGCGTACCAGGCTTCTCGTCCGGCAAGTGTTTCGTCAAAATTGCCCGAATAGCCGTAACCGTACATGTTGGTTCCGGCAAACATTTCGCCACCAAAGCGTGCATCAATCAAAAAACTAAGGGAAACCGACTTGTACCGCAGCGAGTTAGAAAACGACATGGAAAAATCGGGGTTTATATTGCCAAGCACCTGTGGGGTTTCGCTTCTCAGGTACATTCCATTCTGATCGACCAATTTGTTTCCATGCTCATCGCGCTGTATGGCATAACCTACAATATCGCCGTAAGGCCTCCCCGGACGAGCTTCTATGCTCATGTTCCAATGTTCTAAAATTTGTAAATTATCGAGTCCGGGCGTAAGTTCCACTACTTCGGAGCGGTTTTTATTATAATTGATGTTCATATTCCACGAAAAATCGTCTGTTTTTATCGGCGTAACATCCAATTGTATTTCTATACCACTGTTTTGTATTTCTCCGGCATTGATGAGTGCAGTGGTGCTTCCGCTGGCGTGGGAAATATCGGCAGGCAAAATTTGGTTTACCGCACGATTGTTATACCATGTTACATCGAGGGAAGCCCTGTTCATAAAAAAGATGAACTCGCTTCCAATTTCGAAAGAATGAATTATTTCGGGTTTTAATTTGGCCGGAGGCACTTGATTGCTAATGTGTGCAATGGTTCCGTAGGGATTGGTTACACTATCGATAAAATAGGTAGCATTGAGCTGATAGGGATCGGTATCGTTCCCCACCTGCGCGTATGAAAGGCGTAATTTGCCAAACGATAATGCTTTTTCGAGAAAGTCACTCATGGTGAGCAATTCGGAATAAACAAATCCCAGACTAACAGAAGGGTAAAAGAACGAATTACGGTTTTCGGGCAAGGTAGAAGACCAATCGTTACGCCCGGTAATGTCGAGATACAAAAAATCGTTATACCCAATTTGCCCCAGAGCATAGAGCGAATTTACTGCTTTTTTGTAGTAGGGCGTTTGGTGCGAGTAAGGTGTATTAAAGCTGTTGCTGATGTTGTAAACTCCCGGTTGGGTGAGTCCTCCAATTGTATAGGCATCGTAAAAACGAGTTTGCTGCACCATGGCATTGGCTCCGGCGGTTAGGGTTACATCGATGGTTTCGGTGAGTGGCCGGTTATAGGTAGCCAACACATCGGTATTAATTAAAAACTGTTCTATTTCGCGTTCACTGTATTCGCCCTGCGATGCCGTAATGGAGCCAACCGGACTGTACTGCTCGTATTGTGTAAGCGAATAGTCGGGAGCCGAACGAATCTGAAACGTCAACTGATCGTTGGGCGTATAGTTCAGTGCGATATTTCCAAATATCCGGTCGCGAACATCGCCATTGTACTGATGCTCGGTAGCATAAAACGGATTCCCTTGCCATGCCCAATTCATGAACCAGGCTTGCTCTTTATTTTCAGCATTCATCATGTTGTTTTCTAACGATGCGTTGCTAATATTCCGGGGCATCATAATATAATTGCGATTGGGATTCTCTTTGGAATCGGCCAGTCCAAAACGGTTATCGACCTGCTGATGCAGATAAGAGATGTACGACGAAACGCTAAGTCCTTTAAGAATTCGACTGTTTATATTTAGCCCGATGTTGGTGCGCTCAAATGTGCTGTTTTCGATAATTTCTTTTTTCCGCATATCGGCCACCGATAGGCGTAGGTTGGTGTTTTTTATACTTCCATCAAGCGAAAGCGAATTGGTTACAACCAGTCCGTTTTGAAAAAAGTTGCTGTAATTATCGGGTTGCGGACTGTAAGTCGTTTCATTTCCATCCCACCCAATAACTTGCTGTCCGTTCATGCGCGGCCCCCAACTTCCAAATGCCGATGCACCGGTGGTATTGTAAACGGGAATACCATCGTCGTTCAGAATATAAGTTGGTGTAAATTTGCCGTTGCGGCCGGCGCCGTATGTATTTTGCAAATTGTATAAGATGTAGGGTTGCACCAATGCGGCATCGGTGGTAAAGGAAACGCCCAATTTATTTTTGTCAGAGCCTTTTTTTGTTACAATTAAGATAACGCCATTTGCAGCGCGCGAACCGTATAAAGCCGAGGCACTGGCACCTTTTAGCACGGAAATACTCTCGATATCGTCGGAATTAATATCGGAAACGCCACTTCCATAATCGCGTCCGCCCCAGGTGTCTTCGGCATTGCTGTAGGTTTGGTTTTCGATCGGAACGCCATCGACAACAATTAGTGCATTATTATCGCCCATAAATGAATTGACTCCCCGTAGCACAATACGGCTGGAGGAGCCGGCGCCGGCGTTGGTTGCAGATACGTTCAGTCCGGCCACCTTGCCGGCCAACTGATTAATCATACTGGCATCTTTGCCGATTTCTAATTCGCGACCCGAGATTTTTTGCACCGAGTACCCCAGTGCTTTTTTCTCGCGCTTAATACCCAAAGCGGTCACCACATATTCGTCGAGCACGAACGATTGTGGTTCCAACACTACGTTGTAGGTGCGCTGCCTGCCAATTTGGACTTCCTTGTCTGTCATTCCAACGAACGAAAACTTTAACACATCGCCTGAACTTACATCGATGGAGTAATGGCCGTCTGCATCGGTAATTGCACCATGGCTTGTACCCTTTACCAGAACGGTAACTCCGGGCAGTGGAAGGTTGTCTTCGGCATTGGTAACCGTACCGCTAACGGGAAACGATTGAGCAAAGCCCTGAAGAGAAATCAGGCTTAGCAAAAAAATGCATAGTATCAGCTTTGTTTGCATCATTTGAATTCAGTATTTCCGCAATATTCTCAATCGCAAAATTATTGTTCCAGACAAATATACGGAAATCTAAATCGATTTAGCAAAAAATATTTAAAGTTTTTTTAACGTTTGGGAGATATTGGATGTTGGATGTTGAAAATTAGATAGTAGATGTTGAATTATGTATATTAGATGGTAGATCACAAAATAATAATTGAAATCGGCCCCAAAAAACAGACCCGCATCTATGGACACCCACAAATACACGGGAAGGTGAAATTTTGTACGAAAGGAACAGAAACCATCTAAAATCCAAGATCTAATTTCAGCTGCAAATACTCAGCAATACAATCATAAAAACTGTCATTGTCAATTTAAAATAATTCATAAGCAAATTGTTTTTAGTGAATAAATAGGGTTTTATGAAAATCAGAAATAGTTCCGATTTGTACAACAATTATGTACATTCCGGGGCTTACTGTTTTGTTGTTATTATCTACTCCGTTCCAAGTAGCCACGTTATTTCCGGAATGCTGTGCTTTGTTTTCGAAAAGCGTTTTGATCAAGCGGCCTTCCAAAGAATAAATATGTATTGCCCCTTTTTTATAGGCCAGATGATCTGGTATGGTGTAACAAATGCGAGTTGAAACTGAAAATGGATTGGGAGTTGCTTTTATACTAAATTTAGTGCTATTATTATTAGTTATCGGTATTCCATTCCAGGTGGTATCTCCAATGGAATAAATATCTAAAGATAAAATTGAGGCCTCATATAATAACCCGTCTACTATAGTAATCGTCCAAGGGGAGGTCCATCGACCTGAAAAAGTTCTTGCAACGGTTTTTAAGGAATCTATATTCGAAATATCAACAATATACTTTTCTTGTACCCCGGCAACAACCAAAGAGTCACCAAGAATTTCCATATCTATACAATTATATCTACTTTCACATAAATCGTTCTCAAAGTAACTCAATAGCTCAGGTGAAGCAGGGTTCGATACATCATATATATATAACCCGGGTTCGTTGCTACCCATAAACAAATAGTCATCTTTGAGTGCCAGTGACCGATAATACCGGGTTGTATCTGGGTTGCTGATAAAAACTTCCTCAATGTCATACGGATTACTAATATCAAACACATGCAATCCACCATTATTGTAGTAATTCCCTAAATTACCATCAGCAACAAATAAGTAATTACCTTTAACACATAAATCATTCGGACTTTGCATTAAATTGTAATAACCGCCAATCATTTCCAGTGAATTCGCTGCTATTATTTTGTAAACAAATATGGCATCGACACTATTATTAGTTAAAAAAAGATATTGTCCGTTTTGAACTAAATGCTTTCCGCCTCCTTCATAACGAGATATTAATTGGGGATCCTCAGGGTCGCTCACATTATATATTCCCACATCGGAATCTGACGCCACATAGGCATAGTTTCCCTCAACAATGGCAGCTCTACACCACCACATATCAGAATTAAGCCCTAATGACACAGGATATATCGGATCGGAAACATCGAGGATTGTCAGCCCGTTCATTGAGGTCACGTAAGCATAATTATTGTGAACGGTAACCCCATAATAAAGATCAAAATTGACATGCCAATTTTGCAGATCTGGTTGTGCAGGTTGAGAAATATCTGCAATGTAAAATCCCTGTTCCCAATTGGCTGCAAATAGAAAATCTCCTTCGACATGAATATTTCTAACATAGTTATATACATTGTCGGGATAATAATTCCCTGCCTCCTGTGGGTTTGAAGACTCAGAAATGTCTAATATGAGCCCACCTCTAAAAAACAGATGATCATTATGTATTGCAAATTGGGGATAATAATTTCCGGCTGTCATGTTATCAAATTGTTGATTGATCAGTATTTCAGGAGAACCGGCATTTTCGATATCAATGATTGTAAGCTCATATTCGCCCCCCAAATACAAATGGTAATTATCGGCCAATAGATAGCTAAGGGTATAATCTCCGGTTATTTCGATATCATTTATTTCCGTTGGGTTGTCAGGGTTGCTGTTATCAAATGTTTTTAAAACACAAGTTGAATCATTATCGGTGTATATAGTGTACATATAATCATCATCCCATTCGCAGCTATATACACTATCTAATGAATCCAAAAGTACAGGCGATTCAATCTGTGCTATGTCATAAATATATAAGTTTCCCCTGGTCCGCAGATGCAATGTGTTTTCAATAATTTTCGATGCCTGAGTCGGTACTTGCAGATGGGTTATAAACTCAGGTTCGTGAGGCGATGAAATGTCATAAATAGTTGTGCCAAAATCTTCTTGCGGCTCAGTAACGATAGCGGGACCGCTTACGATTAAATATTGATCATGCACATCGACAAAACCGGTGGAGTAATGGCTAATGATACTATTTACTAATTCGGGATTTTGTTTGTCTGTAACATCAAAAATCATAAGGCCCCAATTGTTTACGACATAAGCCGTATTGTTCTTTACAGCAATGTCCCGATAATACCCTGAAATTAGCGGTGAAGAAACGTGGTGGAACGGATCTTCCAATTCATTACCGCTTGCTTTAGCAATATTATTATACACATAGCCACTTTGCCGCAAGTGGCTAGCTTTATCTGGATTGTGCCTTTTCTGAAGATTGTTTTTCTTACTTTCAATATCCGATACTAAATGGTTGTATCTCTGAGACTGTCCGCTTCCATTTGGAAGAAGAGTTATGATTAGTAGTACTGTAATCAATAATAATTTCGTGTTTTTTTTCATGGCGTTTATTTAAAAACCACATAGAACCTCATCATTTAATATAATAGCTAGCTACGCTGAGCCCTCCGCT
>JAQICA010000255.1 GCA_027858775.1 Salinivirgaceae bacterium | reverse complement strand
ATCCCCGGGTATCATGGGGATAAGACACCAACAATTAGCTTTCTTGCATATAGAAAGCTAATTGTTGGTGTCATAAAAATAAATTACCTTTTTAGACTCCCCTCTATTTTCCTGCGTTTATGCGTTAGCAACCGACGAGAATTATTATGTAAGATTACGGTGCTAGAATTTTTCCAATAATTGCATTATTTTCTGATTAATACTGATACATTTCTGCAACTACTTTGTATAATTCTCTTTTCATATCTAATAGATTACGGTAACTTTCATAATAAAATGATAGCTCCATAATGTAATTAATTAAATCTAGTTCTCCTTTTTCAAGGGCTTTATAGAGCAATTTGGAATTATTATACATTTGAAGGTTTGAATTATATGCATCGACGCTTTTTTGCAAGGCAACTGCTTTTGCATGTAGTGTTTTCAACAAGTTGTAATACTTCAATTTGCTCGCATTTTCATAATTTTGCGTTGCCTCGGTTTTTAGTTTGGCGTATTTAACTTTATTCTTATTTGCCCAAAGTGGAAGCGAAATACCAACAGTAATGCCCTGAAAATTTTCTCCTTTGGTAATCTCACTCATATATCCGGCTGAAAATTTGGGCAAGCTCTGCGCCATATTTAACTTACTTTGTTTTTCGGAAAGTTCTATCTCCAATTTCAACCACTTCAGCAGAGGATTACGCGATTCTGCCCCGGCATACCATTGTTCAAAATTCAAAGGAATTTGTTTACCATAAAAAATGGTATCGTTAAAAGATATGGGAATATTTCCATTCAAACCGACTAATTCATTTAACAGGGCATTTTTCTCTATTTGCAAATTTTCTAACTCTTTTTCAGTATTCAATTTGTTTAATTGAGCTTTATTGAACGCTATAATACTAGCATCGCCAATATCATATTTTGATTTATAGGCTGTTGCAATTTTTTGGGCATGTTCGTACCGCTTTTCATATTCTTTTATCAGCAAATTGTAATAAATCAAATCAGTACAGATCAGTTTCGCTTGCAAAACAATTTCTCTGTATTTTTTATGATACGAATTGTTCAACTGCTCATTTTTCAAGTCGGAAATTTGACTTTTATAAAGGTAAGCAGTTGGAAAATCGAATGATTGCGAGACACTAATCCCGGTTCGGTTACCGATTGCCACAGGACTTCCGAACAAATAATCAAAGCCAATTTCGGGATTTTGTAAATAAATATCGGTCCGATTTCCCAAACTATCCGCTATATTACTCTTTGCCAAGGCTTGTAACGAAGGATTGTTCTTTGCGACTTGAGAAACAATACTTTCTGTGTTTTGCGAAAAAACGTGCGAAACCGAAAGAGTTATAATTATAATGAAAATTATTTTTTTCATGCGTTAATAAACTTTAAATGATTAAAAATCAATAATACACATACTTTCGTATGATAAGGCAGCCAAAATAGCTCCAATTGAAGGTGCATTTAATCCGATTTTAGAATTCCACGATTCTTTAGTATACTAAAAATCACAGGAACCACATAAATATTTAATAATGTAGATGTTAGCAATCCTCCCAGGATAACTTTTGCCATTGGACTTTGAATTTCGTTTCCCGGCAAATCGCCTCTGAATGCCAACGGAATTAAGGCCAATGCGGCTGTTAATGCTGTCATTAAAATGGGCATTAGCCGATCCTTTGAACCGTAAATAATGATTTCGTAAAGCGGCTTGTTTTCTTGTTGAAGCTGCTGATAGTGCGAAACAAGCAAAATTCCATTTCGTGTAGCAATACCAAAAAGCGTAATGAACCCGATAATTGCAGGAATACTCAAAATGCCTGTGGTAATCCAAATTGCGAAAACGCCTCCAATTAAAGCCAATGGTAGGTTCGACAGAATGATTGCTGCAAGTTTAAAGTTTTTAAATTCCTGATATAACAGCAGAAAGATGATAAATATTGCCATTATTGAAGTAAGCATTAGTGTACGCGATGCCTCAGCTTCACTTTCAAACTGACCGCCATATTCAATACGGTACCCCTCCGGCAGGCTTATATTTTTTTGAATACTTTTCTGAATATCTTCCACAACGCCACGTAAATCTCGTCCCGCAACATTTGCCGAAATCACTATTTTACGCTGCACGTTTTCGCGGCTAATGGAGCTTGGCCCCGAAGCAGAAACAATATCGGCAACCTGAGAAAGTGGAACTTTACTTCCGTTTTCTGTATCAATTAAAGCATTTTTAATACCGTCAATCGATTGTGTATAAGTAGTATCCAATTTAAGTATCAAGTCGAAATTACGTTGTCCCTCGTAAATATCGGTCATTTTTTTGCCTGTAAATGCAATATCGACAAAGTGATTAAATTCTTCGAGTGTAATTCCGTAAACGGCGAGCATTTCGCGGTTCGCCCTAATTTGAATTTGAGGCACCTCAACCTGTTGATCCACGTTAACATCTACCAAACCATCGATGTCACTTATGGTTGTTTCAACTTTTTTACCAATGGTAAACATTTTATTCAAATCGTACCCAAATAGCTTGATAGCAATATTTGCACGTGTTCCCGAAAGCATGTGATCTATACGATGTCCGAGCGGTTGACCGACAGTAAAAGCAATGCCCGGAATGCCAGAAAGCGTACTTCGAACCTCTTCCAAAAATTCATCTTGCGATCGCTCTGAAAGACTGAAATTTACATCCACTTCTGAACTGTTTGTGGTTTGGGAATGCTCGTCCAATTCGCCACGTCCGGTTCGGCGGGCTGTACTTATTACTTCGGGTATTGATAACAGTTCGGTTTCGACCAGATTGCCTAAATTATTACTTTCTTCTAAGGAAGTTCCGGGTTTTGTAACCACCGATAATGTTAATGCACCTTCGTTAAATTCGGGTAAGAAACTGCGTCCGAAGGTTGAAAAAACGATCATTGCGAGCACAAACAGTCCAATAACCGGAAAAACAATTATCTTTTTGTGATTTAGCGCCCATTTTAACGATCTCTCGTAAGCTGCAGATAGTTTCACTGTAACCCATCTGTCTTTTTCTTTTCGAGACAGATATTTTTCGGAAGAAAGCATCATCTTGGCAAGTAAAGGAGTTAAGGACATGGCAACGATTAAAGAAACTCCCAACGATACAATGAACGAAATACCAAGCGGTTTTAGCATTCGGCCTTCCATTCCCGAAAGGAAAAACAGTGGCAAAAAGGCTACAATAATTATTAACGTAGCATTTAAAATAGATGCTCTGATTTCTTTTGATGCTTCAAACACTACGGTAAATGAATTACGCTGTTGCTCTACAGGCAATAATCGGTTTTGCCGCAGGCGCTTATATACATTTTCAACATCAATAATCGCATCGTCGACCAACGAACCGATAGCAATAGCCATACCTCCCAAGCTCATGGTATTAATATTCAAATCCAAAAGATTTAAAATCACAATTGCACCAAGTAACGACAAGGGAATGGCCAAAAGCGAAATAATGGTGGTTCGAAAACTTCCCAAAAAGAAGAACAGAATAATTACTACAAAAATCCCCCCTTCAATAAGAGCATTCTGAACATTATTGACCGAGGTTTCGATAAAATCGGCCTGTCTAAAAATCTTGGTGTCGATTACCACATCAGGCGGCAATGTTTTTTTTATGATGTCAAGATTTTTTTCGATGTTTTCAGTAACTTCAAGGGTATTGATATTCGGCTGTTTCGATATAGAAAGAATAATAGCCGGTTTGGCATTTTCCGTAGCGTAGCCCATTTTCACTGCGCTACCTATCTTTACTTCAGCCACATCGCTAATTCGAATGGGTTTATTATTTACTGATTTTACATAAGTATTTTCAAGATCAACGATTTTATGTGTTCTAGCCATACCTCTTATTACAAACTCGTTACCAAATTCACGAATTACGCCTCCGGTAGAATTTTGGCTGATTCCTTCGCAAGTAACAGCAAGTTCATCGAGGGTTACATCGTAAAAATTCATTTTCATCGGGTCTGCCAATACCTGATATTGCTTGTAATCGCCGCCAATAATTGTGACTTGCGAAACCCCGCCCGTGGCCAAAACCAATGGTTTTATGTTCCATTCAGCAATGGTTCGTAAGGTCATAAGGTCGGTTGAATCGGCTTGCAATCCTACAAAAAATATTTCGCCCATAACGCTCGATTGCGGTGCTAACATTGGTTCGCCAATCCCTTTAGGCAGTTGACCGTCGATGGAAATGAGTTTTTCACTAACAATTTGACGAGCCTTGTAAACGTCTGTCCCCCAATCGAAATCGATCCAAACAAAGGAATAACCTTGCGACGAAGCCGAACGTACTCTTCGCACTCCCGTACCTCCGTTTACAACCGTTTCTATAGGAAAGGTTACTAAACGCTCTACTTCCTCGGGCGCCATACCTTCTGCATCAGTCATTACTACAACTGTAGGTGCAGTGAGATCGGGAAACACGTCCACATCCATTTCTGTGGCTGTTTTCGTTCCAAAAATTAGCAATACCACTGAAGCAACGAGAATAATATACTTGTTGTTCAACGAAAATTTTATTATATTATCTATCATTTTTGAATTTTTTAGTTTGTGGCTGGTAGTTTTGAATTTTAAATCATGAATTCAAAACCTCATCATTCAATAATCAATCAACAATTCTTCATCATTTCTAATGAACGTGACCAGAATGAGCATCCAAGGCACCGGCTGACTGTGAAAGTTTAACGAGCATAGCACCTTTTGATATTACCATTTCGGTTTGCAGTAACCCTGAAATAATTTCGGTTCGGACACCATCTGTTGCACCGATTTTTATTTCGCGTTTTTCAAATAATTCGGGTGTTTTTTGTACTAATACAAAATAGCTTCCCTGCTCTTCCAAAAGTGCCGAATTAGGAACCGTTAGCGCTCGCAAATTGGTAAGTGTTTTCAAATAAATTTGAACAAAACTACCTTGCACAAAACTACCTTTATTGTCAATTTGTATATAAACGGGCAGCAAGTAATTATCCTCACTTGCCGATTTGCCATAGGATAGAACTTTTCCATTCAATTCGTCAAACGTATACGTCTCATTATCGTGTAAAGTCTTGATATTAGCAGAATTAATTGCAGACAAAACGCCGATATACCTTTGTTGTACAAAGGCATTTAAAACAAGCTTTTGGTTTTGCGAAATTGTAATGAGAGGTTGCCCTGCCCCAACAAACTGACCATTGGAAACAAAAATCTGCTTTACAAAACCTGTCATCGAACTTGAAATACTTTGGCCTGATGCGCTAAAATTATTCGTTAAGTTCTCGTAAACTGCCTTGCTGTTTTCGTATTGATTTTCAGCAGATTGTAATTCTTTTTCTGAAATTATTTTTTCGTTTGCCAATTCTTTTTTTCGTATATAATCGGCTTCTGCATTTTCAAAATTGTTTTTTGCTTGTGCTAGTTGAACAGAAATGTTGTTTTCCGACATTCCGCTGGTCGATATTGCAAAAAGCTTTTGACCTTTTGAAACAGTATAACCTTCAAGAATATTAAGATCTGAAAATACAATAATTCCGCTTGTTTTAGCCGAAATAACTATTTCGGTGCCCGATGTAGGTTCAATTTTGGCAACCGTTTTTATTACTTGGCCAAAAGGTTCTTTGTGTGGAAGTTCTGTTTTAAAATTAATTTTCCACGATTGTTCCTTCGTAAAATTTATCGTGTTTACTTGCGAAGCCTCTTCATGTTCCGCATGGATATCTGCCTCGTTTTGATTTGCAAAAACCTCAACATCTGTTTCTGTAATTTCGGATGTGTCAATACGGAAACTTAATGTCCCTGTACCTGCGACTTCGGGTGTAATATCAAAACTGTAAATCCCCTTTCGGGTAGGTTTCCCGAGCGTTTGTTTTACCGTTTTTCCATTAACCGTAAGAATTATTGAAACGGCACCTCTATCAAGCGCCTCAAAACCTGGCAATTTCGAAAAATGCGACAAAACATTTGCCGTTTCACCAACGATAAACACATCTGCTTCAGCAAATAATTCGTAACTATAATTGTACGCTGTATACTGAACTTTTATTTCATCGTGTTGATGTTCGTTTGCCTGTTCATCCTGCGTTTCACTTTCTTCATGAGCGTCCACACCCTCATGTTCGTGCCCATCATGGCTTTCACTTTCCTGACTAGCATGTTCGCTCTCATGCTGGTGTCCATCATGGCTTTCTTCTACTTCGTGAGCATGTTCGCTCTCATGTTCGTGTCCATCATGGCTTTCTTCTACTTCGTGAGCGTGTTCGCTCTCGTGTTCGTGTTCATCAGGTTTTTCACCTACTTCGTGAGCGTGTTCGCCTTTTTGTTTGTTATTCTCTGTGTTATTGCAAGCTGCCACCGCAAAAGCAAGCATTACAAATAGTAATATCCTATAAATCATTTTATTATTGTTTAAATTTTATGAATAAATTAATTCAATTAACAACCAATAATCAGGTTGAGATCGAATTGAAAACGAAGAAAAATTTAATATGTATGTCCGTTTTTGTACCTAAAGTAGAGCCAATAGGATGAAAATCAATTGTTTTGCCCCAGCTCCGCCAGCTGGCGGACGCAATTGATTTTCTTCACATCCGCCAACTGGCGGATATGGGGCAAATGAAGAAAATCAAATTCAAATTGGGTACAAAAACGGATAACCATTAAATTTAAACAATGGGAGGAGCTCGCAGACCGAAGCATTTAGATACAAATACAGAGTAACCTGTTTGTATGACAGGAAAGCATGAAAAATCTGTTGATTCTGCGAAAAGACTTTGGTTATTGGGAAAAGTTGCAAAAATAAGCAAGGGGATATTAATATCACAATTTCCGCATTTTAAGCTTCTTTCTGCATGATTGTTTTGATTTGGAATGAATTGAATTAAAAAGCAAGATTGCACATTGTGGCCGCCATCATGTTGATGATCGTTAGCATCTGAGCTATGCTCATCGGTATTATCATCATGTGGTTTCGTATCATTTGCACAATGAGAACTCGCAGTGCATACCATACCATCGTGGTGGTGATGCGGCACAACAGCATGACTTAAAATAACCAGCCCTGCAAAAAAGACAATAAGCCTTCCGATATGTTTAATTTTTGAATTCACCTGAACAATTAAATTTATGTTTTAACCGGCAGCAAGTATACAAAAAATTTCTTGCAACCAAGTGGAAAAAACAATACCGATTCACGATTCAAACAAACTCCTTTCATAGACCCTTTCAAATTGGAATTTAACAGGTAAAGTAACAGGCAGAGCTACTCAAGAACATCAATCTCAGAAGAATTAAAGGCATAAAGACAACACAGATACATACAATAACGTCTGTTCATTACCTCAATATGCGCACTCATCCCCCAATACTGAGCAATCGTCGCTTTTTCTTTTGTGACATTTATTCAGTTTTATATATTGCAGCAATAATTTTTACGCCTAACATACTTATTATTAACTCAAATATTAATAACAATGAAGACAAAAAGAAATGCAACTGTAATTTTTTCACTAATAGCCATCCTTCCGTTAGTTATTTTTAGTTGTAAAGAACCAAAAACAGAGGTGACAGTTTGCGGAACACTGCACGGTTACCACAAGAAAAACCCGAATTACTCTTACGAACAACTTTTCACATTTATAAAAAACTACGATCCGGATATTATCGGTTTGGAAATACGCCCCGAAGATATGGGCGAAGTCACAACGTTTCTAAAGAATTATTATCCTCACGAGATGATAGAAGTTATAAACCGATTTGCCGGGAAAAAGCTCCTGGGAATTGATTGGTGGAATAAGTCGGTGGAAGGTGAAAAAGTTTCTGAAAAACTGATAGACACTCTGTTTAATGTTGTGATGGCGCAAAAG
>JAQICA010000194.1 GCA_027858775.1 Salinivirgaceae bacterium | reverse complement strand
GTGAATGTTCTACTCGAATTAATCTATAAATTGATTGAAAATCATAATTATGGATTGTATGAGAGTAAATCCCGATATAGAAAATATTACAATTGTCTCAACAATTGTTTTATATTTTCTATATCGGGGTTCAATCAATATAAATGACATAAAAGAGGCTTGTCCAGCTTTTATATGTCCTTTAATTGATTGAACAGAGCGCGTGGAAGGGTAATTTGATCTTGAATTTCCGCCAGTTGTCGGACTAAGGTTTTGCAACTTTTTTTTTTCGAAAAGAAGTTTATTGAAGAAAGCCCACAACTTTTTCAATTGATCCATTACATTTAGGGTTATGTGTAAATAGGAATAAAAAACATGCACGAACACCACAATAAAAACAAATCGTTTTTATAATTTGCCCGTCCAAAATGTACCACCTAGCTCTAATTGTAAAATTAATGATACAAGCAGGGCAATCTTTATACTAAAAACCAACAACTTACAGAAAAAATGAAACAACTCCTACTCGTTACATTCGCGATACTTCTACTAAGCCAAACTGCACGATCTGAAACACAAATAAGTCTAATTACCTGCGACAAAGGCGATCCATCGTATGCTACATTTGGCCACACAGCCATTCGGGTAATCGATTCAGAAAAAAAAACCGATCTGGTTTACAATTTTGGTATTTTCCAGTTTAACACGCCCAACTTTGTGTATAAATTTGTGAAAGGAAAACTAAACTACCGTTTGGGCGTGCACGAAACTGCACTGTTTATGCGTATGTACGAGCACGAAAACCGCACGGTTTGGGAGCAGCAACTGCACATCGATCCGGTTATAACCGACAAAATTATAGACACACTTAACTATTTGTACCTTCCGGAAAACCGGAATTATCTGTATCATTTTTTAGAAAAAAATTGTACGACTGAAGCCCGCGATATCATTTTCAACATGCTGCCCGATGAATACAAACCGAAGATACACCCAACTGACTCTACTTATCGCGATATTTTAAACCAATACCTAACACACAAAAAATGGACGCAAGCCGTTATTAATATCATTATGGGCGCCAATATCGACCGTCCCATAAATTCGTATGAAGCCATGGCGCTTCCAACCACGTTAATGAACGGCATTACACGCATCAACAACCAACGTCGGGGAATCATTGGCTCAACCACCGTAATTCATCAGGGCAAAGCCTCAACACAAACATTCAAGTGGTGGAGCCCGCTTGTGGCATTTATTCTTTTAGCACTTGCGTGGATAGCAGTTCGAAAACCCATTTTTTCCTATGCCATTTGGTTACCAATCGGATTGATCGGGCTTCTTATTCCGGCGTTGTGGATAATATCTGACCATGTGGAACTGCAAAACAACTGGAATATACTGTGGATCAATCCGCTATACCTCGCAATAATAATTGCCGGAATTCGTCGTAAAGTAAAACTACAGCAAAAACTTGCAGGAATAGTTGGCATTTCAACGCTAATTAGTGTAGCACTTCATCTGACTGGATTTCAGCACATTCACTACTCACTTTGGCCTCTTTTGATAGTTTTATTTCTCACATGCGTAAATATTTACTATATTCATTGGCAAAAAGGCATTACAAGTTAACCCCTGATTATTGTCACTATGTTTTCAAAAGAACGACTCACCATTCGGTTTAACAGATTATTTCGGAATTTCATGTTCCACTTTGTATTTTGGTACGCCAGCATGCTGTTTTATGCGTTCCTAACAGGTGAAAACCAGATATTTAAGGTATACCTGAATTTTTTGCGTACCGATAATATCTATGTTGTCATACTGTTCCTTGCCATATTTGCGTCCATCATCTTCACACTCATCGACCGGGTATTCACTTATCAAGTACAACGTTTTTTTCCACGTTACTTCATTGGATTTTTTAAATCGGTATTGTTTTTTGCATCAGCTTTTATCCTGATTCTCATTGCTGCCCGCTTACCCATAACCATTTACACCGAAAAAAACTATCTCGAAATATTCAAAACACTCCCCGAGCTAGACATTCACTTTTTCCGTTTTTTGGTCTATTTTTACATATCGGGATTTGTGGTAACCTTTCTTAATGAAGTAATAAAAGCCATTGGTCGTTCCAATTTCAGGCACTGGGTATTTGGTATGCTAAGCAAACCCATGGAGCAAGAACGCATTTTCATGTTTATCGATATGAAAAAGTCCACAACCATTGCAGAGCAATTGGGACATAAAAAATTCAGTCATTTAGTACAAGATGTATTTAACGATTTGGCGGTTGTGGACAACTACAACGGCCAAATATACCAATACCTTGGCGATGGAGCCATTATTTCGTGGAACCTGAAACAGGGTCTAAAAAGAGCTAATTGCATACGCTCATTTTATGCATTTATTCAGTTGATAAACAAGCGCAAACGTTACTACAACCGACGCTATGGACTTATTCCCACATTTAAAGCCGGGGCGCATTCCGGAAAAGTAATGGTTTTGCAAGTAGGCCAAATACGCCGCGATATTTCATACAACGGCGATACTATTAACACCACAGCACGCATCGAGTCGGTTTGTAACGATTACAAACAAAATTTCCTGATTTCGGGCAATTTGGCAGCTCTGCTGCCTGAATCGAAGGAGTTTTAAGTAAAGCCTATCGACAATATTAAACTTAAAGGCAAACGCAAGGGTGTTGATATTTTCCAGGTAAAACTGTCATTAGCAAAAAAATAAAATTTGAAATACGGCGGCTTTATTCCATTTTTAATCAATTATTCTACCCTAATTTCAGCCCTACGTGCATAATTGCAAAGTTTCTGTTGCTCACTTTTTTTTAAAACAAATTTTGTAGTCCGTTAGCTTTTTTCTTCCTTTTTCAGGATATAGCTGTAATACACATATTTACGGGTTTCAATTTGATTAAACGTTTGCGAGCCCACAACGCCGGCAAAATTAAGCGCTACACCACGCAAAAAACCGGGCACTAACCTTCTGACAAGTTGTCGCTTACGCGAATCGTCAAGAGTTAAGGCAGCTACCACCTCATCGTTAATTAAGCGTTCTTTCTCAATAACAAGGCCACTGGCAGCCAATTGTTTTTTCATTTCATCCATTTCATGATCGAACCGAAAATCGGTGTACAGAAAATATCCACCGGGCTTCAAAATTCGTTTCACCTCGCGTAAAAAAGCATCCATATCGGGGTACCTGTGCGACGATTCTACATTAATAATAACATCGGCCGAAAGGTCGTCAATTTCCAGATTTTGGGCATCGCCCATAGCAAACGAAACATTATCATGCGCATAGTGCTCGTTACAAAACCTCACTGCAATTCGATCCAAATCCACGCCTTTGGCACTTTTGGGTTTGTAGGCATTTACAATATGCCATAGTCCGCCGCCTCTGCCGCATCCAATTTCAATAATATCTTTTCCCTGCAATTCAACAGCAGAAGCAAGATGGTCGTACAATTGAATGGAATAGCGATTTACTTCATTATTTTCGGCAAGTTCAACTTTTTCGTCGGGGTTATGGAAGCCATAATTCATAAATAAAACTTCGGCATTTTTATCGGCCTTATTTACGTACCAGTACCAGGCTTGAAACATTTTTTCGCGTAAACTAAACTTCATAAGTCTTTTATTAGGGGTTAATATAAATCTTCTGTACGTTCCGAATAGTAAGAAGTATCAGAATCCAAAGCTACGGAATAAAACCCAAAATCTACTAGCAAAAAAACAGATAGTTCTGATATGGTTGCAAATTCGACCAGGCCAATTATTCTGTTTATTCTCTCAATAAGTGATTTCCCAAGTCGGGTAAACTCGAAATATGTATTTGTACAGAAAAAACGAGAATCTCGCCCCGAACGAAACCCTCGTTTTACTTTTCACAAATATTAAAACCAAAAATTTATGTAGTATAAACAGAGTTAAACATTACATAATCGGTAGTCAGATCGGTTCCCCAGCCTTTGGCAGTGGCTTTTCCCTGATGTAAATCCAGTTTTATATGCAAATGCGCTTCACGCAATAGTTTCTTCATCATATTACGATCGAACTCTTGAGGAACGCCCTTATCGAGCACTTTTTCTACCTTTTTATCGCTTCCCAAATACAAATCAATTTTTGTATAGTCGAAAGGGATTCCGGCATTTCCGGCTGCTCCCACTATGCGTCCCCAGTTTGGGTCGCGACCAAACATAGCGGCTTTAACCAATGTAGAATCAGAAATTTCGCGAATTAACGTGCGTGCCTCATCTACCGATGAAGCATTAACCACCTCGTATTCGATAAATTTAGAAGCCCCCTCGCCATCGGCCACAATAAGCTTGGCAAGGTGAATCATCATTTCGTCAAGATTATTCTTAAACTCTTTATAACCTGCATCTTTTTTAGTTTTTAGAGGTTCATTTTGTGCTTTACCATTAGCCAGCACCAGCACCATATCGTTTGTAGATGTATCGCCGTCTACCGTAATCATGTTAAACGATTTGGCAACAGCCTCGTCAACTATTTCTTGTAATAATTTAGGCTCAATAGCCGCATCGGTTACAATAAAAGCGAGCATGGTGGCCATGTTCGGATGAATCATTCCCGAACCTTTGGCTATTCCACCCATATTCACTTCGTACCCCTCGAGGCTAAACTCTATAAATCCTTCTTTAGCAAAGGTATCGGTGGTTAAAATGGCATTTGCAGTAAACGATCCGGCATTAGATTTTTTCGAAACCTTCGATGCATTTTCCCGAATTCCATCCACAATATCGTCGGTTGGGAAAGGTTCACCAATAATTCCGGTAGACGATACCAGCACCATTTCTTTGGCAATGCCATACTCTTCGGCTACAGCCTGTGCCATGGCCTCAGCGCCCTGGCGACCTTGCTCACCGGTAGCGGCATTGGCATTTCCGGCATTTATAACAATGGCTTGCGCTTTACCGTCGGCAATATGTTTTTTGGTTAAATTGACGGGTGCAGCAGTTACTTTATTTTGAGTAAATGCTCCGGCAGCACTGGCCGGCACATCGGAATATATAATGGCCAGATCGCGTCGCAACGATTTTATTCCCGTATGCGCTCCCCAGCATTTAATACCTCGTACATTGGTTAAATTCTTATTCATTTCCATAGTATTCAGTTTTATATTTTCGATTTTTCGATTATGATTTGTTAACTAGTTTGTATTGATTATGGTTTTAAAGGTACCATATTTAATCCAGTATTTTCGGGCATTCCCATCATCAGGTTCATGTTGTGAACAGCTTGTCCGGCAGCACCTTTCACCAGATTATCGATAACGCTTACCACGATAATCATATTGGTTCGTTCGTCGTATGTGGTATAAATGTCGCAATAATTACTTCCACGAACGTCTTTTATAGAAGGTGCTTCGTCACGAAGCCTCACAAATGGAGCATTGGCGTAAAATTCCCGGTAAACATCGTTAAGTTTAGCCTCATCGATCGTGCTACTGGGTTTAGCATAAATCGACGTTAAAATACCCCGGTCGACGGGCAACAAATGCGGTGTAAACTGCACCATTGGCATATTTTTGGATAAGCCTCCCAGTTTTTCCTCAATCTCGATGGTGTGCCGGTGCTTCTTAATTCCGTAAGCTTTAAAATTGTCATTTACATTTGAATACAGATTTACGGGTTTCGATTTAACCCCAGCACCGGTTACCCCTGTTTTGGAATCAACAACCAGCGGACTTGCATCGACCAGCTGGTTGGCGAACAATGGCGCAGCTCCCAAAATTGCACTGGTAGGGAAGCAGCCGGGATTGGCCACAAGTCGCGCTTTTTGAATTTCGGCACTAAACAATTCGGGCATACCAAACACTGCATTTTCAAACCCTTCGGCATAAGAGTGTGGCATATTGTACCACTTTTTAAACACTTCTGGCGAACTCAAGCGGAAATCGCCCGACAGATCGACAATTTTAAAATCTTTATTCTTAAATCTGCGGACAAAGTCCATCGATACACCATGCGGCAGCGCCAGAAAAACCAAGTCAAGTTCTACATCATCTATTTGATCTACAGACTGAATGGTTAAATCGGCTATTCCCTGCAAAAAGGGATGCACATCGGTAACTTTATCGCCAGCCCTGCTCTCCGAACTAACCATTGCCACTTCAACCAGGGGATGATTCGAAAGAATTCGTAATAACTCTGAACCGGTATAACCGGTAACTCCTATAATTGCAACTTTCTTTTTTTCCATTTTTTACAGTTCTTTTATTGATTTTTCCATCACCTCTATCACACGCTCTAACTCCTTGTAACTGATTATCAACGGAGGAACCAGGCGCAACACATTACCGGCCGTAGCATTGGCTAATACGCCATTTTCCAGCATTTTTTGCACAAGTGGTTTGGTTTCAAATCGAAACTCAATACCTATCATCAGACCTCTGCCGCGCACCTCTTTAATATCGGGGTGTTTCATCGTCATAATTTGTTCTTTAATCCACTCCCCTTTTTCGTGTGCTGCTTGTGTCAATTGTTCTTGCTCAATGGTTTTGAGAACCGCAAGTGCAGCGGCAGTAGCCAGCGGATTTCCACCAAAAGTAGTTCCATGGTCGCCAAAATCGATGGCACTGCTCACCTTCTCGTTGGAAAGAATGGCTCCAACAGGCATGCCGCCTCCAAGTCCTTTGGCCAGGGTCATAATATCAGGTTTAATTCCTACATGCTCGTGCGCAAACATTTTTCCTGTTCGGGCAATACCGCACTGAATTTCGTCGAAAATGAGCACAATATCCTGTTTGTCGCAAAAGCTGCGAAGCTCTTTCAAAAAACTATCGGGAACCACATTAATTCCGCCTTCGCCCTGTATAGGTTCAACAATAATTGCAGCGGTTTCTTTTGAAACGACTTTGCGCAATGCATCCATATTATTTAATGGAACCTGCTTAAACCCGGCGGGGATAGGCTCAAAACCGTGCTGCATTTGTTTTTTTCCGGTAGCAATGGTTGCAAGTGTACGACCGTGAAATGAACCTTCGAACGAAATAACTTCACCACCACGGCCAATGCTGTGCGCATATTTCCGTGCAATTTTTATGGCTCCTTCGACCGATTCGGCTCCACTATTGGAAAAGAATACACGTTCAATTTGCGCCAGACTTGTAATTTTTTGGGACAATTCAACTTGCGGCTCACTCAAATAAAAATTCGAAATGTGAATTAATTTACCAGCTTGCTTGCTTATAGCCTCAACCAGTGCAGGATGATTATGACCAAGCGCATTTACAGCAATGCCCCCAAGTGCATCGATGTACTCTTTGCCATCAGCATCCCAAACCTGACTGCCTTGCCCCCTTACCAACGTAATTGGGTAGCGCTTAAAGGTGGGTAAATAGTGTTTTTGATCTAATTCGTTATAGTACTGATTATTTTTTTCTGTCATAATATTTTAGTTTTAATTAAAATGGTTATCCGTTTCTGTGCCCAACTTGAATTTGATTTTGACTTCGTCGAGCTCCGCTTCGCTACGGTTCTTCATTTGCCCCTAGCCCTAAAGGGTGTGAAGAAAATCAATTGCTTCCGCCAGCTGGCGGAACAGGGGCAAAACAATTGATTTTCATTTCATTGGCTCTTCTTTAGGTACAAAAACGGACATCCATATTATTTAATAAATGTATGAAAACGGCTCTGTTCTATTTCAGTACTGCACTATCAGGGAATTATTTTTGTGCCAACCTTTTCGTTTCCTGTAAGTTGCAGCAATTGTTCCGGCTTTGTTCCATTTACTATACCAGCTGTGCGCGCACCGCCCTGAATGGCAATTTGGCACGATTCCATTTTGGGAATCATTCCGCCCTGAATAACTCCGGTCTCTACCAATCCAGACAACTCCTTGATCGACAATTCATTAATAATGGTTGAGGGATCATCTTTATCCCGCAACAAACCGTCGACATCTGTAAGTACAATGTACCGATCTGCTTTTAGTGCTCCGGCCACATGTCCGGCAAACATATCACCATTGATATTGAAGCCTTCTCCCTGCTCATTTGCAGCAATGCAAGCAATAACAGGGATAAAATCATTTTGCAACAACAAGTGAATTAATTGTGGATTAACTTTCTGAACATCGCCAACTCGTCCCAAATCAACTGCTTGCGGCTTTCCATTGACCATAGTCATGTGCTCACGTTTTTTGGCTGTCACTATTTGTCCATCTTGACCCGAAAGCCCCACAGCTCTTTGTCCCTGTGCATTGAGAAGGCTCACCAAGTGGCTGTTTACTTTCCCTTTCAGCGCCATTTGAACATACTCAAAAGCCTCAGGCGTTGTTTGCCGTTGTCCATCGATAAATTCAGATTCGACTTTTGCTTCTGTTAATACTTCCTTAATAAATGGGCCTCCACCATGAACAATAACGACATCGTTTCCTGCACTTCTTAATTTACCAATGCTTGTCAAAACGTTTTTCTTTAAATGGTTATTGGTCATGGCATTTCCGCCATACTTAATTAAAATTAAGGATTTACTCATAAATGTGTGTTTTAGTTAATAAAATTGTTCTTCGTCTAAATGCTGACAAAAACAGCACAAGATTAAACTACAATTGACATTTGCAAACAGGTAACAGCATGCGATCAGACACTCAACACCTTTAACTATACAATTTTCAGAACGTTTTGTTGAAAAAATCTGAAGTTTTGTCACCATGCAGCCCGAGAAGGCTCAGTTCTGCAGGCAAGGGATAGCAAAAATGCCAATTCTTGCACAACTAGTGTTCGTCAATAAGCTCTATTTTCTTCGTTACTCTTACTCAAACCCGCATTATCCCGATGAATCGCGGACTCAACGGTTTTGAGTTTCGAAAGCCTTGAAAATGGATTTTATTCACTGAACACTTCGACTTTATAGACAGGCTAACTAGAAGACGAAAAAATATTTAGCATTCATCATTCTCAAACAATACAAAAAAAATCGGAATCAACCAAATATTAACGCAAAAACCGCTCATCGAAATGGTTATCGATGAGCGGTTAAACTTAAACAATGAAAATGTATTTTACTCAAAAACAAGCTGTTGCACACCATACAAAACAACAGCCATGATTGCCGCCTGTTCCAACGAATGAGTTCCCGGGTCAGTTTTTTTAACGGTAGTGTGCTTTACAGAAAAATCGGATTTATCGAGGTCAACTGCTATATTTTCATTCTCAAAATGGAATACATCTCCCATATCGGTTAATGAACAACGGAGACCTTCATTTTTATGCAACAATTTTTGGGTATTTGCAGTGCGATCCAAATAAAACCCCTCCGAAGCAGCATTATAATCGGCTTGCGTTAAATAAATATGTGGTTTTTCCTTGTAGGGAGCCGAATTTGTTGGGCAAAATGTAGTGCAGTTACCACATTCATTGCAATAATTGGCAATATTTAAAATTTGATGGGGCTGCGCTATCACAAACGATGTATGTGGCGTAGCGGTTGCTTTTCCGTCATCATCAATAATAATTTGGTGTAATTCCCAATTTACAGGTTCAATATTGTAGGCGTAATTGGCAAAGTTTGGACACACCGTAGTGCAAATATTGCATATTTCGTCGCATTGCAAGCAGCGATCGGCCTCTTGCTGAATGGTCTGTTTGTTAAGTGTTTCGCTTACCAACGTAAAACTTTTTCGAGCATCGAGGCTTAGCTCGTTTACTTTTGGTGCAAAAGCACGCCTGGCACGTTTGAGCATTAGCTCCTTTTTCGTATGCTTTTTGCTATTATCGGGTTTGGGTATGGAAAAATCGACATGTGCCTGCTCCATAATTTCGCCCGCAGCTTTGCGTCCGTCGCCAATGGCATTTATAGCTGTAGATGCACCACGCAAGGCATCGCCACCTATGTAAATATTCCGCTCTTTGGTACGGTAGGTGCCCGATGCTGTTTCTAAAAGCGCATCGTTAATAAAGTCGATATCTAAATCCTGTCCGATGGCGGGAATAATAGTATCGCAAGCAATTTGGAACTCGCTTCCCGGCACCTTAACAGGGCGTAGGCGCCCACTGCTATCGGTTCCCTTCAGTTCCATTCTGGCGCATTGCAAAGCAGTTAACCTGCCATTTTGGTCAATAATTTTTTCGGGTGCCGCCAGCTCAATAACTTCAATTCCTTCTTCGAGCACGGCTTTTATTTCGCCCTGATCGGCAGGCATTTGGCCTATTGTACGGCGATAAACAACGGTAACTTTTCCGGCATCACCCACCACACGGTAAGCCGTTCGGGCTGCATCCATTGCCGTATTTCCTCCTCCGATAATTACAATATTTTGTCCGGCAGCAGTAGCCCTTCCCGCCTTCACATCGAATAAAAACGAAAGTGGCTCAAGCACTCCTGAATTGTCTGCACCTTCAATAGTCAACGGCTTAGACAGTTGCGCCCCAACTCCCACAAATACATAATTAAAATGCTTTTGCAAACGTTCAAATTCCTCTGCATCAACGGGCGTTTGGTAATGAACCTTAACTCCAAGATCTGTAACCCGTTTAAAATCTTTCTCGATAGCCTCATCGGTTAGTCGAAAACCAGGAATAGCGTATTGCACCATGCCACCTGCTTTGGTATTGCGTTCAAATACCTCTACACCAAAACCGGCAAGCGCCAGATAGTAGGCTGCCGAAAGACCTGAAGGACCGGCGCCAACAATGGCAACTTTCAAATTATTTGAAGTCCCGGGAGTCAATTGCACTTGATCTTGTTCGGAAACAAACCGTTTCACTTCGCGAATAAGCAACGGGTCGTCATAGTTAACCCTTGTGCATTTATTCTGGCATAAATGGTCGCACACCATTCCTGTAATGGCAGGGAACGGATTCGTACGCAGAATAACTTCATAAGCTTTACTAACATCACCTTTAGCAGTATAATATAAATAATCGGGAATATCCTGATTAGTAGCACAGGTGTCGCGACAGGGTGCAGAAATACAATCGAAATACCCTAACTCACGTTCTGTTTTAATATTTTTATTCTGAATGTTGGTACGTTTATAGCGTTCATCGGTTAAAACAAAATCGGCATATTTATTCAGATTAGCTAATGCTGCATTTTTCAAATCGCTTTTATCGGCATTTTTGCTTATCCACTGCGAAATATCATTGGCTTGTAAGGCCTCAAAACGTTGGTGCAGTTCATCGAAGTACTGGGCAAAACGCCCATAACCACCGGGTTTCAGCAAATCGGAACTAACGGTAACCGTTTTAAATCCGGCAGCCAGCAAATCGGCCACGTTAAAGGCATCAGCACCACCCGAAAACGATAATTGCAAATCTCCGTCGAATTCATTTTGTAGTTTACAGGCGATATTAACACTTAACTGATGCAGCGACCGACCACTCATGTACATCATTTCCACATCGTTGCCAAAAGCATCTTTAAAATTTTGCGTTTCGAGTGTGTTGGTGAGCTTCAACCCAAACTCCAGTTTTTTCTCGTCGGCCGTTTTCCGGAGCGATGAAATAATTTTCAAAGCATCGGCATATTTCAGATCGTGACCAAATGCCTCATCGGGAATAACCGACTTGAATTTACTCTGCTCATTGAGAATTTTGCGTAACTCAACCGGCCCCAAAAGTGTGGGATTCAGTTTCACAAATGTATGTAATCCTTTCTCCTTTAGCAGGTATTTGGCAATATCTTCAATTTCATTTGCCGGACAACCGTGCATGGTTGAGAGCGTAATATTATCGGAAATTTGGGTGGGAATATCAATTTCGGCCACCTCGGGGAATTCAGATTTCACCTCGTCTATTTTCGATTGTAACTCGGAAGTGCAATCGTTCATTTTGGCAAAAAACCATTGTACATTCTCGTTTAAAATACCTTTCAAATCGTAGCCCACACTCATATTAAAAATGGTATTCACGGGTTTGTTGCCATTCAGTTTGTAATTAAAATAGTGAACAGCAATCCAGGCTTTCAGGTACTCATCGAAACTTTCGTTGATTTTTAGTTCTTGCGACCACTCGCAATTGTAGCCCTCGTCCTGCATATCGATACATGGTTTGGCTACCTCAATTTCGTCGAGTGTTTGCACAGTTTTTAGCTCAATATAACGTGCCCCCACAAGCCATGCAGCCACAATATTGTGCGCTAATTGCGAATGCGGACCGGCAGCGACACCCACCGGGGAATCGATTTGCCGATTAAAAATATGCTGGGTAAACTGTTGATTTTTCTCGGGATTAAACAGCAATTCGTTGGAAACACCAAAGGCCGTTCCTTGTGCAGCAAGCTCATTTTCAATAGTTTTGAGCAAATGACTCAGGCTTGTAGGATGAAATCTATCTGACATAAATAATTCTTTTCTTAGGTTAATCTCACTCATATTACGAATCTAAAAATACGTAAATCCTTAGAAAATGTAAATTTTGATGGGAATAATCTAAAAAATATGCGATTTTTGGGAAAATATGACACTCAACGGATCAAATAGAAAAAAATATTCTGCCATCATACTGGCTGCGGGGCTAAGCACACGCATGGGAAGTCCGAAGTTACTGTTGCCTTATGATAAAGAGCTTACGTTTATTGAACAAATAGTTAGTGTATACAAGGATTTTGGGTGTGAGGATATTTGCATTGTGGTCAACGAAAATTCTGCTCGACTAATTGAAAAACGACTACTCAAACTCGAAAACACCAAACTGATAATCAATCCGCATCCTGAATGGCAAAAATTCTATTCATTGCAATTAGCGGTAAAAGAGATGAAATACATCCAAACTACTTTTATTCAAAATATTGACAATCCCTTTGTGAATATTGAAATGCTTAGCACATTAGCAGAAAAAAGTATCGGGGCTGATTATATTGTACCCACTTATAAGGGAAAAGGTGGACATCCTTTTTTAGCCTCTGAACAAGTTCTGGAATCAGTTATGAAAACACAAGATCCACAAACACACTTCAAAAAATTCATGCAACAGTTTCCATCATTGCGACTTCCTATCGTTGATGAAAAAATTGCCGTAAATATTAATAGTAAGGAGCAGTATGAGAGATGGTTTTAGCTTTATGAGGAATTAAGGAATTAGGGAATTAGGGAATTGAGAAATTAAGGAATTAAGGAATTGAGTTAATTTGGGAATTGAGGAATTAGGGAATTGAGTTAATTAGGAAATTAGGAAAATAAGGGATTTATGGGCTGAACTTGTGCTGAATACCTCACGAACTGCGGGGTGGCGGTTCCTCCTTTGGGAGGTTAGGAGGTGCGGGATGGCGGAAGAAGAAGTGATCTTTTGCAAACTTCCGCTGCGGTTATTCACCTAGCCCTCTCCTCGAGTAGAGGGGACGCTCCGATTGGACTGTATTACAGAATATTAAGCGACATTAAAAGTAACTTCCGTATTTTTTAAAGTTCATTGCCTGAGCGTTAAAATCCAGTACTGGCCGAGCGTTGGCGGTTCCTCCTTAAGGAGGTTAGG
>JAQICA010000166.1 GCA_027858775.1 Salinivirgaceae bacterium | reverse complement strand
ATTGCATCCGTGAGTTCTTTTAATTCCGGTTGTAAAAGCTAAGAAGGTCGCGAAAGAAACTAAGTCTTGATTTTTGGTTCTTTTCATTAAGGAAAAGAACATGTAGATAGTTGAAAATACCTACAAAGTCTTAGTGTTTTTAGTTGGTAGCGGCACTTTTTTTTCCGCCCGCACCTTCACAAATTCGCTGGCTGGCTGGACTTAAGTTTTACATCGTTTTAGCGTCAGACAAAAGTAAATATGGAAGCCCTTACACAACATCTTTATTACCAAGCTTTAATTTACAATCATGAGCAACACCATTTTTTAAAAACTAAAAGTCCACAACTTTATGATGTGATCCCCTATATGCAATGGAATGAAATTAATTGTCTTCGAACAATTAAGGGGACAAAGTATCCAATAAAAAAGCCTGTACGTTATATTTAACATACAGGCTTTCTAATGAGGTCGGTGGCGGATTCTAACCGCCGTACGCGGTTTTGAAGACCGCTTCCTAGCCGCTCGGCCAACCGACCCTGTTAACGGATTGCAAAAATAAGTAAGTTTTTGTGGTTTCCCAAATAAAATTTCAATTTGTTTTACGAATTTCCAAAACTCATTTCAGGGTTAATAGCTTTTTGCTACTTTTACATGCTACAATTTTAAAACGTTTACGCAATGGATACGAACAAGAAACAAGGTCGGTACGACCGCATTTACCAACAGTTAAGCAAACTGATGGGTACATGCGAAAATCCTGAGTCGCGCATGAATACCATTATTGCGGTGCTGCATCATAAAATGGATTACTTTTTTTGGACGGGGTTCTATTTCTTAAACAATGGGAACCTGCAGGTGAAAATGTATCAGGGGCCGGTGGCATGCATGCAGTTGGCAAAAGATACGGGCGTTTGCTGGGAAGGTATCAACACGCAAAAGCCGGTTTTGGTTAAAAATGTCGAAGATTTCCCCGGACACATCGCATGCGATGGACGTTCAAATAGCGAAGTTGTTCTTCCATTCTTTGATAAAAACAATCAATTACTGGGAGTGCTGGATGTGGACAGCGATCAGGTAGAGGCGTTCGACGAAACTGATGTTGAAAACCTGCAACGCATTTTGCAACTTGTTTACGCATAATGAAAATTGATTTAAAATACGCCCGGTAAAGGCGATCACTAAAAAAAGAAGCGAATGTCAGACGAAATGAAATCTTGTCCTCAATGTCAGTGCCCATACGGCTATTCTTTGAACGAAGATATGTATGAATGCCCGGAATGCACTCACCAGTGGAACCCCAATGAAGAATTGGCCGAAGATGAACTAGTGGTGAAAGATGTTAACGGAAATATATTGACCGATGGCGATTCGGTTATTGTGGTAAAAGATTTGCCGGTAAAAGGAGCATCGGGGCCTATCAAGGCCGGCACAAAAGTGAAGCGCATACGATTAACCGACGGCGACCACAATATCGATTGCAAAATAGATGGTTTTGGTGCAATGGCATTGAAGTCGGAGTTTGTAAAAAAGGCCTGATTTCCAAAGACCCGTTTTTATAAACGAATGTCCGTATGGGTGTAGCCATGCACGTACAATTGCTTTCGGGCGATATTAATAAAAGCCTTGCCTTTATCGGGCAAGGCTTGTTTTTTGCTTTGCAATTCTAATTTCTTTTATGCGCCTTCTACAGGTTTGTAAAAATCCAGAAAATCATTTAATCCCGAAAGCCTAACAAGTCTCCTTACATCTTCTGATGGTTGTAACTGCCAATTGATTGGGATATTTTTTTGAGCTGCGCTTTTTTCAAAAGTAATTAGCAATTGAATGGCTGAAAGATCTATTTCTGTGATTTCATCGCTGGAAATGGTTACTTTTTTGCTTTTCAGCGCATCGTTTAGCTCTGCCTTTAAGGCAACGGCATTTTGCACGGTAAGTGCATCACTTAAGTTAATAGATACAGTAGTTGCCGGCTTGCCTGAGCTTTTTTGTTTTGTAGTTTTATTACGAGAAGATGTCGATGTTTTTGCATCGTCGATAGAGTCGATGATATTTTTCACCCCCGATTTAAAGCTTTTTTTCGCCATAGCAATTTAGTTTTTTTGAAGTATTTCTTTTGTCAATGAAGCATAATCGAGTGCTCCGGAGCTATTTTTTTTGTACGTATAAATATCCATTTGGCTTACGGGCGCTTCGGCTAAAGCAATATTATCGCGAATAACGGTTTGGAAAACTTTTGCGCCAAAAGCCTCTGCTACAGTTTCGCGAATATCGCGATTCAGTACTTTTCGTTTATCGTATTGTGTCAAAAAAAGTCCTTCGAGCTCCAGCTCACTATTGAGGCGTTTTTTTACAATTTCGATGGTTTCCATTATTTTTTTCAACCCGTGTACAGCTAAATATTCAGATTGAACCGGTATAATTACCGATTTGGCTGCTGCCAATGCATTTAGCGTAAGTAATCCTAGCGAAGGTGGGCAATCGATCACAATATAATCGTACGAATCGGAGGTTTTTTCAATAATTTCGCGCAGCAGCAGTTCGCGTGCCGGAACGGCGGCCAGTTCGAGTTCGGCTCCCGACAAGTCGAGAATTGCCGGTATCACATGCAAGTTTTTGTTTACCACAACGGGTTCGGGCTGGTATTCTCCTTTTAATGCACCGTAGATATTATTATCGAAATGCTCATCTAATCCCATTGATTGGGAAAGGTTGGACTGAGGGTCGAGATCGATGAGCAATGTTTTTTTCCTGCGTCGGCTGAACCCTACGCCAAGGTTGAGAACGGATGTAGTTTTGCCAACACCACCTTTATGATTACAAACTGCATAAACTTTTGTCATAATTCCGGGTTTTTGATGTACGGCAAATTACAAAATTTCGTTCATGTTTCCTTATTCTTCATTGAGCCGATTAATGAAATCGTTCATTTTATTTTTTATTGATTGTATTTCGGCCATTTTAGACTCCAGCGACTCGTTAAATTCGGTCATTTGCTTACGCAATTCAGAGATCTGCAAATCGACCAATCCGGCTTTATATGCACCTTTTGAGTTTTTCGATTCATCAATTTTATTCTTAATGAATTTCATGAAATCGTAAAGATAATTTTCCACACCCACCTTTATATCGATGTCGGCTCCCAAATCTTCGTGACGAATAAACTTCACATCGAAGCGCACTTCTTTTTGGTTGGCATTGGAAACCAAATCGTTAAAATAGGTCAAATACTGCTTAAACGGCTCCTGAAGAGTTTTTGGCATGTTGAAGACTTGCAGCATAACTTTTGCCGCATCGGCCTTTTTCTTTTCAAGTGTGAGGTAATGCATGGTGGCATACAAACCGCGTTTCACTACTTTTTCGGGTGGAAACTCAAACGGATTGGCTTCCAAATAGAGCTCTTTGAGGCTCAATAACTCGATAAACGTTAGGGGAAGCCGCTTAATTTTTCCGTAACTAGCGTCGAACGATTTAAGTTGACTGAGTAACCCAATTTCTTTTGGCAAGGTTTCAAAGGCATTGTGGCTAATGTCGATAAGCGTTAAATTACGCAGTGTCCCAATTTCAGGCGGTAGCTCAGTAATTTCATTCCGAAGAAAGAGCAGCGTTTTCAGGTTCACCAACCGTCCAATATCAGGTGGAATTTCCTTGATGCTGTTGTAGCTTAAGTTCAAATGCTCCAACGAAGTCAGTTCGCCAATCTCTGGTGGCAACTCGGTTAGATCCCTATTCGACAAATCAAGGCTTTTCGATTTCTTTTCTTTCGCCTTTTTTATGAAAAAAATTAGTTCTTCCCTATTCATACGAGTAAACTTAAATTTTCAATGGTCGTACTGTACTTACCTATTTAACCTTTATTGCTTTAATTGACAAACATTCAGAATAAAACTTAAAAAGGCCGTTTTTAGTCAGTTTTAATTGTCTCAAATGTACTAATTATTTGATAAAAAACGGGACAAACATATTTTATTGTCCGGCTGTGAACAATAATATAACTCATGTTACAGAATGATAATTTTCATCTGCCTCTATAAGCTGTACTTACGTATTTTTACGAAAAAGGTTTATTTTGAATAATTGTCCTGCATTGGCAAAGAATATTATTCCCGCGTGGCTTGATTCGTATAAATACGCTAAAAAGTATCCAATAGTGCGGTTGTTATCCGCGTGTAAAAACCCATTCCGTATCGGTCGACATGTTGACATCAAACATATATCCTTGTTCATCGAACGTCTTCAGATCATCAATATTTGTAATCTGGTTTTTTATCGCATAGGCCGTCATTAATCCCCGTGCCTTTTTCGCATAAATGGCTATAACTTTGTAGTCGCCATTTTTCAGTTCTTTAAATATGGGTGTCACTACCGGTGCAGATAAAGTACTGGTTTTTACTGATTTGTAATATTCATTGGAAGCCAGATTTACTAATACGGGTTTTGGTGTCGCGTTCAGATCTTTTTCGAGTACCTCTGCTATTTGGTTGCCCCAAAAGTCATAAAGGTTTTTGTTATTGTCCACATTTAGTTTTGTTCCCATCTCTAACCGATAGGGCTGAATACCGTCGAGCGGCCGTAATACACCATATAGCCCTGAAAGAATGCGCACATGTGATTGTGCGAATTTTATATCATCGGCATTAAACTGATCGATATCGATTCCGTTATACACTTCGCCCCGGAAAGCATAAATGGCCTGTTTGCTGTTTTTATCAGTATGTTTGACAGACCAGTTTCTGTGCCGCAATGCATTTAGCGATGCCAGCTTTGAGCTGATGTTCATCAATTTTTCGAGACCCGGTTCATCATACTCACTCAGTTGTTTCATTATTTGAGCTGAATAGTCCACTAAGCGGGGTTCGGTCATGGTTTTAACCACTGCGTCATGTTCAAAATCGAGTGTTTTGGCTGGTGAGAGAATAATAATCATATCTGGAAAGGGTTACTTTTATCAAATGCGCAATATTCCTACGCAAAGTTCACCTATTAGACATTCTTACGTAAGAATTGTTCTATCACTTTTGGGTAGTATTGATGTTCAAGTTGGTGAACCTTTCCGGCGATGGTTTCGGGCGTGTCGGTGCGTTGAATTTCTACTTTTTCCTGAAAAACGACCTTTCCTTCATCGTACTTTTCGTTCACCAAATGAATGGTAATTCCGGTCTCTGATTCGCCATTTTCCCACACTGCTTTGTGAACACGGTCGCCATACATCCCTTTTCCTCCGTAAGCAGGCAAAAGTGCAGGGTGAATATTTAAAATAGCATTTGGGAATGCTTCTAAAATATGCGTGGGCATGAGCCACAGAAAACCGGCCAGCACTATACAGTCGGCCTTTTGCTCGTACAGCAAGTTCAAAATTCTGTTGCTATCATAAAAATCATTGCGATTGAAAGTAAAAACAGGCACATAATGCTTTTTAGCTCGTGTAATTACGTATGCATCTGGTTTATTGACAAAGATACCTGAAACTTGCACATCCGGTTTTTTGGAAAAATGATTAATAATGGCTTCGGCATTGGTTCCTGAACCACTTGCGAATATGACAATTCGTTTTATTTTACTTTCCATAAATACGTTTTATTTTATTTATCCATCCAAAAGGGTTCCGTTTTGCTGCACATAGCCAGTATCTTCTTTGAGACCGGGCAACTTGTATGCCTCCACCGCCAGGCGGTCGGCGCGTTCGTTGAGTTCGTTGCCGGCATGTCCTTTTACCCAGTTAAATTTTATATCGGTTAGTTTGGTGTAGATTCTGAGAAATCGCTGCCACAGATCCGGGTTTTTTACTTTTTTAAATTGTTTTCTCTGCCAATTGGCCAACCAACCTTTCTCAACCGCATCTGCTACATATTTGCTGTCGGTGTATATACGCACCGGCATATTGTGCGTTTTGAGTTGTTCGAGCGCAATAATTACGGCTAAAAGTTCCATGCGATTGTTGGTGGTGAGTTGAAAGCCTTCAGATATCTCTTTTTGATGATTTTTATACCGCATTACTACACCGTAACCTCCTGGTCCGGGGTTTCCGCTTGCTCCGCCATCTGTGTAAATTACAATTGGATCTGCCATTACTAAATAACCCGATTAAATAAATTATTGTGTCGTACAATTTGGCAACAAAAGTAAGAATAAACTGTAAGGAAATAACCAAAAGGATGGATTTTCGGAAATAGGTGGTTGGGGTAGATTTAGGAATTGGTTGATTGGTGAATTGAGTTGATTAAGGAATTTGTGGATTCTGTTCCTTTCGTGCTGAATTTCACTTTCCCGTGTATTTGTTTCTGATCTTAGATCTTAGATCTTGGATTTTAGATGCGTTTTTGTTTTTATGCTACACTGAACCACTGAACCTTTATGTCTTTCTGTTTCTGGGAAATTAGTTAATTGAGTGTATTAAGTTGATTAAGGAATTGGTTGTTTCTGTTTTTTTGATGCTGATTTTAGATTTGAGTTGCCAATAGTTGGCACTCCCGTTGCGTTCGCTGCGAAAATCGCCGCGTCCGTTGCGTGGAAAATGATCCTGATTTTTGGTTTGAACGTAGAGACACAATGCTTTGTGTCTTTTTGCCTTTACGCAAAACCATGTGCCAAAACGCCAATTCCGGAGGAGTTGAGGAATTGGTTGATTGTTGATTAGTTGATTAAGGGATTGAGGAATTGAGTAGGTATGAGTGATTAGTGAATAGTGAAAAATTGATTCCGGAATTGAATTATGAACGTAGAGACACAATGCTTTGTGTCTTTTTGCCTTTACGCAAAACCATGCACCAAAACGCCAATTCCGGAGGAGTTGAGGGAATTGAGTGAATTAAGGTATTTTGGGTTTTTGTTTCTGTCGTGTTAAATTTCATTTTCCCGTGCGTCTGTACCTGATCTTAGATTTTGGATGTTAGATCTTAGAGCGGCTTTTTGTTTTTTATGTTAAACTGAACGGTCGTAGCTTTCTGTTACTGATGTGGTTTTAAATAATTGTTACGTCCGCAGCGTTCGGTGAGTGGAAGAAGTAGGTTCAGGCTTTGCGTTTTGTTTGACGCTTGCGCTATTTTTCCTGTTTGCAAAATTTGTCGTAAAGTGCCTGTGCTTTGGAGTATCCTAAATTGATGGCTGACTGAAAATCGGCACAGCCTTTTTCGGTATTGTTCAGATTGTATTCAGCAATTCCCCGCAGATAATATGCTTCACCAAGTTTTGGGTTTAAGTCCAGCGATTTAGATAAATCGCGTCGTGCTTTCCTGAATCGCTCTACTTCGGTATACGCTTTACCTCGATTCATCCATACCCGGTCGAGCTCTGGAGTTAACTTAGCAGCCTCTGTAAAATCGTCGATCGCTTCATACATGTTTCCGGCTTGCATATTGTAAAGACCTTTCTGAAAATAAGCGTTTGGAAAGGTCGGGCGCAACCTTACTGTTCGGCTGTAATCGGCTATCGCTCCATCTAAATTGCCAAGTAAGGCACGGCAATTCCCACGCCCCATGTACGCCTCTACATCGTATTTGTTAAGAGCAATAACTTCGGCAAAACTTACAATGGCTCTTTTAATATGCCCAAGCTGAAATTGCATGTTTGCCATATTAAACATATAGTCAGGGTTTTCGGGCGACATATCACTGGCTCGTGTGTAAGCGTCCAAAGCCAACTTTAACTGTCCGCCTTGCTCATACATTAATCCATCACGGTTATAAGAACGTGCGTTAGTGCGATCGGAATTGAGTTCGCGCGACATTTGCAACACGCTGTTGCTTTCCCCTTCGCCCTCAACTTGAGCCAAAGCAGAACTAAACCACAACAGCATGGCTGCAAGGAAAAAAAGTCGGTATAGCTGATATATTTTTACCATATTTGTACAAGTTAAACAAATATAGGAAAAAAGGGTTTATTATTTCGCGGCAATTTTTTGCGATATTCGTTTCAAACGCTTTTTCAGGAGTTGCCATATCAAAATAAAAAATAATTGTTTTCAGACACATAAGGAAGCTACTGATTTTTTCACTCGATTTAGGACAAATGGCAAATGAAGAATCGGAGAGGAGTGGGGCTCGAAGAAGTCAAAATCAAATTTAAATTTGGAGCCAAAACGAATATTTAGAAAAGACAAGAAACACAAAACATTAATAACCAAACAATTATGCTTTGTATTAAATCAACAACTAACAATCCTGCATTTAATCTTGCAACAGAAGAGTATTTATTAAAGCACAAAGATGAAGAGTGTTTTTATCTGTACATTAATCACCCGTCGATTATTGTGGGGAAACACCAGAATACACTGGCCGAAATAAATGTTGAACATGTGAAAAAGGAAAGAATAGATGTAATTCGCAGATTATCTGGTGGTGGAGCTGTTTTTCACGATCCCGGAAACTTGAATTTCACATTTATTAAAAAAGGGGAGAAAGATAAGCTGGTAGACTTCCGGAAATATACGCAACCCATTCTCGATGTGCTTGTTAAGCACGGAGTGGAAGCAAAATTTGAAGGGCGCAACGATCTTACAATAGAGGGGAAGAAATTTAGTGGAAATGCGGAACACGTTTATCAGAATAAAATTTTGCATCATGGAACGCTGCTTTTTAGTTCTAAATTGCCCGATTTATCGAAAGCTCTCCGTGTGAACCCGTTGAAATATAAAGATAAAGCTGTAAAATCTGTTCGAAGCAGAGTGACGAATATTAGTGTTCACCTCAAGTATCCGCTCACCCTTCAGCAATTCGAAGATAGTATTGTTGAGCACGTTCGCGATATGTATATAGATAGTCGCATTTATGAACTTACCGAGGAAGACAAAGCTGCCATACAAAAACTTGTGGATGAAAAATACGGAACATGGCAATGGAACTATGGTTACTCGCCCGAATATAATTTCCAAAAAGGAATGAAAACTCAGGGGGGCCATATTGAGGTGAACCTTGATGTGCATAAGGGACTTATAAAAAAAGCAAAGATATACGGCGATTTTTTTAACACAAAGGATGTTCAGGAGTTGGAGAATTTGCTTGAGGGCTTGCCCCACGACTACAATCAGCTGAATGAACAACTGAAAGCAATTGATATTAGCGAATATTTTTCTAACGTAACACGTGAAGAGTTCATCGATGGGCTGTTTTAGCGCCGGGTCGGGTGAATTATATCAACATAAATAACTCTTTGCTGGCAAAAAAAATACACAGAAGTGATTGTACAACCCATAAAAACCGAAGATGGCAGCGATAGCCTGTTTGTTCCCGAATTAAACGAGCATTACCATTCCACAAAAGGAGCTTTGCAAGAATCGAGGCATGTATTTATTGAAGCGGGATTTAACCAAATTGGTAAGAAAGTTATTTCTGTATTCGAAGTAGGCCTGGGAACCGGACTCAATGCATTGCTGACGCTCAACGAGGCCTTACAGAAAAATATCAGCGTTCATTACACTTCTATTGAACGCTACCCGATAGCCATGAATATAGTAGAAAAGCTAAACTACGCAGCGCTTATCGATGAGCGATTGCACGAGGCATTTATGCTTTTGCATACATCAGATTGGGGTGCCGAGACTAAAATAAACGAAACATTTACTTTTCAGAAGGTAAAAGGCGATTTGGCCAATTGGCAACCCGACCGTATGTTTGATCTTATTTATTTTGATGCTTTCGGGCCTGACAAGCAACCGGAGATGTGGTCGGAAGAAATTTTCTCCAATCTTTACCAGGCCACAAACCACAACGGAATACTAACGACGTATAGTGCGAAAGGCACTGTTCGTAGAGCATTACAGGCAGTTGGTTTTTCGGTCGAACGCATTCCCGGCCCACCGGGTAAAAACCACATGACACGAGCTGTTCGGGAAGTGTAAAATGTACAAACCGTTTGGAAACGACTGTGATACTAATGTATCGGCAAGCCTTCGTAGTCGGCAAGCATTAAGCCACCGTGCGAAGTTTTTGATTCAGTAATGCCGGAATAGCTTTGCTCAAATGCAGCAAAATTGTCGTTGCTTTCATCGGTCGACATCGTTTCAATCTGATCGATAAAAACGTTCTGTTCGAGTTCCCTAATGGTTTCCTGCGGAAAGCCAATATCCATGCTGTAAAGTTTGGTGAATGCAGTAATGAATGCAACTGCTAACAAAAATTTTGAAATAATCCCTATCCTATTTTTCAAAGTGTAACTAATTTTTGCGATGCTGTTTTATGCAAATATAAGCTTTTAAATGGGTTGAAACGTTATTGGTCTGTTAACCAATTCATTTTGCAAAAGAAGGAGGCGAAGTGGAACATGACTCCAAAATGTAGTTTATTGACGGATACCAGGTAACGTAATAGGGTAATCCAGTGTAGCGTAAATTAGTTTTGGAGGGTGGGGCAGACATAACTAATTTCGGCGCAGTAAAAATGTTGTGCTATGGATATCTAATGAGCTTTTTTGCTTGAAATAGAAATTACATGCCAGCCAATATGGATGTCAGCAATTTAGTTTGGAACATAATGAAGAGATCAGCCAAAAAGGCAAGAAAAAAGCGGAATCTACGCCAGGTAAATTCCGCTTTTTATTTGTTCTTTGTCGGATCAAAAACGCCGAGTATGTGATTGCTTTCGGATGCCGATTATTTTTTGTTTACTTTTGCCCAGGTGTCGCGCAAAGGTACTGTGCGATTAAATACGAGTTTCCCGGAACTATGGTCGTACCTGTCGGCTACAAAATATCCTTTCCGCTGAAACTGGAATCGATCTTCGGGTTTAGCCTCAGCCAGGCTCGGTTCAACTTTGCAGTTTTGGATAGTTTGCAATGATTCGGGATTAATAAACTCTTTGTAGTCTTTTTCTTTACTTGCCGTTGGCTCTTCAACGGTAAAAAGCCGATCGTATAATCGCACTTCCGCATCGAGAGCATGCCTGGCCGAAACCCAATGCAGCGTACCTTTTACTTTGCGCATAGAGGCTTCTGTCCCCGAACCACTTTTGGTGTCGGGGTCATAGGTGGCATGAATTTCAGTAATATTTCCGGTTTCATCCTTTATAGCTTCGGTACATTTTACAATGTATCCGGCTTTAAGCCGCACCTCTTTGCCGGGCGTCATTCGGAAAAATTTGCGTGGCGCATCTTCCATAAAATCGTCGCGCTCTATGTACAATTCGCGGGAGAGAGGCATTGTACGTGTTCCTGCATCGGGGTTTTCGGGGTTGTTTTCAATGGTTACTTCCTCTACTTGATCTTCGGGATAATTCGTCAGTACGAGTTTTACCGGATCGAGAACGGCCATTACTCTTGGAGCGGTTTCGTTTAACACCTCGCGTACGGTATGCTCGAGCAATGCTACATCTTGTAAATTATCGCGTTTAGCAATGCCAATAATTTCGGAGAACCGACGAATGGCCGCGGCCGGATATCCACGTCTGCGAATTCCGGTGATGGTTGGCATACGCGGATCGTCCCATCCGTTTACATGATTATCTTTAACTAATTCGAGCAACTTACGTTTGCTCATAACGGTATAGCCCAGATTAAAACGAGCAAATTCAATTTGTCGCGGACGATATTCGCCTTCTGCTAATTGATCGAGAAACCAGTTATAAAGTGGCCGGTGAACTTCAAATTCAAGGGTGCATAACGAATGGGTGATGCCCTCGATAAAATCGGATTCGCCATGTGCATAATCGTACATGGGATAAATATGCCATTTATCGCCGGTGCGATGGTGCGGGCGATTGAGGATCCTGTATATAATCGGATCGCGCAACAACATATTGGGCGAGGCCATGTCTATTTTTGCCCGTAATACTTTCGAGCCACTTTCGAACTCGCCGTTTTTCATTTGTTCAAAAAGATCGAGGTTGTCCGCCACATCGCGATCGCGGTATGGGCTATGTTTTCCGGGCTCCGTGGTGGTGCCGCGTTGTTTTGATATTTCCTCCGGCGTTTGATCGTCAACGTAGGCCTTTCCGTTTTTTATCAATAATACAGCCCATTCGTAAAGCTGATCGAAATAGTCCGATGCATATTTTTCCTCATCGTCCCATTCAAACCCCAGCCAACGAATATCAGATTTGATGGATTCAACGTATTCGGTTTCTTCTTTTTCCGGATTCGTATCGTCGAAACGCAAATTGCATTTTCCGTTATACTTTTTTGCCAGTCCGAAGTTCAGGCAAATAGATTTTGCATGTCCAATATGCAAGTACCCGTTAGGTTCCGGAGGGAATCGAGTATGTAC
>JAQICA010000162.1 GCA_027858775.1 Salinivirgaceae bacterium | reverse complement strand
AAGCCAAACATGCTTTGTCATTATTAAATCTATCCGCAAACTCAAGTATATTCTCACCTTTGAATATCATAGTTGATTTTTTGTTTGCAATATAAGTATTTATTTGTAGACCTCAATTTAAATAATCACCTCGCTAATAAATAAACAATTGTATGCAGATGTTGCTCTGTATTATATTGATTGGGAGAACCAACAAATATATGAAAGTAATCCCAGCGGGCGCGGAAGTCACTTAACGAATGCCGGAAATTCTGTAAGTACCGGGTTAAAACCATTCCATTTTGTGGTTACGTAACCAGCTTAAGTTATAGTTATAATCATGCAACGTTTGTAAAATACGAAGTTAATGATTCCATAAACTATAATGGTAACTTTTTGCCTTATGCCCCACAGCACAAGGTTTCGGTGCGTTTGAGTAAGACATTTCAATTACATAATAGTAACATTATAGATAAAATGCGAATTAGTTTGCTTTATACAGGTGTTGGGAAAATATATTGGAACGAAGAAAATACAACCAGTCAGGATTATTACAACCTTGTCTTTAGCAATATTACGTTCATGAAAGACGGGTTTGGTTTAAGTTTTTGGAGAAAAAATATGTTGGAAGAAAAATATCATACATTTGCATTCGATGCTTTAGGTAACCAGTATGTTCAGTTGGGGCAGCCGTCAAGATATGGAGTTCGGCTAACCTATAATTTCTAATAATTAACTATAACAAACCACATGCAGCACCATTTTTGCAGATGGTTTGTTTTTTCTGTGATGTAATTATTTCTTTGTTGTTGATGCAGAACCATTTTAATGTTCGTTTGTGTACAATGGAGGAATATAGAAGCAAAAAATGAACAAAGTAAATGGATAAAAATAATTGGCATAAGTTTCCGCTACTTTTCGGGTTATATATCGCACAATCGATTCCTATGAGTTTTTTCTCAACGGTGGTTCCTGTAATCATGCGGCAGGAACAGTACTCGTTAGAATCTATCGGGCTTATCCAATTAGTGAAACTACCATGGATTTTGAAATTTTTGTGGGCTCCAATTATTGATAATCGAACGAAAAATAGTCGTGATTTACGGCAGTGGATCATCGGATCCGAAATCTTTTATGCCATCGTAATTTTTGCCATAGGATGGTTGGATTTACAAGCGAGCTTCGATTTAATCATTATTCTCATGATTGTGGCCTTTACGGCTTCCGCCACACAAGATATTGCTACCGATGCATTTGCAATTCTTATACTTCGAAAAAATGAACGTAGTCTGGGAAATAGTATCCAATCGGCCGGAAGTTTTGTTGGTAGCCTCATGGGAACAGGAGTTTTACTAATTGCCTACTATTATTTCGGATGGCGTGTATTGCTTTGGTTATTGGCAGCTTTTGTTATTATTGCACTTATTCCATTACCATTTTATAAACGAAAAAATCCTGTAAAGAAACCAGAAGCAAAGCGAATAAGCCCAGCTGCAGTGAAAAATTTCTTTGTGCAAAAGGGCATGTATAAGCGGGTGCTGCTTCTTATTTTTTATTATTCCGGAATTATTGGCACTTTAGCCATGTTAAAACCCTATATGGTAGATTTGGGCTATACCGTAAAGGAAATTGGTTTTATGTCGGGCATTTTTGGAACAGCGGTGGCAGCCTCTATGGCAATGGTTGGCGGCCTTGTTCAAAAACGTATTGGCCGACGAAAGGCCATGGTGCTATTTGCATTTATTAATCTTTTCTCAGCACTCTGGTTCGTTTTTATTTCCTTGTTAACGCCATCTACAGCAATGCTTTATGCAGGAATTGCCTTCCTTTGGGGTGGCTATGGGCTGGCCACAGTTGTTATTTATACTACATCGATGGATATTGTGCGTCCCGGACACGAAGGAACCGACTTTACTGTACAAATTGTACTCACTCATTTGAGTGGACTTGTGTTTGCTGTGCTTAGTGGCAAAATTGGTGGAATGCTTGGGTATACCGGACTGTTTTCTGTTGAGGCAGGATTTTCTTTACTTGCCATTCTAATTATTTTTCTTATTTTACATAAAAATCAAGACTATGCAAATATCGGATAATTTATTACAAAAATACAATGTGCCGGTACCGCGCTACACAAGCTACCCGCCGGCCAATCATTTTTCAGATGATTTTAATGCTTTAGATTACAGTTCGTTGTTGACCAACTCAAATATGCAGCAACCCAGCGCCATTTCGCTGTATATTCATATTCCATTTTGCAATAAATTGTGCTTTTATTGTGGGTGCAATGCCTGCAACATTGGCGATGGACACTTGGTGAAACCATACATTGAAGCGCTCAAAGCCGAAATTGCAATGGTTGCAGCACATATAGACAAGCGTCGCGAGGTCACCCAAATTCACTATGGTGGCGGTACTCCTAATGCTATTCCGGTTGAATATATTGAGGAGCTCAATAACTTTTTGTTCGAAACGTTTCAGTTTAGTCAAAACCCCGAAATTGCCATTGAAACACATCCGGCATACCTCGATGAGTCGTACATTGCAGCATTGAAAAATGCCCGTTTTAATCGGTTTAGTATGGGAATTCAGGATTTTGATGCCGATGTGTTGAAAATCATTAATCGTGAGCCTGCTCAATTGCCGATTAGCGAACTTATGGAGTTGTTGCGTGGCGATTCTCCTGATGTGGCTGTTAATCTCGATTTTATTTACGGATTGCCGCATCAAACTCCCGAATCGTTTGCACAAACGCTGGAGCAAGCTGTGGCATTGCAACCCGATAGACTTGTGACATTTTCTTATGCGCATGTACCATGGGTGAAAAAGCAACAAAAAATACTCGAAAAAGCAGGCTTGCCCGATCCGCAAACCAAAATGGCCATGTTTCTTAATGGGTATAAGTTATTGACATCTAAGGGATATAAACCTATTGGCCTCGATCATTTTGTGAAGGAGTCCGATGAGCTTTATGTAGCCATGCAAAATGGTCAATTGCACCGTAACTTTCAAGGTTATGCTACGCGCCACACCACCGGTCAAGTATACGCGTTCGGAGCATCGGCCATTAGCCAGACCGAAAAAGGATATGCCCAAAACGAAAAAGATACTCAAGCCTATATCGACGTCATTAATCGAGGTGAATTTGCTACTGTAAAAGGAATGCACGTAACCGAAGAGCAAACACAAATACGCCATGTAATTACACAAATAATGTGCAATAAATTTTTTGACTGGCATCAAATGGCCACCCAGCTAAATACTTCGGAGGAAGCGCTCAAAGAACTACTTAATCCGGATGAAAAACTGTTTGCAATGTTTGAAAAGGACGAATTAATTCAATCGACCGATTCCGGGTTTATTGTAACAGAAAGTGGTACGCTATTTATGCGCAATATTGCTGCTGCAATGGATCCGGCATATAAAGCCCAGCAAAATAAATATTCACAATCAGTTTAATTTGTTATGACACAGAATCTTAATACAGACATTTGCATTATTGGAGCAGGAATTACCGGATTAACGTTAGCGTATCATTTGAAAAAGAAAGGTAAGCGTGTTACGGTAATTGAAAAGTCGGCAAAAGTTGGAGGGGTAATTCAAACCATTAAAGAGGATGGATTTATTTACGAAAGTGGTCCAAATACAGGCGTGCTTTCGAATCCTGAACTGGTAGAACTTTTTGAGGAACTGGACGGAGTAACGTTGGAAACGGCTAATGCAGATTCGAAAAAACGATGGATTTTAAAAAATAACACCTTTCATGCATTGCCATCGGGGTTAATGGGGGGCATTATGACGCCATTGTTTTCATTTTCCGATAAACTCCGTATTCTGGGTGAGCCCTGGCGTAAATCTGGTACTGATCCTCATGAAACACTCGCCGATCTTGTACGAAGACGTATGGGGAAATCGTTCCTAAACTACGCCATCGATCCTTTTATTTCAGGTATTTATGCAGGCGATCCCGAAGAGATTATTACCAAATATGCTCTGCCGAAATTGTATGATCTGGAACAAAAATATGGTAGTTTTATTCGGGGCGCCATCAAAAAAAGCAAGGAGCCGAAAACAGATCGTGATAAGAAAGCAACCAAAGAGGTTTTTTCTGCCGAAAATGGCTTGCACAATTTAGTGTACGCACTAGAAGATGCAATTGGTAAAGAAAACATCATTTTAAATTGCCAGCAATCCGTTATTATACCCCAGGAGAATGGCTTTAAAGTTACGGGAGTGGTAGGCGATTCAGACCCCATTGAAATTCAGTCCGATAAAGTTGTGAGTACTGTGCCTTCGCCGGAAATTGATACCCTGATCCCATTTGCTCCTAAAGAAGATGTGGAGGCTATACGCCAATTGGTTTATGCTAAAGTTGTACAGGTTGTGCTTGGTTACAATAACTGGAAAGGCATTAAACTGGATGCTTTTGGCGGGTTAATTCCGCGGTTGGAAAATCGAAAAGTATTGGGAATTCTTTTTCCATCGTCGATTTTTAAAAGTCGATCGCCTAAAGATGGAGCATTGCTTTCTGTGTTTGTGGGAGGAATGCGGCATCCGGAAATTTTCGATTTGCCTGATAATGAACTATTAAGCCTAGCATTAGAGACGGTGAAGCAAACACTGAAGTCCGACTCTGATCCCGAACTAAAGCGTGTGTTTCGGTACAAACATGCCATTCCGCAATATACGGCCACTACACCAGATCGATTGGCGGCTATTGAACGAATTGAAAAAAAATATCCCGGATTAATTTTGGCCGGTAATATTCGTGACGGAATTGGAATGGCCGATCGTGTAAAGCAGGCCTATGAGCTGAGTAAACTATTGACAAACTAATTGTTGTCAATTCTACTTTGACAGATTAAACCAAAAATTGATTTTTCGCCTTTTTTTGCCCCGTCCAAAAGGGAGGAAGCCGAAAATTCAACCCGTTTTCATTAATAAATCCGTTTTATTTTGACAACTTTTTTAATTGTATCAAAGTAGAATTAATATTGTTTCCGAACGTAATAGGAAAGTATAGATTGTAAATTTTTTGCTAATGACCCCAAAAAAAGCTTTAGTACTCGTAAACACTGGTACACCCGATAAACCCACGGTTTCGGCTGTTCGCAGATTTTTGTTTCAGTTTTTAAATGATAAACGGGTTATTGATATTCCTAACTTGTTGCGCTGGTTACTGGTTAACCTTATTATTGTTCCTTTTCGAGCACCAAAATCTACTAGACTATATCAAAAGCTGTGGACAAAAGATGGTTCGCCTCTGTTATTTCATCTTAATAATTTAGCTCCCAAGGTACAACAGATATTGGGCAATTCGCATGATGTGTATCCGGCCATGCGGTACGGAAATCCATCCTTGAAACAATTACTGAACGAATTAAGTGAAAAACAGTACGAAGAAGTAGTTATATTTCCACTCTTTCCCCAATTCGCCACATCGACAACAGAATCTATTGCCGATGTGGTTAATAATTCCTATTTGGCAGCTCCAAATGCACCGCAGGTAAGTTTTGTAAGGCAGTTTTACGATAATCCACTGTTTTTAGCTGCCTATGAAAAACGCATTAGCGCATTTAAGCCCGAAGAATACGATTATGTTTTATTCTCGTATCATGGCTTGCCACTGCGGCAGGTCGATAAAATGCATCCGGGAGTGAAGAGCGAAACATGCCCTTGTAAGGAAGCGTTGCCGGCACATGGAGAATATTGCTACAAAGCAACCTGTTATCATACCACACACTTATTGGCCGATGCACTCCAATTGCCAACCGAAAAATACGAAACAACTTTTCAGTCGCGTTTATCCAAAAATTGGTTGCGTCCGTTTACCGATGAAACCATTGTGGATCTGGCTAATAAGGGAGTGAAAAATCTCTTAGTTGTAGCTCCTGCTTTTGTGGCCGATTGTTTAGAAACCACTATCGAAATAGGGTGGGAGTACAATGAACTATTTCAAAAGTGTGGTGGAAATCAGCTAACTCTGGTGCCAAGTTTGAACGATATGGACGAATGGGCGGCTGCCATAGCTCATATTTCGACATCGAATAAAGGTAATTAGTCGATGAGAAATGCGCATTGAAGGAAATGTGTCGGTTTTTTCTTTTTTTTAATGCCTGTTTTTTTACTTTTGCTAAACTTTCTGAAAAAAAAAGCAACATCCATACACATGAAATTACTACATATTACCGTTTTTATCGTATTTATTTCAACTAGTGTCTTTGGTCAAAAGGCGGGTTACGAGCATTATAAAAATGTTCCGCCGCCACATTTTAGTAACAGTAAAAAGGAAAAAAAATTCCGAATTAATGGATTAATCGTAAGTCCTGAAAATCAATATATTCTTGTCGATTATGGACATCGGGGCTCTACTTTGGCCATTTTTAGTTACCCCGACTTCGAGGTTGTTGCAATGCAGCGTTTTGAGAAAGCCGTTGAGCTAAGTCAGAGTTACTTCTACGCCAACGACAGTTTGCTGTACATCAAAACCGACCGCTATGCTCCGGATTATACAATGCTTCGCATTCATGATAACCGTCCTATGAAAGTTCCCTGCGAGCGAACCCCAAAAGGATGTCCGACAGATGTTGCAGGGTTGGCTAAGATTCGTACTTACTCTGCCGATATGAAATTTTTGTTTCAGCGCGCAGACGATAAAATAACACTTGAAGTATTTCAAAAACAATAGCCTGTTTTTTTTCGGTCTTTTAATGCACTGCCTTTTTGCGTTTCCACATGGAGTAATACATTATGGCAATGCCGATAAGTAGCGCTACTATGCCCATCACGAAAGTGTAAAAATAACCTACCACTTCATATGCCAGCACGCCTGCCAGAGGGGCGAAAAGTGCACGTAAGCCTGTTAGCGACAAGTGAATAGCTTGATAGTCGCCGGCATACTGACTTTTTGCAAAATAGGCCGAACCAATGTTCCACATTAACGGCATGGTGGCTGCAAAAATGCCGTAAAATACATAAGCGATACTTAGTGAGTAGTGTAGTGTAATATTTCCAAATTGCACCCAGTCAGGCCAAAAGTCTGTGGCTGCCAAAAATGCAATAAACAGCAGGAGGGAACCGAATGTAAGGGCGGCAAACCGTCGGGGATCTACACGATTCAAAAGCTGACCGAAAAATGGAAGCGTCATGATGGCCAAAATGTTCGATGCGTTTTTGTATGTTGCTATACTGGTGTAGTTTAAATGAAGTTCGCGTTCGAAAAATATGGTCAGTACGGCTGCACTTGTCATAAATGCAAAGCCGTAAAACATAAACCCAATTTCAAAATCGCGGTACGGTTTATTGTTCAGAATAATTCGCTTCATTCGCGAAAGCGAGCGACGTACAGAAACCCAAATGCTTAACTTTTTGGGATGTACCTTGGGTGTGTAATCGATACGTGTGAGCAGCACAATGGATAAAATTCCCAAAAGCCCGAGAACAGGGTAAATCCAACGGTAAATGTACGGGTCGTGGTCGAGCCATAAACCAAAACCAAAAGTGGCGCCTAACATCACTATTTTGTTAATGGATGTGGCGTAGCTGTAATATTTTCCGAAATTGTTATGCGAATAACTGTTTTTCAGAAGTAGGTTAATGGTGGGGAAAACAATGGGATTCGATAAGTAATAAAGAAGAAACACCCCCAGGAAAATAATGTGATAGATGGCTGGAATGTTTTCCGATGTGGCCGGGAAAAAGGCCAGTGCAAAAAGTGGGAGACGTGTTAATATTGCTACAGAATTGAGCATTTTTCGTTTCCGGGTGGTGCGTCCCAGAAACTCGTTCATGAAAACCGAAAATATTAATACGACATGCTGAAATTGCAGAAGAAACCCAATCTGGTAATTACTGCCGGCAAGGCTTTTAATTAGTACGAACTCATTCATAATGAGCACGCCCCGAATTAGTCCTTCAATAATGGAGTAGGTTAGATGGAGCCCAAAAGTTTTTTGTTCGCCTGCACTCAGCTTTTTATAATTCATAGCTTTCTATAAAAGTTGCAAATATAACAAATTCCGAAGGCTTCTTTTGCGGCTTTACTATGAAAAATTGCCGCTATTTTGCCCCCGGATTGTCGAATAGCTATGGAAATTCAGTATTACTCAAAATCGGCAAGTGAAAAATAACGTTAATGACTTGCTTAGTGTCTGCAAGAAAACTACCTGCTTTTGGGTCTTTGATAAGAAAGCGTCAAAGACAAGACATTCGAAGTTTTTGAAACCAAGGAGTTTACAAATTGTAAATGACTGTTTCAAAAATGAGAATAACCCAGTATTTGGCGTTTTCTTGCAAAGACTACTTATGGATTAAGAGCTGCTTTTCTTCTTAAACAATAAGGCAACGTAAACACTGAAAAGTAGTGTTGTAGCCAATTGAATCCATAAGCTTGTAGAAACTAAACCACTGTTTATCACAGCTAACTGAATAATGATATACTTGGCCAGATAGTAAATCCCTTTGCTTAAAATAATACTGCTCAAAATGGCGGTAAATTTTGATTTTGTGAGGTTTAGCAACACAAAAAACAGCAATACATTAATTACCAGTTCGCCGCTTATTAATATTGCCTTTGGCGGAATAGGATGGCCTGAAACCAGTAATGTAAAAAATGGAAGCGTGGCAGCCAAAAGCAATGCATTGGCTTTATGCGTATGCACAAGTGCCAGAATTACCACTATTCGCATTGGTTCTATCAGGTAAAGCGGGAAACTTAGCATGTGCGACAGTGCAGGAATAAAATATACAAAAGCAATTGCCGCCAGGTCGAATAGTGGATAAGCCCATTTTCTGTTGAGTACGATCGATTGTGCCATAGTTTTTTTAGGATAAATTTACAAAAATTCCCTAACCAGCAAAAAGTTTCGGTGAACTTGATATACTGTTTTCGCTGTGTTGCTTTTTTGTCGGGGGTAAACCTGTTTTTGGTTTAGTTAGACTTGATATAAATTATTGCATTTTTTTCGCGAAAATCGATAAAATCCTTATATTGTTTGTGTTAATGTACTCAAATTTTGATAATACACAAAATACGATACTATGAACAGAAAGGAATTTTTGAAAAAAAGTTTTGGTGCCGGCTTATTCCTCGGAACTGCACTTACGTTTGGCAGGTACGGTGAGCTGATGGCCAATACCGCCGGTAATAATAGTATTCCTTATGATTTGGTAGCGGTGAGGAATGGCGAACCGGCAGAAATGTACGAGCGTGCAATAAAAGCAATGGGCGGAATATCTAAATATGTAAAACCGGGTCAACGTGTATTGGTTAAGCCCAATATCGGTTGGAATGTTACACCTGAATTGGCTGCCAACACCAACCCTCTGCTTGTAAAAGCGGTGATAAAAAGTTGTTTGGAGGCAGGCGCATCTAGTGTGCATGTGTTCGACCATACGTGCGACGATTGGGTGAAGTGCTATAAAACAAGCGAAATAGAGCGTGCAGTAAAAGAAGCAGGAGGGAAGATTGTTTCCGGCGATAGCGAAAAGTATTACAATCAGGTGGAAGTGCCTCAGGGCAAAAAGCTTAAATCGGCGAAAGTACACGAACTAGTGTTAGAATCGGATGTATTTATCAATATTCCGGTTCTCAAAAACCATGGTTCAGCCAAATTAACCATGGCCATGAAAAACCTGATGGGAATTGTTTGGGACAGAAGTTTCTGGCATCGAAACGACCTGCACCAGTGTATCGCCGATTTTTCGACCTGGCGGCGCCCCGATCTGAATATTATTGATGCATATAGGGTGATGATGAAAAATGGGCCACGTGGGCGTTCAGAAAAAGATGTTGCCACAATGAAATTTCTTGTTATGTCTGATGACATGGTGGCAGCCGATGCTGCTGCGACTAAAATATTTGGAATGCAACCGCAAAACGTGCCATACATAAATTTTGCTCACGATATGCAAATTGGAAATATGAACCTGGATGATCAAAATATTGGTCGTATAAAAATGTAATTCATGACCTACAAGTGGTTAAAAGCATTTAGAGTTTCTATCGCATTTGTTTCCTTGCTGCTCATAAGCTTAGCTTTTCTCGATTTTACCGGATTGTTTCCTGACAAACTCATGAAAGGAGTACTGTGGCTACAGTTTATTCCTTCGTTGCTTACTTTTGCAAGTGCTTTTTCATTGGCAGGCCTTGGCTTTATTGCGGTAATGCTCATTACAGCTGTTTTTGGACGTTTTTACTGTTCCTCGGTGTGTCCGTTGGGTATTTTGCAAGATGTTGTTTTGCGTTTTGCTCGTTTATTTAAAAAAATAAAGTTCCGGTACCATAAGCCGGTTAAGTATCTCAGGCACGTTTTGTTGGGTTTGACAATTCTTTCCGGTTTGATGGGGGGTATGCTTTTTGTAAGCTTTCTCGATCCGTACAGTATTTTCGGACGCATATTTTCCGATCTCTTCAGGCCAGTGGCTAAGGCGTTAAACAATTTGTTAGTTCCTCTTTTTCAGGCATATGATAATTATTCGATTTATTATGTAGACTACTATCTGCTGAATTTTAGTGTTTATTTTGTAGCATTTGCGTTCCTTGCTGTAATTATTATTCTAACAGTAAAGCACGGCCGATTATATTGTAATACCGTGTGTCCGGTTGGAACCTTACTTGGTTATATCTCTCGATTTTCGTTTTTTCGTATCCGTATTGATACTAATAACTGCACCCTTTGTAAAAAATGTGAGCAAGTGTGTAAGGCCGAGTGTATTTCATTAAAAAATCAAACGGTTGATTTTTCGCGGTGCATTAGTTGTTATAATTGTTTAACGGTTTGTAAGTTTGATGCAATTGATTTTTCCGTACAAAAAAGACTGGCTAACAATCTGACCAATAAAGTGGCTCCAACCGATGCGGGACGCAGGCAAGCGTTAAAAACAATTGTGGGAGGATTAGTTTTGGCTCCGCTGGCGTCTTTGGGCAAAGAGAAGGAGCTTTACTATACGGCAACTGTTCCCGTCAACCGAACCCAATATGTTACACCTCCGGGGTCGGGTAGTGTTCCCGATTTACTCACCAAGTGCACTGCATGTCACCTCTGCGTAAGTGCTTGTCCAACAAACGTAATTCAGCCCTCTTCATCTGAGTTCGGATGGGAGCATTTTATGCAGGTGCGAATGGATTATTTTGCCGGGTATTGTACGTTTGAGTGCACCCGTTGCACAGAAATTTGTCCAACTGGGGCTCTGTTACCACTGAAGCAAGACGATAAGAAACTTACGCAACTTGGCAAAGTGCAGTTTATTGAAGATAACTGTATTGTAAAAACAGAAAGTACCGATTGCGGTTCGTGCGCCGAGCATTGCCCTACAAAAGCAGTGCTTATGGTGCCTTATGAAAATGACCTGCGCATTCCGGAAGTGGACGATAAAATTTGTATTGGATGTGGAGCCTGTGAACATGCCTGCCCGACGCGGCCTTTCCGAGCCATTTATGTGGAAGGAAACGAGGTGCATGTAATGGCCGAGAAGCCAAAAGAAAAACAGGTAGAAGCCCCCGACCACGAAGATGATTTTCCGTTTTAGTAAATTGATAATGAGCGGAAATGCTGCTGGAATTTGAAATGATATAACAAAACAGTGCCGCTGTTTTGCTGAAAGAAATAATATCCTTTTTGTGCTTCCTGAATTCCGCAAGGATTTAATTTTCCATGTTCAAAATCCTTGCGGAATTTAGGTTAACCCGACTTGGGAAATCACCTGTTTGAGTGAAGCTATGAGATCACACAGGATGATTTGCTTAGTCGAATCTGTAAAAAAAACAGTAGTTGTTCGGTAACTCTACTTGCGGATTTTGTGTGCTTCTACTTCCTTAAAAACACGCATAAAGTTTCCTCCCCATATTTTTATTATGTCTTCTTCACTATATCCGCGTACGATTAGCTCTTTAGTAATGTTTTGCATTTCGCTAACATCGAAACAATCTTTTAATGCTCCGCCACCATCAAAGTCGCTGCCAATTCCCACATGGTCGATTCCTGCAATATTTACAATATGATCGATATGGTCGACCAAATCTGAAACCGTTGCCAATATTTGTGGATATTTTCTGCGGGTTTCGTACCATTCTTTTACAGCCTGAGCATAAACTTCTTCGGAAAGATCCTTAAAGTTGTTGTATTTTTCTCGTAGCGCATCAAATGCACTATCCCGTTTTGGCTGCTTTACGGGTGGTCTAACGTAGTCGCTAAGCAAGCAAACCTGTATTACTCCGCCATTTTCGGCCAGTTTCACAAGCATTTCATCTGTCATGTTTCGCACATGGTCGCACACTGCACGTGCATTGCTGTGCGATGCAATTACGGGTGCGGTGCTGAGTTCAAGTACATCGGCAAAACTCTTATCGGAAATATGCGATACATCAATCAACATACCGAGCTTGTTCATTCGCTTTACCACGTCCTTACCAAAGTTGCTTAATCCGTTATGCTCTGTGGTGTCGTTGGAGCTGTCGCATAGGTTATTGTTTTTTGTATGACAAAGAGTTATGTACCGTACGCCACGATTATAGAATGTGTTTACCTGGTTAACATCTCCTCCTAATGCATACCCGTTTTCGATTCCAATGTAGAACGATTTTTTATTGTTTGCCTCGTTTATGTAGGCATCTTCCGCTGTTTTGGCTACGGAAACTTTTTTGCTGTTGGCATTTACCTGAGCATAAATGGAATCGATAATAGTGTGTGTTTGTTTATTTGCGTGTTCTAATCCTTCTTCGTCGCGCTTTTTCTGACTAATAAATGCTGCAATAAATACCGCATCGAGGCCTCCTTGTTCCATTCGTGGAAGATCAAGGCTGGAATGGGTTTCCCTACCGTTGTGAAAGTCTGCAATACTGAAATTGTCGCGGGTGAAACGCAATGGCGTATCGGTGTGCGAATCAAGTGTTAAGGCTGTTTCATGGATGCGTTTGGTCTTTTCTTTCAGCGATTCGTTTTGGCAGCCTGCTGTTGCAACAAATAGAAAAAGGATCGAAAGTATGCTTATTGTTTTCATATAGTATAGATTATTTGTAATATCTTTTTGTGCTCTTGATTGTAGACGTGCGATATTGGTTTCGGTATGTTTTTGGCCTGCGCTTACACAAATTAAATTATTAATGTGTCAATAGAAAAGTTCGTTTTGAAAATGTACGTTATCGGACAAGGGTGTGCGGTTTTGTATACCCTTCGCAGAATGCTTTTATGTGTAATTGGTGCGAATAAAAATGAATTGCAATTTACTTTAAATAAGTTTGTTGTGATGTTTAATTCAAGTATTGGTTATGAATAATTTTTTCACAAGTTTGGTGCGCGGCACGTTTCATTACTTATTGTAGTATTTTCACGTAAGTGGTAGTAAACCAGCCATTTCTTTTGTTTGGTACGTTTAATGTAATTGATGATGCCAACCCATTACTAAAGGGCTATGAGAAATTATTTTTAATCCTAAAACCTAAAAAATGAAGAAAATTCGTACCATTTTTACTGTGTCGCTATTGTTTGCGGCACTTACAGTTGCCGCCGATGGCACGCCCGAAAAATCCCCTTCCGGAGAAAATGATAATGCACTTTCGTGGAATTTATCGGACATTTATTCCGATTGGGATGCCTGGCAGGCTGATTTTGACCATGCTATGGAGCTAATGCAAAAGGTAGAGTCTTATAAGGGAAAAATTAAGAGCAGCGATGAAAAGCTTGTTGAACTCCTGGAACTAGAAGATGAATTGGGAAAAACATTTGCGAAAGTGTACCGATATCCGGCATTTATGCGAGATCTGAACAGTCGTAACCAAGAAGTTGCAGGACGTATGCAACAACTTATGGCTGTGTTTGCCAAATATGGAACAGCTACAAGTTGGATATCCCCCGAAATATTATCGGTTCCCAAATCTACAATGGAACAATGGATTGATGCAAACCCGGAACTTGAACCCTATGCATTTAATCTGATGAATCAGTTTCGATTGCAAGAGCATGTTTACAACGAGGATAAAGAAAAAATGCTAAGCTATTTTAGTCAAATTAGCAGAACAGCATCGTCTATTTACGACGAGTTATCGGTTTCCGACATTCAATTTCCTACTGTAACCTTATCCGATGGAGAAGAAGTGACACTAACACATGGCAATTATTCCAAACTGCTTGAAACCAATAAGAACCAAGAAGATCGGAAGTTGATTTTTCATTCGTATATGAAAATGTATAAAGAAATGGAAAATACCTATGCAGCTATTTACAAAGGTATTTGCGATAAAAATTATGCATGGGCGCAGGCTCGGGGTTACGAAAGTACCCTTGCTGCCAAGCTGGAAGGAAATAGTATACCGGAGAGTGTGTACACATCGCTAATAAAAACAGCTTACGATAATGTTGATCCGCTTCAGCGATATTTGAAATTACGGAAAAAAATTATGGGGCTGGAAGAACTGCATACCTACGATTTAAGTACTAAACTTGTCGATTTCGAAAAAGAGTACGATTTTAATGAAGCTGTCGGTATAATAAAAAATGCGGTAGAGCCATTGGGAAAAGATTATGTGGAGCGCATCGATGAGGCTACACAAGGTGGTTGGATTGATGTGTACGAAAAAGACAACAAAACTTCGGGCGCCTATTCGGCAAACGTTTATGGCGTTCATCCGTACATTCTGATGAACTGGAACGGTTCGCTCAACCACACCTTTACGTTGGCTCATGAACTAGGGCACTCCATGCATTCTATCTACAGTAACAAAAACCAGCCTTATCCAACACACAGTTATACTATTTTTGTTGCCGAGGTTGCCTCTACGTTTAATGAACATTTATTGTTGCAAAAAATGGTGGCTGAAGCCGATTCGCCCCAAGAGCGCATTACGCTTTTGCAGCAAGCTATAGAAAATATCTGGAGTACATTTTATGTGCAGTCCCTCTTTGCCGATTACGAATATCGGGTACACAAGCTAGTGGAGACCGGACAACCCGTAACGGCCAGTGTTCTCAGCGGAATTATGCATGAATTGTACACACATTACTATGGCGATGCCGTTACTCGTGATGAAATTGGCGATGTAAAATGGGCACGGATTCCGCACTTTTTCGGTATGCCATACTATGTGTATCAATATGCAACATCGTTTTCGGCATCATCACAAATATTCAAAAATGTAACCGAGGGCTCGCAGAAAGAGCGTAAAGAAGCCATGATGGCCTATAAGGAATTATTGAAGTCGGGGGGTAACGATTTTCCAGTAAACCAACTTCAAAAAGCAGGTGTCGATCTCACCACCTCGAAACCTTTTGAGGCTGTGGTGGCACAAATGAACGATTTAGTAACGCAATTAGAAAAAGAGTTAGAGCAATTGTAGGTTTTTAACTGATTTTCCCCCAAATATGTAATGTCCGCTTTGATGTGTAACTCATCGGAGCGGACATTTTTTAATCGGGTTGGCTTGAGTGTTCAATACAGAGAAATATGCCCTTAGCTTTTACATTACCATTAGGTTGCATCCGCGAATGTCGCTGGAATCAAAGCGTCCGAGCACTTGAAAAGAGCCGTTGCTGGCAATGGCTCCAATATCCTGTGTTTGAATAAATGCGCACGAATGAATATTGGCCAGATCGATTATATTTAAACCACCTTTCCCGTAAAGCGTTGTGTGCAGCGGATTATAAATATCGTAGCTAAGTACTTTCATCCATGGAGGAGTTGAATAAATCCCGTTTCCTTTACTATATGCCTGCGAAAGCAATTCCGTCATTCCATATTCTGAATGAATGGATGATACACCAAAACTTTTGCAAAGTAACGCATGAACCTCTTCCCGTAACATTTCGCGTCGCCGGCCTTTCATGCCACCCGTTTCCATCACAATCGTGTTTTTTAATTGGAATTGATGCTTTTCTGCAAAATCAAGCAAGCCGAAAGTTACCCCAATTAGTAATGTTGGAATACCTTGTTCTTCATTGGTTTCGAGCATTTTCGCCAGTTCGGCATGGTTGTACAGGTAAAACCCGCTTTGTGAATATTGGCTTTGACCAATAAAGTGGTCGACCATATACACAAGCGAAGAACCATCTCTTTCCAGGTAGCCTGGCAGGAGCGCCAAAACGCAGAGTTTGTCGATGGAATCGTAAAAGTATTCGAAACCTTTTGTGAAGCTTTT
>JAQICA010000055.1 GCA_027858775.1 Salinivirgaceae bacterium | reverse complement strand
GTTTTGCTTCGCTTTTGGTCAAGCAAAAATGAAGGTTAGAATTCATCAAAGGTTAATAAACAAAAAGATTATTATGATTATTATAAGTTTCTGTTTAATATTAAAATTTAAGCTTTTTGTAGTCCACAATTTTATGAAGTGACCCCACAAATCCTCAAACGCAAATTAAAAACATCGCAAATCTAAATTAGGCAGGTAAGGAATTTGCCATGCGAAATGGCTTTCCAGTCATCAATTACAACGGCTAAAAAAGACTTCAAGTCTTTTTTAGAGCTACTGATACGCTTATTATAGCAAGGCTGAGAAAGGAAAATAGGATTGAAATAATAATCCCGGAAAGAGAAATGGTTACTCTTTTTCGGTAAAGACATGTACAAACCCGGTCAGTTTTTCATTCAACTCCTCATTTTCAGGAACAATTACGTAGTAATAAACACCCGATGATACTTTGCGTCCACCTTTCAAACGGCCATCCCACACCACACTATTGGAAGGCGCTTCGGTTTCGAACACCACATTTCCCCAGCGACTATAAACAGTCATCGAAAACGAAATATTGCCATTTGTACGTGCTGTAAAAAAATCATTTACACCATCGCCGTTGGGTGTAAAAACGTTAGGAGCTGAGAATTGGCCAGAAATTGTATCGGTAACGGAGTATTCTGCTTTACAACCATTCCCGTTTTCAACCGCCAATGAAATATCGAAGTAGCCGCTATCCTTATACACGTACATTTGTGCTGAGTAATACTCATTCTCCACATTTGCATCTAAAATACTATCCTTTGTAACAGTTCCGTCGCCAAAATCCCAGGTAAAATGATAGGGCCGATCGTATGGTGCTGGTTGAAGATTGCTCTTCACCATTATTTTATAGGCATTTAATTGTCCTTTTACGATTTCAAAATTCGCATTTACTCCATACACAGACAGATCTGAAGTGCCGGAATTAACGCCATCGTTAGCTGTTATGGGATATACACCGGCCGAATCGCACACAATTCGCAACGTTTGCGTGTTTGTAACACTTCCAACGATGGTGAAAGCGGTAGGCACTTCCCAGGTACTGGCCAAGTTATTGGGGTGACTAATTCGCACAGTATCGCCAACACATGGAGTATTATCGCTAAAGCTAATGTCGAAATCCTGCGCTATGGTTTGAACCGCAGTTGCCAGAAAAACAAGGATAATAATAAAGGTGCGCATCGTAACTTATCTATTTAATTCATTCAGATACAAACATAAGCATTTTTGACCAAAATAGACACACTAAATATTTTCGGTTAGTTTTTTCACAAACCGATGTTGCGAGAAAAACTCTTTAGCCACAACCCTGATTATTGTATATGTGGGAATAGCTACAACCATTCCAAATATACCGGCAACCATACCTGCAGCGAGTATTACAAGGAAAATTTCTAAAGGATGCGCTTTTACACTATTGGAAAATATCATGGGTTGAACAACAAAATTATCTAATAGTTGTACAACACCAAAAACAATAGTCATATATCCCAACATAGGTAGCAACTCACTATAGAAATTCAGGTCTAAGTGCGTAACCACACCAACAGTAATTCCAAAAACAAAACCAATGAGGGGCCCGATGTAGGGAATTACATTAATTAATGCGGCAAAAAGTGCAATAATCAGCACATGACTAGTACCCACTCCCACAATAGACAAGCCTATGGTGATGCCTGTAAAAATAATGGTGAGCTGAATAAGCAATCCGATAAAATAGCGCGAAAGCAGTTTTTTTATTGATAAAATTGCATGTAATGCGGACGAGTCCCATTTTGTAGGAATGGCCAAAAGTATAAGGCGCGTGAGCATATTCTTCTCTTTCAAGAAGAAAAAAGTGATGAAGGTAATGGAGAAAAGTGCAATAAACACATTTCCCAGCGCTCCGGTAACAGATGAAAAAACGTTAGTAATATTACTAATACTTAAAAAGTCTTTCAACCGTTCGCCGACGACCTCTTTTAACGGTCTGTTATCGCCCGCACTAAACTCATTGTAATAATTTTCGGCTGTGTGCAGGGGTTCCTGAAGGTTATTTACCACTTCGTTTACGTTAACATTCGACAACGCCTGTCCTTCTTGTATTACAAGGGGAATGAAACTAACAAAAAATGCAATAAGCACCACCCAAATAGTCACAAGAGTGATGGCAGCTGCAATGCCGGGACCAACCTGAAAATTCTTGATTTTGATTCTCTGTATTTGAATTGCTAATGGACGACCAATTAGTGCCATAATTGTTGAAATAACAATATAAATGACAATTGTACTTAAATACCAGGCTACAACGAAAAAGAGCGCTATCCCGAGCAGAACAAAAAAGTATTTAACGTTTTTCATTTGTTAATTTTTTAAGGGAGATACATTAAGGTGTGGATCGGATAGTGATCGGAAAATTCCACATTGTCGCGCTTAAAGTTACTTGATTTTATTTTCTTATCATGAAAAATATAATCAATTCTAAATGATGGAAATGTGCGGACGATTGTATGCCCAAGGCCAAAACCACTATTCAAAAACGCATCGTTCAAATCGCCCCGCATTTTCCGGTAAGTGTACGACACAGGCGCATCGTTAAAGTCGCCACACACAATTACCGGATAAGGCGATTGCTTAATGTGATCGGAAATTACATTGGCCTGATGGGCGCGCTTTTCGTAGGCAATAGCCATTTTTCGCAGCAGTGGTTGTACCCTAAACCATGAACCATCACCATTGTGCCATTCGATATTTTCAAAAATCGCATAATCGGCGGGCGAAAACTGATTAGATTGGAGGTGATTATTATAGACTCGAATAGTGTCGCTCAACACTTTCACATCAGTATAAATGGCAATATTATTGGTATTGGGAAATTTAATACTACCTTGGTTTACAACGGGGTATTTGGAAAAAGTTGCAATCCCAAATTGGTGAATCCCTTTATTTGTTACTGTGTATTCTACATGTACTTCACGTGCTTTTTGAAACTTTATTAAGCTATCGAGCGTGGTAAACCGATTGGTTTTGTCGTTAAAAAACTCCTGAAAACAAATAATATCGGCATTTTGATGAATGATGTAATTAAAGATGCGGTTACGCGTTTCGGTGTTCTGCGACCAATTATAGAGATCAAAAATACGCACATTATAAGATAGAACCTTTACCGGCGAACCAGAGCCAATTTTATCGTTTCCACTAAAATTGAATGCAAAGACACTATTGATTTCCTTATATCCGATTAAAATCACGATTAAGGATAACAGGAAAACCCACTTTTTACGCCATAACCAAAAGAGCATAAAAAACACGTTTGCCGCTAAAAAGGCAGCATAAAGAAGTCCAAAAAACGGAAGCCAGAACACCTTTTCGGGTGAAATACCTGTTGAAACATAGGCCAGAATAATACCTGTTGCGGCAAGGCTATTGAGTACGAGAAGTATTATCGATAAAGTATTTTTCACAATCTAACTCTTAGAAACATATAATGTAACTCCATGCAAAACTAACCAACCTTGCACTTTTTTGCTTTTACATTTACCCTAGTAACATTACATTAACGCTTACTCGACATTTTAAAAAGTATTTCTTTTTCTTTGGCTGATAAACTTTCGTAGCCCGACCTGGCAATTTTATCTAAGATTCCATCGAGCAGTTCACGCTCTTCGACTTTTTGTTTGTTATACTCCATGTCGGTTTTCGGCTTTTTATAGCTCACATGCATGTGCGGATTCTTATACTTCTTCCGGTTAGTGGATGATTTCTGCGGATAAAACATGCCCCACACCCACTTTGTAATATCTTTCTGCTTTTTGTACTGCATAATAAAAACATACCCGAACAATGCGCCTCCCAAGTGCGAAATATGACCTCCGGCATTAGATGATGCGATCATCAGAAAATCGAGCACAATCGTTAGCACAGCAATGTATTTCAACTTTACTGGTCCTACAAACAACAGGTTAATGCTATAATCGGGTACATAAAACGAAATAGCAATCACTACTGCCATTACGGATGCGGAAGCTCCCAACATAATACTATAGGATACATACTCAGCAAATGCAGGGAAAATGTTGTAGGCTAACATGTATAATCCAGCGCCACTAAGCCCTCCGAGAAGATACACACCCAGTAATTTTTTCTGATCGATGTACATTAAGAAAATTCGCCCAAACCAATAGAGCCACAACATATTAAACAGCACATGAAAAAACTCTTTATGCAAGAACATGTATGTAAAAACCGTCCACGGGCGGGTTGCCAAATCACCTACAGCGCTAGGCACAGCAAGCCATCCTAGCACTTCATCCATAATTGCGGCCACCGCATCGATATTGGGGCTAAACAGAAACAGCAAGACGTGGACAATATTCACTATCACAAAAACGGCTACATTGACAATAATTAGCCGGGTAACGATTTCTCCGTTACTGTAAAGGCGTTTTATTTCGTTCCATAAATTGTTCATCTATTTATACTTTTTATTTAAATTGTTATACCACACCTGCTAAGTATGGGAAGGCGAGCTCGCCATGATCTGTTAAACGGAGCTCAAATGATACGTGTATCTCCAAAAAATTCATTGATGTGTATGTCAGAATTTTTGTCATGGCGCGATTCATAAGATAAAATACAAGTTTACAATTTTAAAAAAAGGTCTTCCCTTTAGTGTTCCAGTATTTGATTAAAATAAATCCAAAAATCATACCTCCCAAATGCGCAAAGTGTGCAATATTACTTCCTGTGTTTGATATTCCAAGAAACAATTCCAGAGCACCGTAACCAATAACTAACCATTTAGCTTTAATGGGAATGGGCGGGAAAAGCAACATAAGCTCAGTATTCGGGAACAGCATTCCAAATGCAAGCAAAACTCCAAAAACGGCACCCGATGCACCAATTGTCGGTGTATCAATGTTCATACCTACAATTTTCTGTATTACCCCACTGGCCTCGGCTACTACGCGACCATTTTCAGGCGCATCATAATAACTATTTACCAAATCGAGCACGTAATTCGACGGATTAGACAAATGATCTTTGACAAAAGCCTGGAAAATTTCCGGCGATGGCGTGTTCTGAAACGCTAATGCAGCGGCTTTCATATCTTCTATTGAGAGGTAATTGACAAATAAATGCAATGCAACGGCTCCCAAACCGGTTACAAAGTAATAGATCAAGAAACGCTTACTTCCCCAAACACCTTCCAACACGCGACCAAACATCCACAAAGCAAACATATTAAAGAATAAGTGAGTAAGCCCACCATGCATAAACATGTGTGTTATCAACTGATGTGGTCGAAAAAAGCTCGACTCCGGATAATATAGAGCGAGGTACTCGACAAGGTTCAATCCCGTCACTAGCTCAGTGGCCAAAAACAACAACACATTAATGATCAGTAAGTTCTTAATTACCGGGGGTGTGCCCCCAAATCCGGGTGTTCGATAACCTTGCATAAGTGTTCAATTTTAGTTTGTCAATAATTTACCAATTTCTTCGAGCGATAAAATCCGAATGATTGGTTTTCCGTCGGAAGTATAGTTGGGCATTTCACATGTCAACAAATTTTCAGTTAAATGTTCCATCTCCTCGTGCGACATCGGTTTATTTTTATTTATAGACGAAATTTGTGCCAGTTTTGATGCAATCATCTCTACCAACCCGGAATGCAAATCGGGATTGGCCTCATCGAGATTCGCGATGAGCCCTTCAAGCAACTGAGTGGGCTGCATATGTGAGAGTTCTCCGGGCACTCCGTTAATAAAGAAAGTACCATTTTTCTCCTCAATTTGAAAGCCCAGAACATGCAACTCTTCCAGTATATCGCGCAGGGTACTTGTTTCAAAAGCATTTGGAGAATACTCATCAGGAAACAATGAAGACTGTGTGGATGACTTTTTCAGATCGATATTTTTCTTCAACTGCTCAAATGTAATACGTTCAAAAGCCCTCTTCTGATCGATCAGCATTAGACCCGACTTTACATTCGAAAGGATATATTTTTCTTTAATTTGAAAAAAACGGATTTGCGCAATTTTGTCAGGTGCAACTGAGTTATCGATACGATTACGTTCCAAACGGTCGGTTTCCGATGAAGAATCGTCGTTGAACCCTTCATACAAATTCTCCCAATTTTCGCCTGGCATTCTGGTCTTAAATCGGGGTTGAGAACTTGGCTGACTTGAATAATCCTTATCAAATGGGTTGTACGTAGGATTCACCTTTATTTCGGGAGCACGCGCTTTTTCAGACTGATTACTGGCCACGGGTATATGTATGGAATTTTCAGTATCGAAATCGATAGACGGCGTAAGATTATGACGCCCAATAGATTCTTTTACAGAAGCCATTACAATTTGCCATAATGGCTTTTCATTTTCGAACTTAATTTCTGTTTTCGTGGGGTGAATATTTACATCGATGGATTGGGGATCGACGTCAAAATAGATAAAGAAGGAAGGCAGCATTCCTTTGGGCAAGAGGTTACCGTAAGCCATGAGCACCGCTTTATAAAAGTACGGATGCCGCATGTAGCGGTTGTTCACGAAAAAATACTGCTCGCCCGGACTTTTCCGTGCTATTTCGGTTTTCCCGATGTAACCATGAATATGACCAAGTGTTGTGTTGGTTTCGATGGGTATCAACTTATCGTTATAATTTTTCCCAAAAGCACTTACAATACGCTGTTTTAAACTCCCTGCCGGCAAATTATAAATAACATTCCCATTATGAATCAGTTCGAACTGTATATTGGGCTTAGTAAGTGCAACGCGCAAGAACTCATCGCTCAGATGCTTAAATTCGGTAGTGTCGGCTTTCAAAAATTTACGCCGTGCAGGCACATTAAAAAACAGGTTTTTCACTTGAAAATTCGACCCTGCCGCGCACTGAACCGGCTCTTGCAAGACCACGTCTGAGCCCGAAATCTGAATTTGTGTTCCCAAATCGTTTGCATGCAAACGGGTGCTGAGCGAAACATTGGCAATAGCCGCAACAGAGGCAAGTGCCTCGCCTCTAAAGCCCATTGTTTGCAGGTGAAACAAATCCTGAGCTGTTGATATTTTACTGGTAGCATGGCGTTCAAAAGCCATACGAGCATCGGTTTCCGACATTCCCTTACCGTTATCGGTAACTTGAATTAGCGTTTTCCCTGCATCTTTAATATTGACAATAATTTTGGCCGCATCTGCATCTACGGCATTTTCAACTAATTCTTTCACTACAGAAGCCGGACGCTGAATAACTTCTCCGGCCGCTATTTGATTTGCAATATGATCAGGTAACTGATGTATGTAACTATCCATAAAACGCACTAACTTTTAAAGATGCAAATGTAAAAAAATAGTTGCGGTGAAGCGTGGCATTCTCTAACTTTAATACCAACAACCAAAACAGAAAAAAATCGCGCAATGGAGAAAAATATAACTTTCGATGCAGAGAAAACAGTTAAAAAACACAAAACTATTTTCTGAATGAACGCACCAATTGACTAAATGCATTTTTCAAGCACTACAAAAACGGTAGCGTATCGAATATTAGGTAGTAGGCAATGAGAAGAAGAACACCAATAATTATGAAAACACGCAAATTCGACATGCGACCTGTTTTCGCCTGGCGTTTACGACGCTCGGTGAACTGTCCTCTGATAGACTCCCCGGGAGCAGCCTGACCAAGAGCCCTTTCGCGTCGTTTCTCTTTCTCTTCTTCCTCCGGATTGTAATATAGCGGAGAATAATTGAACTTTTTGGCCTTTGGGGTATGAAAAAATTTCACTTTCAACATAGTCGGGTCTTTTTTCGTTGCGGTTTAAATTTTTGTTTGGCTATCCGCTTTTATGCCTAATTAATTGTGTTGATTTTGACTTCGTCGAGCTTCGGTTCGCTACGATTCTTCTTTTGCCCAATTGTTTGCCAACCGGCGGTTATGGGCAGACAATTAGCTTTTAACAAAATTCTAACACAGCATGCATACGGATATACATTAATTTTCGTAAATGCATCATTCTATTCAACGCATTTATCTTATAATTTGGTACAAATATACCTAAAAAGGATAAACGCAGCGAACATGTGGTTAAAACAATCAAAAGTCATAATTTCGCACCTAATTACTAATCAATAGAATACACAAAACAGTCAAAAAAAATTTACATAAATATTGATTTTTTTTGCAAATTATTTGGAGCGTAATGATTCTTGTCTTACTTTTGCATCGCGTTTGAAACAAAACGACGATCTTAAAATTCCTCCTTAGCTCAGTTGGTTAGAGCACATGACTGTTAATC
>JAQICA010000029.1 GCA_027858775.1 Salinivirgaceae bacterium | reverse complement strand
AGAAATAGTAAGACAGTGTTGAAACAATGGTTCTTGGCTATGTTGATGACGGATCAGGCATACAACTTATTTTTGCTCTTTAAAAATAATGCTGTATTACTTAGAACTTAGCTATAATTGCTAATCGCTAATTGCTAATTACTCATTAATAATTGCTAATCGCTCATTACTAATTAATCATTACTCATTACTAATTGATAATTGCTAATTACTCATTACTCATTAATAATTGTTAATTGAAAAACTGCTCCATTCCTTCGGAATACTCCACCCTAAATGGTGTTTCATCTGTTCCGCTGAGAATAAAATAGGCCTCGAGTTCGGGCGTGTTTTCCACAATATCGATCGATGCATGATACCCCAGAACCATAAATGCTGTGGCGTAGGCATCGGCAGTCATACAATCATTAGCAACTACAGAAACGCTAAGTAGATTGTGCTGCACCGGGTATCCGGTTTTGGGATTAATAGTGTGTGCATATTTTTTTCCGTTTTTAACGTAATACTGCCGGTAGTTGCCCGACGTAGCCAACGATTGACCGGAAATATGAAGAATGCGTTGCAATTGTCTGTCGGTTAGCGGATTATTTTCCGTTGGTTCGTCTATTCCGATGCGCCAACGCTCATTGTCCGGGTTTTTTCCTTTTGTACGCACCTCGCCACCAATTTCTACCATATAGTTTTCAATGCCTTTGCGCTCCAGCAGCAACGCAGCCTGATCTACCGAATATCCTTTGGCTATGGCGCTGGCATCTAGTTTTATATCGGGGTATTCTTTAATAATTTCTCCATCGATTATGGTTACCTTTTCGTAACCTATTTTTTCGAGCAACGCATTTATGGTAGCCGAATCGGTATTTTGCGGCTCAGTATAACCAAATCCCCATGCATTAACCAGCGGAGCTACGGTCATATCGAACGCCCCATAGGTGTGTTTCGCAATATCCAGTGCGCGATTGTAAACGGCCATAAAATGATCGTCGAGCACCACCGACGGGTCGTTCATGTTTACACGACTAATGACCGAAACTTCGTCGTATGTGCTTAACGATTTATCGATGCGCTGCATATTGTCTTTTAGTTCCTTATAGTAATCTTTTCCATTTGGCGATTTATACGTAATGTGGTAAAACGTACCATGCGCTTGTCCTTGGTTTTTAATTACCTGCGCTTTATCTGTTTGGCACGATGCCAGTACCATTATTGAAAAAACAAAAACGATTAGTCTCATTTTATTTTATTGTTATATGATTACGTGGTTGTTTACCATTTATACAAACCATTTTCTCTCTTGCCCCGCCAGTTGACGATTGCGAATAAAAACGATGTGCTCCTTTTCGGAGCGGGGCAAAAAGAGGCGAAAAAATCAATTCCTGGTTTAATCTGTCAGAGTAGAACTAATGTTTTTAGCGAACTCCGATTTAGAAAATATTTTCATTTTTCAACCGATTCAAAATTATTTTAAACCATACCGTGTAGTTGTCCGGGTTTACTCTTACATCGCGTAGCAGCTCATTAACTGTCATCCATTCCCAGGCATGTACTTCCTCTGTATTGATATTGGGTTCGCCATCGTAGTGGCCAAAAAACACATGGTCGTACTCATGCTCCGTCAGGTCGTTTTCGAACCGCGAGTGGTAAATAACGGTCATTTCCTCCTTTAGCTCACAATCAAACCCCATCTCTTCCTGCAATCTGCGATGTGCACCTGCCTCAGTATCTTCGCCTGGTTTAGGATGACTGCAACAAGTGTTGCTCCACAGTCCGGGCGTGTGGTATTTTTCTTTAGCGCGTTGCTGCATCATTAATTGTCCCTGCTTGTTCCACACAAAAACCGAAAATGCCCTGTGTAAAATTCCTTTTTGATGTACCTCCAGCTTGTTTCCAGTTCCAATTTCGTTGTCGTTTTTATCGACCAGTATAATATCGTTCGTCATATGTTCATGTTTTTTTTCTAAACATGCAAGTTACATATTTTTTACCTTTCAACTCCCTTGTAGGGTGAAATGTTCGAGCAAATAGACATAATTTATCGTTTACATGTGTTTTTTACATTTCATGGCGAAACCGTCGCCTGGCCGTACAGGTTGCTTGTTACTTATTTCGCGTTCCAGCCTCTCGCGATGTGAGTAACTGAATAGACTTAATTGGTGTTTTTTCATTTATTCCTGTTTGCAGATAACCTCACGCTGCCACTTGTGCCGTTAAATACGAGAACCCACAATCACCGACGCGTCATGGCCAGTGTCTTTGCCCGCGGGCGATCTTCGCTGGTTTTTCGCAGTCCCTGTCCTTCGCGCTGCCCTTTGTTTTTCTAAAGGGATTCCTGCGCTCACTATCCGTCCCCGTTTAGCATGAATCGCTCACCAGCCGTTCGTTGGTGGTTTTTGCCAGACGGCGGCAGGAAATTCATGAACAGCAAAGCCCTTAACGAAGTTAATTTTCCGGGTTAGAAGATCCGCGGAGGAATTGAAAACGAGCACGCTGCAATGCCGGCAAGCCATAGGATGAATACCGTAAATTTTTATTTTATGCTTGTGGATTTAAGGTTCTGCATAAAACAGACACAATTCCCAAAAATGGCAAGTTGTTTGTTCGCCAAAGCACGTCGGTAAATAAATAATGCTATTTCATTATTTTTCAAATAGTATTATCATTACGTTTTTTGCTGCATCCCCGAAAGGGAGCAATTGATTTTCTTCACACCTGCCAACTGGCGGGTTAGGGGCAAATGAAGAACCGTAACGAAGCGGGGTTCGACGAAGTCAAAATCAAATTGGTTACAAAAACGGATAACCATTTAATAGTTTACGAATACAAATAGTTAAATTTTTTGTTGAAGAAAGTGAAAGAATAGCAACATGGCCGAAAAGCACAAAGAACTTGGCACCGCCAACATAAAATATTTGTTACTAAAACTCTCTGTTCCCTCCATGCTAGCCATGTTTGGCAATGCCATTTACAATATTGTTGATACCATATTTGTTGGTCGCGGCATTGGTGCATTGGGCATTGCCGGTGTAGCAATTGTTCTGCCTGTAATGGCTATCGTTTCGTCTTTTGCACATATGATCGGGATTGGTACGGGAACGTTAATTTCGCGGCAGTTAGGCCGAAAACAGTTAGATGAAGTCAATCGTACAGCCGGTAACGGATTTTTAATGGTGATAATTGTGGGATTGGTTTTTTCGGTTATTGGTTTGCTGTTTACAGAGCAAATAATGGTGCTTTTTGGTGCTACGCCTTCCATATTGCCTTATGCCGTGGAGTATTCCGAGGTTGTGTTTATTGGTATGCTTTGGTTTCCATTTTGCGTAAGCAGCAATAACTATTTGCGTGCCGAGGGCAATGCCCGCCAGGCCATGACGGCCATGCTGCTTGGTTTTGGTGTTAATGTTGTACTCGATTATTTCTTTATTTTTCCGTTAGGTATGGGTATGCGTGGAGCCGCTTTGGCTACAATAATTGGAAAAATGGCAACCTTTGTCTATCTCGTGTTTTATTTTCTGCAACCACATCACGTTATAAAATTTCAATGGCACACACTTCGGTTAAACAAGCGAATAATAAAACCTTCGTTAAGTGTTGGCTTATCGGGTTTTGGCATGCGCTCATCGAGCAGTTTTGCCAATGTGGTGCTTAATCATACTCTGGGCGCTTTAGGTGGCGATATGGCCATTGCTGTATTTGGAATTGTGTACAAAATTACTTTGTTTTTCGGCATGCCACTGTTCGGACTTATGCAGGGCATGCAACCCATTATCGGGTTTAATTTTGGCGCCGATAACCGGGAACGCATCATGCGAACCATAAAATTAACGTTCAGGTACGCCATTGGCTATGGAGTGATAGCCGTGGTGTTTTTTATGTTGTTTGCACAGCCCATTGTGGGACTCTTTACGCTTGAACGCGAAATTATTGTTGAAGGTACGCGCGTACTGCGCATTGTCATTGCAATGATGTGGCTTATGGGCATTTCACATGCAATAATGGGCGTTCATCAGGCCATGGGGCAGTCGAAAGCCTCCTTTGTACTGGCTATTCTGCGTTGGGTGTTACTTATTACACCGCTAATTCTCATTTTACCCAATCTGTTTAATTTGGGATTAGATGGCGTTTGGCTTGCATTTCCCATTGCCGATTTTGTTGGAGCTATTGTAGCACTTATAATTCTCTATTTTACATTGAAGAAAAAACGTATTTTTCAGCAGTAATAAGTTCAATTATAGAGTATTATGTTTTGATAATACCTTTTTCTAAAACATCCCGTAGCGACGGCCGAAGCCGTCCCCTGCCTGCGCACACTGTTCGTCTCCAATCAGCCTGAATCCCGCACGAAATGTGCGTTGGCGGTTCCTTTAGGAGGACAGAGGGTGAGCGGTGGGGATGCCCGCACACGAAGCAAATCGCAACGGCGGCCTGGCTGCGCGTGGTGCACATCGCTGATTACCATTTCGTTCCGAAAAGTCGCGGTGTGAGTAACCTTATAAACCGAATTGGCGTATTTCTCCTTTATGCCTGTTTGAAAAAACACTCACGCTGCGACTGTTGGCAACATGGCGATGAATACTGGGTTTATTTTCCATGGCTAAACAATTTATCGGTTTTGTACACCTTCCGCCGATAATTTTTTCCTTACATCGTATTACCATCCAGACGCGGCGGTTTTGTGGCGTTACCAGAATCCCGGGGCTATGCCCACGGGCTGATGTTTGAGCCCTTTCAGGGCTTAGTGTCAGGGTATTTGCAAACACCCACAGCCCAAAGGGCTGATAGCAATAGCCCGGGGCAACGCCCTGAGATTAATGGTAGCAGCGAACAAAGCCCTGTAGGGGCGTTAGCAAAAAATGCACAGTTTTCGGTGGTATCTCCTGCTCCTGCTGGGCCACATGAAGCTGCTATGTGAGGTGCGTCTGTGATTTGGACAAAACCGTCGCATTCCTGCGCACACTGTTCGTCTCCAATCAGCCTGAATCCCGCACGAAATGTGCGTTGGCGGTATTTCCTTAGAGGGACAGGGGGTGAGCGGTGCAAAAAATCACTGCACGTATCACATTCATTCTTGTTTCTTACACATTCAGGTTCCACTTTTACAGGCTCGTCGGGTTTCTTTTCCCCGGGTTGGCCATGCCAACTACATTTGTGTCATCAAAATAAAGCAAAATAGAATTTGATTGTCCGCCCTAATGCATAAAAGCGGATGTACATTAATCAGAACTTTAAAAATTGAAAAAAATGAACACAAAAGGAATTTTAACCACAGTAGCGATCTTAGTATTAAGTATTACTGCAAAAGCTCAGCAAGAGAGTGAAAATTACATTTGGACGTGGGAAACATCGAAAAAAACGCATGAAGTTGGTCTTTACGGCGGTATTAGCGGAACTTACACCGAAAAGTTTGGCAATTCGGCCTCCTGGTTGGGCGCACGTATTGGCGTGGTGTTTAATCAACGATGGGTCATTGGTTTGGAGGGGAATGCATTAAACTACGATCGGGAACTCACCGAACTAACCAGCGAGGGAACATACAGGTTAGAGGCCGGTTATAGCGGTGCGTATGTTGAATACCTTCAGCCACTTGGCAAACGCTTTAAAATTAGTTTCAACGTACTTTCCGGCCGCGGTGTGGCACAATATCGTTATCATAAAGATTTCACTGCGGGGCTGGAATGGTACGAAGAATTTATCGACCGCGACCATTTTGTTGTTTTACAACCCGGAGCACGTTTTTATGCAACCATTGGCGGTAAATGGTGGGCTGCTTTGGAGGCATCGTATACCACAACTTCGCCTTTGCAAATAAAGGGAGCAAAAGAGAATTTCCTCGAAGGAGCCAATGTGGGCTTGTCCATTAACTATGGTATCTTTTAATCTTCCCGCACCCGATTTTAACCCAAACCCGAAACATTAGTTAGAAATTTGTTATTATGACTATCTTTAGCCCAAAAAACAGACGGAAAATGAACGTAAACCCGTTTAAAACTATTCGGTACACTAAATTCGTTTCGCTTCTGGCAGTATTCTCGCTGGTGTTGCAACTAATTATTATTTCGTATAATCACTATTCCGGGTATTACACGTTAACAGGAATGATCGATTTTGTTACACGCTTGGTTTACAGTAGTGTGTTTACATTTATTGCTGCAAATATTCTCGTTTGGCCTAATTTAAAAATTATTCAACTGCTCAACAGGTATTACGGTTGGCAGAAACATATTGGTATTCGCCTTGTTTTCGAGTTATTTGGTGTTCTTTTTATTGCTGCATTTATTTCCATATTTATCACAATGTTGGCACACACCATCGATAATTATAAGGAACCATTAGGTGCGGTGTTGGTCACAAATTTTCTCATTACATCGGTTGTGAATCTTATTTTTATGATTGCCCTTGAAGCCTGGTTGTTTTTCAGTCATGGCCGGCGCGAGGAACAAAGAGTAAGAGAGTTGAGTAAAGAATTATCGCTCATGCGATTTGAGGTGTTAAAAGACCAACTGAAACCCCATTTTATGTTCAATAGCTTGAATGTACTGAGCGGATTAATTGATGAAAATGTAGAAAAAGCACAGGATTTTATCGACGAGTTTGCACAAGTATATCGGTATGTGCTGGAAACCATTGAGAAAAACTTGGTTACGGTAAATGAAGAACTGAATTTTGCCCGATCGTATATGTATTTGCAGCAAGTAAGGTATGGAGAAAATTTGCAATTTAATATTGATGTATCTGCATCGTATTTCAACTTGTGTTTACCACCATTGTCAATGCAGATTGTTTTAGAAAATGCCATCAAGCATAATGCTTTGGAACCGGGAAAACCGCTCCACATTTTAATCCATGCCGCCAACGGGGCTATTGTAATTGAAAATAACCTGCAACCGAAAAGTTGGAAAGCAAGGAGCACCGGAATCGGACAGGAGAATCTTACTAAAAGATATGAATTAGTTGGAGGGACGGCGCCCGAATTTTTAATTTCAGAAAAAAAGTACACAGTTAAATTACCAGCTGTTCAATTAAATGATTAATAGCATATTATTATGGATGTATTGGTAGTAGAAGATGAACAAGTAGCAGCCAAAAAGATTATTAAATTGCTTAATGATGTGGCTCCCCACATGCGCGTTGTGGGACAAACGGCATCGGTGAAGGAGAGTGTAAAGTGGCTTATGAAAAACAAGCCCGACTTAATTTTTATGGATATTCAACTTTCCGACGGCACCTGTTTCAATATTTTTGAACAACTTCAAGTAGATGCTCCGGTTGTATTTACAACGGCTTACGACCAGTATGCCATAAAAGCGTTTGAAATCAATAGTTTGGCCTATTTGTTAAAACCTGTACGCAAATCGGCAATGGTAAATGCACTGGCAAAATATGAACGCTTTTATCGTACACAAACCTTAGACATGAACCAATTGCTTGCGCAGGTGCAAGGAACTACATCAACCTGTAGAGAACGATTTTTAGTCCAGATTGGAGAAAAAATCATGCATATTACAACCTCAGACATTGCCTGGTTTCATGTTATCGAAAAAGATGTTTATGCTGTTACAAAAGCAAATAAAACCTATCCGCTCGATTTTTCGCTCGATGCAATTATGGATGAAATTGATCAATGCAAGTTTTTCCGTATTAACCGGAGGTATATTATCAATATCGACGCCATCGATAGTATGGTAGCCTATTCACGTGGGCGTGTAAAAGTACACCTGAATCCGCCCGCATCCGTTCCCGAAGAGGTGGTAGTGAGCGTAGAACGAGCCTCTTCATTTAAAAAGTGGCTCAATCGGTAGGTTTATTCGCTGTTTTGCTTTTACAAGAAATGGGAATATGAATTCCGGCGGTTAAAAAGAATTTTTTTCCTTCGTAAACTATTTCCCCGCTTTCGGTGCCCTGGTCTGAAAAGAATAGCACATCGAGTTTGTTCATCGGCTCAAATCCCATGGTGAAGTTTCCCTGAATTGAAAATACAATATTTTCATAAACCGTATATTCGACACCTAATCCGCCGGTTAGTAAGATTGTATTTTTTGTTGGGCGCGAAGCCGAAATGTGATCAATCGTATCTGATGGTGTCGGAAGTGTGTTCGTAATAATAGTGTCGTATTCGAAAGTATAGCTCGAGGTGTATGGGTTTTTGTTTATTTTGTGGGTCGAAATTGCCGCTCCAATATATGGTGTAACATACAAGTTTTTAATACCTGTAGGGATGTTATATTTCACATTAACCGGAATTTCCAAAAAACCTTCTCCGAGTGATATTGTAGATCCTCCTCCATGTGGATTGTTTTCAAAATCGAGACTGTAACGGTTTGCAGCGTTGTGGTAGCGCACACCAGATTCTATTATGAATTGAGAATGAAAATTATAACCTGCCATTAATCCAATAATGAAGTCGTTATCCCAAAAAATATTTGAAACTTTTTCATTACCCGTAATTCGTGGATTACTGTTGTTGTATTCATTCCACACAATACCCATGGAAGGATTAATATAAAATTTGCTTTGACCAAATAGTGTTAGTGCGGAAAACTGTAAAATAATGAATAATGTTGCAAGGGTTTTCATAAGCATAAATTTAGTTTAATTTGTTGTTTTGATTAATTCTATATCGACTTTCGGGGTAGCGAAAAATGCCAATTACAATTATATTTGAATTTCGAATCTAAAACGACACTTATGTTTTTTTTATTGTAGCTGGTGTGAGCGAAAATCACTCAATTTGGGTTTTAAATAAAAAAGACTGTTTAAAAGGTTCAACGCTGTTATACCTGGAACAGCGATTTGGGGGTGTGTTGTTGGTTTTGCGTAAACCAACAATCACCAACGCGTCAGCATGAGCTTAGCGTAATAATATGTCTCAAACTTCCGCTGCATTAAATGTGCACAGAGTGTAGCAAAGGACGATCTAATTTGCCTTTTTAGACCGTCCTTTTCAGCGATTTCAAAATTAACAATTTTTCGTTTAGTGGTTAAGGCCCTTACAGAAAGTACATAAAAATCCCTTTCCATACAGGGATATGGAAAATTTGTAACCTGAAAATTTATTTATGCGACCTCCTTTCTTTTTTTATTGGGTTTC
>JAQICA010000024.1 GCA_027858775.1 Salinivirgaceae bacterium | reverse complement strand
GTTCTTTTCCTTAATGAAAAGAACCAAAAATCAAGACTTAGTTTCTTTCGCGACCTTCTTAGCTTTTACAACCGGAATTAAAAGAACTCACGGATGCAGTAATCGATAATTCTTCTCATCACAAGTCCATCTGCATCCGCTCAAACAGCTTTTAATTCAGCGCTTGCTTCAAGCTGGAAGGTACCCGCAAAAGAAACTTATGTCAATCCCTTAAATCAAACATAGTAAGTTATTTTTTAGTAGCTACCCCCTGCGGGCTGGCCTGATAAAATTGGCGGGCCAGCGTAGGAGTGAATATTCAATAGATATAAATGGCATAAAAGAGGCTTGTTCAGCTTTTATAGGTCATTAAATCTATTGAATAGAGCGGGTTGAAGCGTATTTGATCTTGAATTTTTTGCAACTTTTTTTTTCAAGATAAAAAGTTTGGTGAAAAAGTCCACAACTTTTTCAACTGATCCGTTTTATCTCGGTACGGTTGTTCCGGGGAGAGCAATGAAACATAACGAAAATATGCATGGAACTTAACGCAGAATCGAACAATCAGATGTTGGCACCTGCAAAGAGACAGGTGTACCACCCCAAGTCAAAATTCTACGCTAATGGGGGATGTGGTGAATCAGATGAGCGGTTTCACTGATTGAAAAAATCAGTTCCTCATGCTAAGTTGGGAATATTTCTGATATTTGTCTAAAATTGGAAATATTAGTACTGAAATGTTTTGACAAAGAAAATACAATTAGAATCCACAATAACCTGTCCTGAATGTGGTTTTAGCAAAGAGGAAACGATGCCAACTGATGCATGTCAGTTTTTCTACGAATGTACAAACTGTGGTGTAATGATAAAACCGAAACAAGGCGATTGTTGCGTTTATTGTTCCTACGGAACAGTTAAATGTCCACCAATTCAGCAAACCGGAAGCTGCAGCTGTTGCTGATAACTAATAAGGCCGGCCATTTCTTTTTTTTTCTCAATTACCATCTACTGATAATCAGTACGAAACGTGTTGCCCGCTTAACTCCTGCGTGGTGTTATAAAGTCCTGATATGTAGCATTTTATCGTTTTTCGAAACATGCTGCAAAGAAGAATTTTGGAACATTTTATAATGTGATTTGTTGCATTGGTAAACATTAAAAAAGGAAAGTGTATGTTGAAAATGAGTAGATTATATTACGTTTTGCTAATTTTAGGTTTGCTGGCATTTGTTTCGTGCGAAGAAGAGGAAGATACTCTGACGGAAGGAGTAAACAGCTCAGAATTTTATAACGATGCTGATGGATGGACAATTGAAGGCGATGCAGAGGGATGCTCAAGCATTGACGCAGCCTACTCTCCGTTTAATGGTCTGGATAATTCAGGGTATATTTATGCTGAAGATGATGTAACCGGTGGTGTTTGGTACTTCGTGGCGCCAGGCAAGTATCTTGGCAATAAAACATCTTTTCTGGGTGGCTCCATATCGCTTTGGCTTATTCAGGAGAGTGCCATGGACGATCAGTTTTACTCAAAAGATGTTATTCTTGAAGGATCAAACGGAAGTGAATTGTATTATGAGTTTGATTCCTATCCCTCCACAAACTGGACCTATTATGAGATTTCATTAGATACTACTAGTGTTTGGCTGAATCAAAATGAGGATACGGCGAGCATGGCAGATTTTGAAACCGTATTGAACAATTTACAAAAATTGTGGATAAGAGGAGAGTACCAAACAGGTGAAGATACTGGTGGACTTGATAAATTCCAGTTAAGAACAGAATAACCGTATTGTGAATTAATTTTTACGAGAACCTGCTACAAAACTCCAATTTTATATCGTGGGAGAGTATTTCGCTAAATTGGGCTGCATGACTCGAAATAACACCTGCTATTCTTCGTAATTTCGATTAAAAAGTTTAACATTGTAAAACAATATTATTTGAGTGATTAGTGGAGTGTGGTATTTGACGTCCATAATCAAAGTTTTACTTGTTGAATGGAGGGAGTTCTCAGAAAATAAATTTACATGATTAAAAGACTATTTTTAAACGATAATTTTATTCTGTGGCTTATTCTGATTAATTCAGTGATTCTCTTCATTGATGGTTACTTTTCGGCTGATAGTCAGAAGCTGATATTACGAATTTTAGATAATTTTATTACGTTTCTTTTCATTGCAGAAATGATTGTGAAACTTATGGAACTTGGTATTAAAGGGTATTTTCAATCCAATTGGCGAAAGTTCGATTTTATCCTTGTTATGCTTTCAATACCTGCATTTATTACATTTATATTCGATATCAGTCTTTTGGACGTGAGCTTCCTGCTTGTTTTTAGAATTTTAAGGGTTTTTAAAACGTTTCGGTTTTTTAAGTTTATTCCAAATGTCGGGGAACTGCTTCAGGGGGTGCAAAGAGCTTTGAAAGCCTCTGTTTTTGTCTTGATAAGCTTTGTAATTTATATTTTTGTTATTGGAATATTGTCATTTTATTTATTTAAAAACAGCGGTTCCGGATATTATTCAGACCCAATGATATCCTTGTACTCAACATTTAAAATTTTCACAATTGAAGGGTGGTTTGAAATTCCCGAACAAATTATTGCTGGGTATTCAGAATCAACCACTTTTTTTATTTACCTTTATTTTATATTTGTTGTTCTGACAGGCGGAATATTTGGGCTTTCTATTGTAAATTCAATATTTGTCGATTCAATGATAAGTGATAATAACGATGGACTGGAAAAGAAAATTGATAGTTTAGATCATAAGGTAGCCGAATTAATAGAAAAATTAAATAGCAATGAAGCTGGAAAAAATACTAGATAACGTAAATTCGTTAGAGAAAAATTCGTTTTTAAAAATCATCGATAACATTAAATCTAGCAATCCCAAAAACAGCAAAGAAATTGATAAAATTCTTTCTGAAAGCAGTAACGATTTAAAGAGTGTTGACAGTATAAATATTGCTAAGGTGTTTGGTTTAGTGAAAGATGAGTTTGCAGAAGCTGTAAAGCTCGAATTTGTTAATACTACATCGCAACTTGATATTCTAATCGATATTATTATCAAGGATGGTAATGGAATATTAAAACAAGATTGGTTAGCCCGCCTTTATGAAAAGGAGCTTATAAACATTAAGAAAAAAACAAAAGAACTCAAGGCAGAGCTGGAGGCTGAAAAGCCGGAGCTTGAACCTGAGCGAAAAAGAGATTATGAAACTTACAGGGCTTGTGTGGACACAGCCTATACAAACGATGGGTTAAATAACCGTGAATGTAAAATAACTAACGACGAATTATCAATTCTGGTAACATTGGCGCGCCAGCTTGAGTTATCGCAAGAAGAGGTTAAGCTTATTAATTACATGATAATTCCGCCGGAAAAGGAGAGCATCGATAATGTGGTTAATTTCCTTAAAAATATTGGTGTCGTATTTTATTCAAGAAAAAACAACATAGTTTATGTTGCCGATGAAGTTGTTCGTGTACTTCGGAAAATTAGAGAGAAAGAAATTGCAGATAAGTATTTTCGCAGAGTTTTAAAAACACTCAAAGAACCTCAAATTAACTTAGTTTGTCGCAAACACAATATAAACACAAAGGAATTGAGTTACGAGGAAAAGGTGAAGCAAATCATCAAAGAGGGCATATCGTTTACTAACTTGCTGAAAAATGGAATTCATAAAGAAGGTACAAATCTAACAGACAAGAAGAAAGCAATAAATGAACTTTGGGAAAGTGGTTTGAAAATTTGTGAGCCGTTAAGAGGCCTTACAATAGAGGAGAAAATCTCGAATATTATCACCCATTTTGATGAATTAGAAAAAGATGAAAAAGTGGGTATTTCGATTGAAGGCTACGAGAAGCTATTGATGGAGTTAGCCGAAACACTTCCGTTATTTAAAAAACGGGTGTTAAAAGAGTTCGAGATGCCGGACGAAATAGTTTTAAATAGCAGTACATTGCTAAACTACAACATTAAGCCGCGAGATATTCTCGACATTCTTCCCGGTGATGACTTAAAAGCGTTCATTTCTGCCAGGGAATTGAAATCGCGAGGCGATTTAGTTTTAAATATTCTGGATGCATATAAAGATGCAGAGAATTTAATGATTGAAAATTACGAAGCAATCGGGTTTCGAAACCTTTCGGCTTTAAAAGAGAACGGATTATTACTGAAAGAGGCTGAATTGGGGTTGAAGTTTGAGGATATAACACGAACTATTTTTGAAAAATTAGGATTTAATGTCGATGAATCCTTAAAAAAGCAGCTTAATACTGCTAAAGATAAAATAGATTTGATTTTAAACCTTGGCAATAATGACGTAATTATTATTGAGTGTAAAACGGTGAAAGAGAGTGGATATAATAAGTTCAGTACAGTGTCGAGGCAGATAAAAGCATATGTTGATTTAGTGAAATCAAACGGATATAATGTGGTTAAATCATTGCTTGTGGCTCCCGATTTTAGTGATGATTTTGTAAATGATTGTGATTTGGAATTTGAAATAAACTTGTCATTGATTACAGCAGGATCATTAACACGAATATTGGATGGTTTTAGAGACTCTAAGCACAAGCAGTTTCCTCACCAACTCCTTATGAAAGACGTGTTAATAAAAGAAGATAGAATTTTGAAAGCTATTAACAAGTAAAATAGGCAGCATGAATAAATGTTCTGTTATCCCGCTTTTTATCTCTTTTGTGCAATAAAAAAAAGGTTTAACTTGATTATCAACAAGTTAAACCCTTTCAAAGTGATCCCGCCAGGACTCGAACCTGGAACCTACAGCTTAGAAGGCTGTTGCTCTATCCAGTTGAGCTACGGGACCCTCTATGTTTTCGGTTGGCAAAAGTAGTGAAAAAATTACGTTTGTCAATTATTCTTTCCATTTTTTTTAGCTTCTTTTTCGAAAAATTTGCAGAAGCCCGATAGCCCGCACTTTGCACACATGGGTTTGCGTGCTAAGCACACATATCGCCCGTGTAAAATAAGCCAGTGGTGTGCCCGCGCAATTAGTTCCTCGGGAATGTGCTTTACGAGTTGCTTTTCGGTCTCTAACGGAGTTTTGGCTTTGTGGGTTAGCCCAATGCGTGCCGCTACTCTAAAAACATGCGTATCTACCGCCATGGCCGGTTGGTTGTAAATTACCGATGCAATTACATTGGCTGTTTTTCGCCCTACGCCCGGTAGTTTCTGCAATTCTTTAATGTCGGCCGGCACTTCGCTACCGAAATCCGCTACCAGCATTTTGGCCATTCCGCTCAGATGCTTGGCCTTATTGTTGGGGTACGAGCACGATTTTATGTATTCAAATATCTCCTCAATGCTTGCTTTGGCCAGCTGTTCGGTTGTGGGGTAAGTGGCAAAGAGTGGTGGCGTTAGTTGGTTTACCCGTTTATCGGTGCATTGTGCCGAAAGAATTACCGACACCAGCAGCTCGTACGGGTTGCGATGGTGCAACTCCGTCTCTGCTACGGGCATGGCTTCAAGAAAATATTCTATTACGTGTTTAAAACGTTCTTCTTTACGCATTGTGCTTTTTGTGCAAAAATACGATTTATAAAACAAAATCCCGCAAGCCTGCCCGTTCAGAAATACGGAGCTTGCGGGAATCCCGGTTATCGGCCATCGGGTTTGTTTTTTTCTGTATGTCACCACCAATTATCTCTTCAATCCACTTGATCGATGCACCTTAGCGACAATATTCCGGTTGCATAGTTAAGGTAATCGTTACCTTAGTTTCAAATGCCTTTAATCCATTTTTTCGGCGATAACAAAATTAGTAACGCCAGCAAGTAGGCAAGAGCACCAAGAGCAAGTGCCACATTGTATCCAAAATTAAATGCTACCAATATAATACCCGTAGAGCCCAGCACCGATGCCGCACCATTAATGGCAAATCCCCAGTCGACGAGTTCGCCCACTTTTTGCGTACCAATCGGGAATGGCATTCCCATAAAAAAGCCCAGTGGAGCAATAAAACAAACCGTTACCGCCATGCGTCCAACCATCGGGAAATGACTGAAAAGGTTCGTAACGTCATCAAACACAAATATTTCGAAAAGTATCCATGCTAAAATACCCATAATTGCAATCCACGGTTTTGTTTTACCCGAAAAGCGGCTTCCTATACCTGATGTAAGCAATAGCGTAAAAAGAATGGTTACAAACGTGTACGATCCGGGGCCAACAAAGCGGGTATATTTCTGAATGAATATAACTTCAATGGCCATAAACGCCATTCCAATAAGGAAAAAGAAGCTCCACCCATTGAATGTAAGTGTTTTTCCCTTTTTCAGAAATGGAATCAGGTTAATGGGAATTACAATGAGTAGGGTAATGGCAAGTATTATGATAATCAGTAGTTTGGCTAGCGGGAAACCTTTAAACTCGAAGGGCGAAATTTTATCCAGTTGGTGAATATCGAAATTTTTCCACAAACCCATTTGAGCTGCAAACGGGCGGTTATCTGTAGTGGGAGAGAGGTCGGTGGGCACAGTGTCCTGGATGTTTTCCCAACCATGTTTCACTATTTGATTAATGATGTTGTTTCGTAACGAGTCGGGCGGATTGGGGAAATGGTTCACCATGTATGGCGATGCGCCCCCGGTCATTGAAGGAAAGGCTTCGGCCAATAGTTTATTATCGATTGGCCGTTTACTGAAAAGCATCATATCGCGTCGCCCTTTGTAGGAGTGGAACACCGCGATGTGTTTTTGTGGGTTTACTACTTTTTTGTTGGCCAATGCTTTTAGAGTCGCACTTGTAAGGCGTGGGATATAAAACTGATGATCGATCAGCATTATTCCGCTATCCGTCATGGCATCGTAATAATCTTCGAATGCTTCCTGAGTAAACAAGTAGTTTTCTGCCAGTGCAAAAGCGCCCGAAGCCAGCGATGCAAAGGTATTGGAACTGAGCGAGTAAATAATATCGAACTTGTTTGTAAATTGGTTGATGTAGCTTCTTCCATCCTCTGTAATGACTTTTACTTTGGGGTTGCTGTATATTTCCCCGGTAAAATCGTGCAGAAACCCGTCGGTCATAAGGTAGTTTAAGTGTGGCACCACTTCGACGGCATGTATTTCGGCAGCTCCCGAGTTGAGTGCGTTGAGCACATCGCCACCACCGCCTGCGCCCAGTGCAAGAAAAGTGCAAGAGTCGTATTGACTAACCAAATACGGCATCGGGTAACCGGGAAATTGTTTGAGGCTGTCGGGTTGGTTCAGGTTGCCGTCGAACCCAACGGTAGGTGCATGTGCAGCATTATCAATTACGGAATAGTAGAAGTCGTCTTGTACTTTAAGTACTTTGAGTTGAGCCATGGCATCCCAGTGCTGGTAAATTAATTCAAAACGTTCTTTGCGTTCTTTCTTGAGCCACGGCTGCGCTTTGGGTAGCAAAATAAACAACAGAGCAATAAAAATGGCCGGAACAACTTTAAGCTTACGGGGCGCATAAAGTATGGCAGCAATAAGTGCCGGAACGCTTACCAAAAAGGCTGTTTTATGCACTTCTAGCACATTCATGAACAATACAGCCATCAGCACACCAAGTCCCGAACCTATGAGGTCGGCCATGTACACCTTGTCCATGTTTTCGTGGTTTTTACGAAAAAGCATGCTTAGTGCAATGCCCCCGAACAGGAACGAAATGCTGAGTATGATCGTTACTAGCAATATTTTGGCTACCATGATTCCGCTGCTGAAAAGTTGCGTAAAATCTAAATCGAACTGCAACACCGCAATCGGCCCCAGAATAGAAATTAGGCTTCCCAGGCAGAGATAAAGCCAGAGATTACGTTCTTTATTTACGAAAGGAAAAATTCGCACCATGAGGCCGCCCATTCCCAGTCCAAGAATAGAAAGCGAAAGAACCAGAAAGGCAAATGTGTAATAATATTCGGCCGAAAAAATTCGTGTCCACAGAATTTCCAGCGCTATAAAAGACGATGAAATGAGTGCCGCAGCTATGGCAGGTTTTAGAATGCTGTCTGTAAGTTTTGGTGTTGTTGGGTTTTGGTTATTCATTTTATGTAGTTTTAAGGTTTGTTTTAATAGGTTTCCTAATTTGCCAGCACGAAAACTACCTGCTTTTCTGAGTGCTTGATTTGAAAAGTTCAAGTTCAAGGCTTGGTCTTTCTGAAAATCAAGGCGTCCGCCAGCTGGCGGATAACTGTTTTCAGAAAGGGCGTATCGCAGAATTTGGGCTTTTCGGGCAAGCTCTAATTAGAACTATTTCGGTTTTAGGTTCATCTTACAAATGGGTTTTGGAGTTTTTAAAAACACTAATTGTGCCAGTTGTTTTTAAGGTGTTGATATATAACTGTATGGCAAATTGTGAGTGCTTAGCGAAATGATAGAATTCGTTAGATAACGAACAATAGGTGTCCGTATCTGAACGGCATTTAGTGTTAAAGATAGCGAACAGGGAGGCTTGGTTTGTCTTTATAACTCAAAATTTGAATAAAAAAAAACCTTCGTTGGACAGCAACGAAGGTTTTTTATTAACACTGTTTTGCTTCTTTCCCTTAACGATACTATTGAATAATTAGTTTCACCGGGAATGTTTTGGTATCGGTGGTTATTCTAATGAAATATGTTCCGGCCTTGAGGTGGTGCACATCTATTGTAGCACTTGTGCCGGTAATGTTATACGATGATTGTAATTTCCCTGAAATATCGTAAATATCAGCTTTTTGCATTTGTGTTTCGCTGGCAATATTTACATGCGAGCCGGCCGGATTCGGGTAAACCTGCACCTGACTGCTATACACATTGTTGATTCCCACGGTTGTAGTTACCGTTTTTACAACTTCCATGTAATCGTAAGGTGTATAGGCTGTCATGGTTACACCGTGGTCGCCTGCTGCTCCATAAGTGTTGGCTACAGCGCTTCCGGACGCGTGGTTTCCATCGCCAAAGCTCCATGTAATATTGTTTGCATTGGTGACAGCCGTAAAATCTACTGTGGCTTCATCTACTTCAAAGTCGAAATCGGCTTCAAGCACCTCGAAATCTTGCACTATGGTGGTTGCGAATGTTGTGCTTCCGCATTGGCTCGATGCAAGCATGCTCACGTTATACGAGCCGTTTTCGGCAAACGTGTGCGTGGGCGATTTGTAGTTGCTTAGTCTTATGAGGAGTTTTCGTTACGAAAAAAAAAGCACCCATCACAATGATGAGTGCTTTTTTTTATCATGTAAATTTCTTAAAAATGGAACATCAGGTATAAACTTGCAGTGGGATTTGTCAGCCCATATCCGAAGTAATTGTTTCCCGGAGAGTCCAGGTTGGTAATTTCTTCGGCAGCATTGCCATTCCAGATTTCTTCAACATTGTTCGATTGAGAATAGGATCTGTAGTTAATTCCCCAACCTACTTCACTTCCCAACGAAACATTTGGCATAATAAAGTACTCAACACCTAAAAAGCCGTTCAGTCCAACTCCAAAATAAGTGTTTCCCTTGTCTTCAAGAATGCGGCCATTGCCAGTTAAGTTAGATCCAAAGCTTGTGGTTGTAGGAGTTTGATTAATTTCTGAGAAACTGTTTCCGTACGTGTAGGTGTCTTTGGTTGAACCAAACATTAAGTTGACCTCGGCGGCAAAAAATCCTTGTAAGCGACCTTTACCTCTACGTTTTTCAATTCCGGCACCTATTAAGTAATTGTGGCTTACATATTTGTAAACATCAATTACCATGTCAGGGGAGTTCGGATCGACATATAGTGCGGCATCATCTTGCACGTAATTTTTGAGATTGCTTGTTCTGTTATATAATCCTACTCGCCCACGTACAGCCATGTCGCTACTTAAAAAATATTTTCCGTAGTGTGTATTTCCGTTTGAGAGAAATTGTCCATTGTAGCTGTTGTTTGTGGTTTGATTGGCAATATTTCCTACAAAGTTCAGAAAGGGAACCATATCTATACCCAATGCAATGTCTCCTGCTTCGGGCAAAATTGGAACACCATTTTTATTAACCACTTTGCTGCTTCCTGCTTGCTCATCCTGAGCAAAACCCGGTGTGATTAAGAGTGCAGCAATAATTATTGTGAGTATTTTCTTCATAATTTTTAAATTTAAGTGTCATTTGAAACACCTCTTTTACAATTCGTAGATTGTTGTTGGTGCGTTTCATCGAATAATAATTTATGATTTTATCGAACTGTGATGAATCAAAAACAGGATATGCCTATTTGAAATTTTCGTCACTATAAGTAATTCTCATAAATTTGTTTTCGCCCGCATAAAGCATTTCCGGTGTGTCGCCTGCGAAGAAACGTTTTTCTACTGGGGTGTCGTAAACCCAAGTGTTGGCATCGGTACTCCACTTCGTTTGTTTTTGATCGCTTAGGAATTCATCCAAGGAAATCATAATGGATGTACCACGGTCGGTTGCAGGAACCTTGATCGTAAATGTACCATCAGCTTCGATTTCTGTACCGTATACCGAAACCCCATCAGCAGTTG